>DATJXL010000166.1:0-16373 GCA_035500135.1 Kofleriaceae bacterium
GGATACTGCCATCGACAAGTAGCTGGCGGTGGAGTCCGCCGTAACTGTCGCCTTCGCGGCGGCCAATGACTCCTGCACACGAGCAGGAGCAATGAAGATTCGATACGCCGCGAAGACCGATGTGGGCATGAAGCGAACCCACAACGAGGACTATTTCTCACTGATCGAGGACGAGCAGGTGTTTCTCGTCGCCGACGGCATGGGCGGACATGCGTCGGGCGAGGTCGCATCGAAGATGGCGGCCGAGACCCTCACCGAGTTCTTCCAGCGGACGCGCGCCGACGAGGACGCGACTTGGCCGTACAAGATGGACCGGTCGCTCAGCTTCATCGAGAACCGGCTCGCGTGCGCGATCAAGCTGGCGAACTACCGCATCTTCGATGCGAGCAGCCGCGATCTTCGCTACAAGGGAATGGGCACTACGTGCGTGTCGGCACTCGTGTCGGGCGACAAGATCTACGTCGCGCACGTCGGCGATTCGCGCGCGTATCGCGTACGCGGCGGCGCGATCGCGCAGCTCACGCGCGATCACTCGCTGCTGGAGGACTACAAAGAAGCCAAGCCCGACATGACCGAGGAAGAAGCGCGCGCGTTCCCGCACAAGAACGTCATCACGCGCGCGCTCGGGATGCGCGAGAGCGTCGACGTCGCGATCAAGGCGCACCCGATCGAGCCAGGCGACTACTACGTGCTGTGTAGCGACGGGCTCTCGGGCATGGTCGACGATCCGAACATCCGCGACATCGTCGTGAGCGCCGAGGGCCTCGAACGTGCGGTCGCCGAGCTGGTCGACGCAGCCAATCGCAACGGTGGGGTCGACAACATCACCACGATGGTGATCCAGTGCCTGGAAGGCTAGAGCACATCTCGAAGCGGGACTCCGCGCCGGCGAGATTCGTGGCCTCCTCCCAAGCACGACAAGGAGCGCACGGTACCGCTATCCGATGCGCTACGTCGACGTGGGCGACGCCGACAAGCGCGACGCGATCGCGATGGTGTTCGGTTCCGTGCAAGCCACGCGCAAGCAGGACGCAAAGTAGCGAGCTAACTAGCGTGAACTTTGGAGGTGCCACCCGGATTTGAACCGGGGAATGACGGTTTTGCAGACCGTTGCCTTACCGCTTGGCCATGGCACCGAGAGCGGCGACTGATCTAGCACGTTTTGGGGCGCGGCGTCCGCGAGTGCATCGGCGATGGCGATCGCGGCAGCTCCGCTCGCGCGGTCGGCCGCGGCCTCTACGACTCGTCGGGTCGGCGCGGACGATCCGCGCCGACGCCGCGGGCGCGCCATGCACGATCGTCGCGCGCGCGGTGCCGCAGCTGATGTGGCCGTGAAATGGATGGGCGCTCGAGCGCTGAACCGTTGTACAATGGTCCATGCGCCCGATACTCGCCCTGGCGCTCTGCGTCGGTTGCGCGTTCACCCACGGAATCCAGGGTGAAGCGCAACCGGACTCCGGTGGCGGCGGTGGCGGCGGCGGCGGCGGCGGTGGTGGTGGTGACGGCGGCGGCATGGACGCGCCCGCGCCGCAGCCGCTGCACCTCGCGCCGGGAGATGGCATGCCGGGCACGGCGACGCTCACGCTCTCCGGCACCGTGACGATCGACACCGGCATGCTGTCGATCACCGGCGTCACCCTGCCCGGCGGGGACACGCTCGACATGCGCCCCCAGCTCGGCGGCGGCGAGCTCGCGGTCTTGCACGTCGCCGCGCTCGTCGTCGCGACGGGCGCGAACGTCTCGATCGTCGGTACGCAGCCGCTCGTGATCGTCGCGAGCGGCGCGATCGAGGTCGACGGCACGCTCGACGCCGGTGCGCACGGCGCGATTCCCGGCGCCGGCGGCTCGCTACCCGGCGAAGGCTCGGGCTCGGGCACGCCAGGCGCGCACGGCAGCAGCGACTCCGACTCCGGCGGCGGCGGCGGCGGTTTCGGCACGAACGGTGCGAACGGCGGCGCGATCGACTCGGGTTGCACGCTGAACGCGCCCGCTGGCGGAGCGTCGTACGGAGACGCGCCGATCTCGCAGCTCGTCGGCGGCTCCGGGGGCGGAAGCAGCAGCGGGACCAGCTGCACGCTCGATCTCGGCGGCGCCGGCGGCGGCGCGCTGCAGCTCACGTCGGCCGCGATGATCCAGATCGGCAGCGGTGGCGCCGTGCTCGCAGGAGGAGGTGGTGGTGCCGGCGGCACCGACTGCAACCAGAACGACGTCAACTCCGGTGCGGGCGGCGGTGCCGGCGGCGCGATCGTGCTGCAAGCGCCGTCGATCGCGAACGCGGGCGTCATCGCCGCGAACGGCGGCGGCGGCGGAGGTAGCAGCGAAACCAACGAAGGCTCCGGGCATGCCGGTCAGGATGG
Source organism: Kofleriaceae bacterium (assembly GCA_035500135.1). Taxonomy (GTDB): domain Bacteria; phylum Myxococcota_A; class Polyangia; order Haliangiales; family Haliangiaceae; genus JABFXX01. Next base: position 2,358 of record DATJXL010000166.1, read on the forward strand.
CCAGCCGAGCGCGTCCGCGGCGACCGGCGGCCCGGGTGCCGTCGAAGACGGCGGCAACGGCGGTGCCGGCAGCAAACCGCCCACCAAGGGCGGCACCGCCACCTGCGGCGCGAATGCGTCGGGCGGCGGCGGCGGCGCTGGCTGGATCGCCGCATCGTCGGGATACGCGTCTACGGGCACGACGAGTCCGAGCGCGAATACGTCGCTTCCGCCGTGATCCGAGGCCAGTCCACCCTGCGTGAGTGGGTGAGCCCCGGCAAGCCTGATTACAACCCCGTGATCGCGACGTTTCATCGATGTTACCGACGGTGGGACGCGTGTTCATCGCCGCGATCGACGATCGAAGATGATGGCGTTCCGCGCGGCATCACACGTGCAATCCCGGCCGTGGATGAACCCGAAGCTCCGCAGCCTCTCGCTCGAGGCTGAGGCGGCGGCGCGGCGCGGGGACATCTCGGATGCATTGCGCGGTTTCATCGATGCCGGCGACTGCGCGGTCGGGCTCGAGAAGTGGCGAAGCGCGGCGCGGTGTTTTCGCAGCGCGCTCGAGCTCGATCTGATGCGGCGCGAGCCGGTCGCGCGGCTCGTTCGCATCGCGTCGCACATCGGAAACGAGCACGAGTGGAGCGCCTACGCGCACGTCCTCGAGGAGATCCCGAGCTGGCCGCGCTTCGGCTGCCGGTCGGCGCGCATCGTCACGAACGATGTCGGCTCGATCGTCGAATGTACCGGCGCGGGGGCGGTGATCGACCTGATGATGACGTCGAGCGAGCTCGTCGAGGCTCACCCGCTCGAGCCGTTCGTGCGGATGCCGCTCGCGATGGCGCTGCTCATCGTGCGGCGCGCGCTGTGGATCACGCCGCGCACCGAGACCACGAAGCCGGCGCGCGTGCGGGTCGCGTTCGGCGGCCACGCGCCGGTCTGGCTCGACGAACGCGGCGACTGGGCCCCGAGCTGAGCGGGTGGGGACTTCATCCTCGGAGCGGGTTCGAACGCCGACGACAAATCGGGAGTTTACGGCTGTAGCTTGTTGCAGCGAGATGACACGGCGCGGTCCACGCCCTGCAATATCACGACGCATGCGCTTTCTGCTGGGGCTCCTGTTCGTCGCGGCTGCGGCATGCACGGTTGGCGAGAGCGGCGGCGGTGGTGGTGGTGGCGGTGGTGGCGGCGGCGGTGGTGGCGGCGGCGGCGGCGGTGGTGGAGCAGTCGATGCGCCGGCCGGTGCGGCCTGCACGGGCGCGGTCTACGATCCCTGCACCAGCAACGCGCAGTGCACCGGAGGGATGTGCCAGACGTTCGGCGGAGCCGGCATCGAGGTGTGCACCACGACCTGCACCGCGGGCGACAACACGACGTGCCCGACGCAGAACGGCGCGCAAGCCATGTGCAACAACATGGGCACGTGCAAGCCGCCGGCGGCGAACGCGTGCACGCCGCAGTGAGATCAAGGTAGCGGGAGCTCCCTCGATCTCGAGCCCAGGCTCGGCCTCCCGACGTTCGTGGTCGGGGCATGGTGGGGTCCACGCGGATCCCGACGTACGATGCAGCGGTGACCGCGCGAACCCGCGCCGAGGACTTCCTGGAGGTCGTGCAACGCGCGCGGCGCGGCGGGCTCAAGCTCTACATCGGCTTCGCGGCCGGAGTCGGCAAGACGTATCGCATGCTCGAGGAGGCGCACGCGCTCAAGCAGCGCGGCGTCGACGTCGTGCTCGGGTACATCGAGCCGCACGGCCGCGCCGACACCGAGGAGCTGACCGCAGGGCTCGAGGTCATCCCGCGCAAGAAGATCGAGTATCGCGGCGTCACGGTCGACGAGATGGATCTCGATGCGATCCTCGCGCGCAAGCCGGAGGTGTGCGTCGTCGACGAGATCCCGCACACGAACGTGCCCGGCAGCAAGAACAAGAAGCGCTACCAGGACGTGCTCGACATCCTCGCGGCCGGCATCAACGTGATCGGCGCGCTCAACATCCAGCACCTCGAGTCGCTGAAGGACGTCGTCGAGAAGGCGAGCAACGTGCCGATCCGCGAGACCGTGCCCGACAGCTTCCTGAAGGAGGCGGTGCAGGTCGTCAACCTCGATCTCGCGGTCGAGGATCTGCTCGAGCGGCTCAAGGGCGGCAAGATCTACGCGCCCGAGAAGATCGCGTGGGCGCTCGAGCACTTCTTCAAGGACCACAACCTGTCGACGCTGCGCGAGCTCGCGCTGCGCGAGGTCGCCGAGAGCCTCGAGCGCCAGAGCGAGACCAAGGCACGCGTCGCGACCGGCGATCGCGGCACGATCGCGCTCGGCCGCGTGATGGTGTGCATGTCGTCGTTCCCGCCGCACGGCGAGGTGCTGCTGCGCAAGGGCTCGCGCATGGCCGGCAAGCTGAGCAGCGACTGGTTCGTCGTCTACGTCGAGACGCCACGCGAGGCGCCGGATCGGATCGACGCCGAGGCGCAGCGCCACTTGCTCGCGAACATCGAGCTCGCGCGCGAGCTCGGCGCGGAGGTCGTGCGGCTGCGCGCGACCGATCCGGTGCCCGCGCTGGTCGACTTCGCGCGCTCGCACGGCGTCGGTCACATCGTGATCGGCCGGTCGTTGCAGCCGCGCTGGCGGCAGGTCCTCGGGCGCTCGGTGCCGCTTCGCCTGCTCGCCGAGGCCAAGGACATGGACGTCCACATCGTGACCGTCACCGAGCCCGAGGCGCGGCCGTGAAGGTCCGCACCAAGCTGCTCGCCGCGCAGCTGCCGCTCATCGCGGCGCTCGCGATCACGGTCATCGTCGGCAGCTCGGTCGCGCGCGCGCTCGGCCGCGGCTCCGACGACATCCTCAAGGACAACTATCGCAGCGTGCTCGCCGCGCAGAACATGAAGGAGTCGGCGGAGCGCATCGACTCGGGCGTGATGTTCGCGATCGCGGGGCATCCGGACGAAGGTGGCGCGCAGATCGACGCGAACATCCCGAAGCTCGAGCGCGAGCTCGAGGCGCAGGAGGCGAACATCACCGAGCCCGGCGAGCCCGCGGCGACCGCGCGGCTCCGCACGGCGTGGACCGAGTACCGGCGCCAGATCGGCGCGGTGCGCCACGCACTCGCCGCGCCCGATCTGCGCGAGCACTACTTCCCGGTGCTGCTGCCGCGCTTCCTCGCGGTGAAGGACGCGGCCGACGAGATCCTCGCGATGAACCAGGACGCGATGATCCGCAAGAGCGACAACGCGCGCGAGCTCGCCGATAACGCGAACACGCTGCTCGTCGGCATGTCGGCGCTCGCGCTCGTGCTCGCGCTGGTCGCGTCGTCGATCTTGACGACGCGCGTGCTGCGGCCGCTGTCGGTCGTCGGCCAGACCGCGCGCCGGCTCGGCGAAGGCGATCTCGAGGTGCGAGCGAAGGTCGCGGGCGCCGACGAGCTCGCCGACCTCGCGCGCGAGCTCAACGTGATGGCCGATCACCTGCAGCGCTACCGCAGGAGCTCGCTCGGCGAGCTGCTCGAGGCCCAGCTCGCCGCCCAGGCGACGATCGACAGCTTGCCCGACGCCGTGCTCGTGATCGCCCTCGACGGCGAGCTCCGCCACGCGAACCAGGCCGCCGAGGCGCTGCTCAAGGTTCGGACCGACGCCGGCAGCCACGCGCTCGCGACGCTCGATCCGGCGGTGCGCGCGACGATCGAGCACCTGCGCGCGCACGTCGCCGGCGGTCACGGCGCGTACGTGCCGAAAGGGCTCGAGGAGGCGATCAAGCTGGCGACGCCCGAGGGCGAGCGCGCGCTCCTGCCGCGCGCCGCGCCGCTGTACGCCGCCGAAGGCGACGTGATCGCCGCGACGATCGTGCTGCAGGACGTGACGCGCCTGCGGCGGTTCGAAGAGCTGCGCAACGACCTCGTCGCGACGGTCGCGCACGAGTTCCGCACACCGCTCACGTCGCTGCGGATGGCCGTGCATCTGTTGTCCGAGGAGACGGTCGGGCCGCTCACGCGCAAGCAGGCCGACCTGGTGTTCGCGGCGCGCGAGGATTGCGACCGCCTGCAGTCGATCGTCGACGAGCTGCTCGACCTGTCGCGCATCCAGGCCGACCGTATCGAGCTGCGCACCACCGCGCTCGATCCCGAGCAGCTGATCCGGGGCGTGCTCGACGCGCATGCCGGCGAGGCCGAGGCCCGTCACGTCACGCTCGAGGCTCAGCTCTTGCCCGGCATGCCCGCGATCGTCGCCGATCGCGAGCGCATGCAGCTCGTGCTGGACAATCTGATCTCGAACGCGATCAAGTACGGCCCCGATGGCGGGACGATCACGGTGCGCGCCGCCGAGCGCGACGGCTGGCTGCGCGTCGAGGTCACCGACCAGGGACCCGGCATCCCGGCGGAATACAAGGTGGCGATCTTCGATCGCTACGTGCGTGTCCCGGGCGCCCGCGGAGGCGGCGCCGGCATCGGCCTGTACATCGCGCGCGAGATCGTGCGCGCGCACGGCGGCGAGATCGGCGTCGACAGCGAGCCCGGCAAGGGCTCCACGTTCTGGTTCACGGTCAAGCTCGCACCGCCGTGACGTGGAATACTGCGCGCGTGACCGGCGTGCTGATCGTCGACGACGAGCGCAACATCCGCGCGACGCTCGCGATGTGCCTCGAAGGCATCGGCTGCGCCGTCACCGCGGTCGCGTCCGGCGAAGCGGCGCTCGCGGCGGTCGAGCGCGCGCCGTTCGATCTGTGCTTCCTCGATCTCAAGCTCGGCGATGCCGACGGCATGGACGTGCTGCCCAAGCTGCTCGCAGCGCGGCCGCGGCTCGCGGTCGTCGTGATCACCGCGCACGCGCGGTTCGAGACCGCGGTCGAGGCGATCAAGCGCGGCGCGATCGACTATCTGCCCAAGCCGTTCGACCCGGCGCAGATCCGCCACGTCGTCGAGCAGCTCGCGGAGCGCCAGGCGATCGAGCAGCGCGTCGCCGATCTCGAGGCGCAGCTCACCGGCGAATTGCCCGGAATCGATCTCGAGACCGCGTCGCCGAAGATGCGCGCCGCGCTCGAGCTCGCGACCCGCGCGGCCGGCGCCGACGCGCCGATCCTGCTGCGCGGCGAGAACGGCACCGGCAAGAGCGTGCTCGCCCGCTACATCCACGGCCAGAGCACGCGCGCGGCGCGCCCGTTCATCACCGTCAACTGCCCGACGCTGTCGGAGGACCTCTTGACCAGCGAGCTGTTCGGGCATCGCGAGGGTGCGTTCACCGGCGCGGTCCGCGATCAGGCCGGGCGGGTCGAGTCGGCCGAAGGCGGCACGCTGTTCCTCGACGAGATCGGCGAGATCTCGCCCGCGCTGCAGGCGAAGCTGCTGCGCTTCGTGCAGGACAAGGAGTACGAGCGCGTCGGCGAGAACCGCACGCGGCGCGCCGACGTGCGCGTGATCGCGGCGAGCAACCGCGACCTCGATGCCGACGTCGCGGCCGGGAGGTTCCGCCAGGATCTGCTGTTCCGGCTCAACGTGATCGAGATCGTCGTGCCGGCGCTGCGCGATCGCGCCGACGACATCCTGCCGCTCGCGAAGCGGTTCCTCGCGTTCTTCGCGCGCACCGCGAACCGCGCGACGCCCGAGCTCGCGCCCGAGGCGCTGCGCGCGCTGCAGGGCTACGACTGGCCCGGCAACGTGCGCGAGCTCCGCAACGTGATCGAGCGCGCGGTGATCCTGTACTCGGCGCAGCGGCTCGGGCTCGAGGCCCTGCCCGAGCGCATCGCCGCGCACGACAGCCCGCTCCCGCGGCTCGGCGGCGACTACACGCTCGACCAGATCGAGCGCGAGCATGTCGAACGCGTGCTCGCGCGGGCTCCGACCCTCGACGACGCGGCGCGGATCCTCGGGATCGACGCGTCGACGCTGTACCGCAAGCGAAAAAAGTACGAGACGTGACGAAATGTTGCGGACCGTAGGGTGGGAAATTCTCCCCCTACTCCCGCCTTGATTGAATACATCGGCGCGTGGTTTCGTCGCAGCCAGGAGGAGCGGAATGAAGCGTTTGATTTCCTTGATCGCGCCGATGCTGCTGGCCGCGGCGATCGGCTGTGGCGGTGGAGCGCCGCCAGCACAGTCGCCGCAAGGCAGTGACCAGACCGCGCAGGCGCAGCCGGCGGCCGACAACGTGGCGGCGGTCGGCGAGAACGAAGATGACTCGACGGCCGATCTCGCCGATCACCACCGCCATCACCATCATGGCGGCTTCGCGATGTTCATCGCGATGAGCCTCGACGCGATCGGCGAGTCGCCCGATCAGCACGACGCGATCGTGAAGATCCAGCACGACATGCACGCGAAGATGCAGCCGGCGAAGGACGCCGAGAAGGCCGTGCTGCTCGCGCTCGCCGACGGCGTCGCGGCCGGTCAGGTCGATCAAGCGAAGATCGACGCGGCGGTCGCGCAACTCGCGACCGCGAGCGCCGGCGTGCACGACGCGGTCGCCGACTCGATCAACGCGCTCCACAAGACGCTGACACCGCCCCAGCGCCAGGCGCTCGTCGACAAGCTCGAGTCGCACCTGACCGTCTGGAACCACGCGAACGCGCCCGACGAGCCGACGGCCAAGGACGCGCACCACGGCCACATCGCGCAGCTCGCGCACGAGCTCCAGCTGTCACCCGATCAGGTCGACAAGATCCGCGAGAGCTTCGCGAGCTCGATGACCCAGGCGCCGAAGTACGATCGCGCCGAGGCCGAAGCGCACTTCCAGGCGTTCGCGAGCGCGTTCACGAGCGAGAATTTCGACGCGCACGCGCTCACGACCGGCAGCGCGGTGAACTCCCACATGGCAACATGGGGCGTGAATCGCATGGTCCGGCTCTACGAGGCCGCCGCGCCCGTCCTGACTCCCGACCAGCGCGCGAAGGCCGCCGATGCGCTGCGGCACCACGCGAACTACAAGCGTTCGGATTCCGAAACCTAAAGGAGGTAGCTCATGCGAACTGCATTGCTTCTGGCCATTCCCTTCGCGCTCGCGCTCGGTACCGCGCACGAGGCGCGCGCGCAGGCCATCGAGGTCGTCGTCGAGCCGCCTGCCGCGTTCATCGCCACCGCCGCGCCCGAGTACTACGAGGGCCGCCCGGTCTACTGGTACAACAACTACTGGTACTACCGCGATCACGGCCGCTGGGGGTACTACCGCAGCGAGCCGGTGTGGCTGCGCGATCGTCGCGCGCACTGGGTCGATCGCCGCGGCGAGTACGTCCGCCACGGTTACGTGCGCCCGGCGTATCGCGGCGAGTGGCATCCGGCGCCCGCGCGTTATCGCTATCGCCGGTAGCGCTCGGCGAGCGGAGACGCGATCGTCATCCCGACGAACGCGCTGACGATCAAGCCGCGAGCCATCCCGCGAGCTCGGCCGCGCCGGTCCCGATGAGGAGCATCACCGCGAACAGCGCGAACCGCTCGTGCGCGGCCGGATCCGCGTGGTCGCCCGCGCGCGCGATCCGCCACAGCGCGAGCGGCAGCGGTACCGCCGCGGCGAGCGCGACCGTGCTCGGCCAACCGAGCGCGCACGCGATCGGCAGCCACGCGTACGCCGCGGCAACCGCGATCGCGTACAGCCGCGCCGCGCGCACCGGGCCGAGCCGCACGACGAGCGTGCGCTTGCCGGTCGCGGCGTCACCGGCGGCATCGGGGAATTCGATCGCGAGCAGCATCGCGACCTGTAACAGCGCGAGCGGTACGATCGAGAGCGCGAGCAGGTCGGCGCCGCGCAGCTCGGGCGCCTGCAGCGAGAAGCCGAGCCACGGCACGAGCACGGTCACGACCGCCGCGGTCGCGAGCTCGCCCAGCCCACGCGCGCACAGCCGCAGCGGCGGGGCGCTGTAGCCCCATGCGAGCCCGCCGATCGCGGCACATGTCGCGGCGACCGCGAGCTCGCGGGTCGCGATCGCGAGCGCAGCGGCGAGCACCGCGCCGAGGCCGGCGAGCACGCGGGCCGCGGCGAGCGCGACTCCGGCCGGCAGCACGCCGCCGGGCAAGACGCGGCTGCCGCCCGACCACCGCGTCGGTGTCGCGTTCGCGCGATCGGCCTCGAGATCGAAGTAGTCGTTCGCGTAGTGGGTCATGAGCTGGAACGCGATCACCACGCCCTGCCCGAGCGCGTAGCGGCGCATGTCGATCGCGTGACCGGTGCCTGCTGCGATCGCGGCGCCGAGCCCGTACATGAGGAAGCCGCCGCCGAGGAACAGCGGTCGACCGAGCCGCACGAACGCGATCACCGCGGGCCGCACGGCTGCTAGGCTGTCACGCGAATGGCCGGCGAGCCACGAACGAGCCTGCGCGAGCTCGCGCTGCTGTTCCTGCGCCTGGGCGCGACCGCGTTCGGCGGCCCGGCCGCGCACATCGCGATGATGGAGGAGCACGTCGTGCGCCGCCGCGGCTGGATGACGCCCGAGCGCTACCTCGATCTGATCGGCGCGGCGAACCTGATTCCGGGCCCGAACTCGACCGAGGTCGCGATCCACGTCGGCTACGACCGCCGCGGCCTGCCCGGCCTCGTCGTCGCCGGGCTGTGCTTCATCGTGCCGGCGATGGTGCTCACGGGAGCGCTCGGCTGGGCATACGTGCAGTACGGCGCGCGGCCCGAGGCGGCCTGGCTGATGTACGGCATCAAGCCCGTGATCATCGCGATCGTCGTGCAGGCGCTGTGGAACCTCGGGCGCCGTGCCGTGAGGTCCTGGTGGCTCGGCGCGATCGGCGCCGCATCGTTCGCGGCCGTCGCGCTCGGTGTCAACGAGCTCGTCGTGCTCGCGGCGGCCGGCGCGCTCGCCGCTGCGCGCGTCGCGGGAGCGCGGGCGCGAAAGCCGAGCGCCGCGTGGTTCGGGCCGCTGCTCGCCGGAGGCTCGGCCGCCGCGACGCCGTTCGGGCTCGCGCCGCTGTTCCTGACGTTCCTCAAGATCGGCGCGGTGCTGTTCGGCAGCGGCTACGTCTTGCTCGCGTTCCTGCGCGCGGACTTCGTCGCGCGCCTGCACTGGCTGACCGAGTCGCAGCTGCTCGACGCCGTCGCGGCCGGCCAGATCACGCCCGGCCCGGTGTTCACGACCGCGACGTTCATCGGCTACGTGCTCGGCGGACCGACCGGCGCGCTGGTCGCGACCGCCGGCATCTTCTTGCCGGCGTTCGTGTTCGTCGCGATCTCGGGGCCGCTCGTGCCGCGCATCCGGCGCTCGCCCGTCGCCGGCGGCGTGCTCGACGGCGTCAACGTCGCGTCGCTCGCGCTGATGGCCGTGGTCGCGATCGAGCTCGGCCGCGCGGCGCTGATCGACGCGCCGACCATCGCGCTCGCGGTCGTCGCGGCGGTGCTGCTCGTACGGTTTCGCGTCGGTTCGCTGTGGCTCGTCGCGCTCGGCGCCGCCGCCGGCGTCGCGCGAGTGCTCGTCGGCTAGCTCCGCGAGCGCGCGAGATCGTCGACGGTGACCGTGAAATGCGCGAGATCGGCGACGCCGACCGCGGCCTCGATCGCTGGCAGCCGCGCGACGAACTGCTCGAAGCCGCCGACGCCGAAGCGCGCGCGCTCCTCGTCCTCGAACTGGTCGCCGAGATCCGCGTATTCCTTGCCGACGAGCTGGTGAAACGCCGGGAACACGAGCGTGTCCTCACGGCCGACGTGCGGCACGAACATCGCGCCGTAGCCGCGCAGCGCCGCGGCGAGCTCGGCGCGGTCCGCGGCCGACGCGAGCGCGCCGCGCGCGAGCGCCGCGATGTGATCGGTGAGGCCGCGGCCGGCGTCGTGCTGACGGCGCAGCACCGCGACGAGCTCGACGAGCTGGTTCGCGCGCTCGAACCGCGGGAACACGTACCGCTCCTCGATGCGCTCGTGATAGTCCTCGACGAACTCGCGCGCGATGCGTGCGGCGGCGCCGATCGCGGACTGCACGCTGCGATCGCCGGCATCGAGGCGGCGCGCCGCGGCGTCGTAGACGACGATGAGGCGCTCGAGCACACCGTGCTCGCGCATCAGATCCTCGCCGGCCGAGACGTCGAGCTCGCCGCTGTCGTCGTCGCGGCGACAGCCCACGAGCGCGGCGAGCGCCAGCGTCACACCGCCCGCGAGCAAGTCGCGGCGCGATCGGGGGAAGTCGGTCATGGCGTCACGCGAAGCAAGCTGCGCGCCGACCGCGCTAGACTGCGGCGCCATGACTCGACTCGGTATCGGCATCATCCTAGGCAGCGTGCGCGAGGGCCGCCGCGGCGAGCCGCTCGCGCGCTGGATCCACGGCCTCGCCTCCGCGCGCGACGACCTCGACGCCCAGCTGATCGACCTCCGCGACTGGCCGCTGCCCGCATACACGGCGAAGACGCCGCCGACGATGCTCGAGCCGACCTACACCGCCGACTCGCTCGAAGGCCGCTGGGCGGCGCTCGTGCGCGGGCTCGACGGGTTCGTCGTCGTGACGCCGGAGTACAACCACGGCTATCCGGCGCAGCTGAAGTCGGCGTTCGACACGCTGTATCCGGCGTGGAATCACAAGCCGGTCGCGTTCGTGTCGTACGGCGGGTTCGCGGCCGGCGCGCGCGCGGCCGAGCAGCTGTCGCTCGTCGCCATCGAGCTGCGCATGGTGCCGGTGCGCGATCAGGTCAACGTGCGGTTGATCGGGCTCGCGGCCGACGAGCACGGCGCGCCGAGCGAGGAGATCTACGGCAAGCGCGCGCACGCGATGTTCGACGAGCTCGCGTGGCTCGCGAAGGTGCTGCGCGACGCCCGCGCGGCCCGGCCCAGATGATCCGCGCGCTCGGCATCGCGGCGCTGTCACTCGCGGCCACCGCCGCGCACGCACAATCGGGCGAGCAGGATCCGTTCTCGTTCGCCGACTTCACGTGGCAGAGCGGCAACGCACGCACGCACGACTCGCCGCTCGCGTCGAAGTACGTCACCGGCGAGTTCCGGCTCGACGACGCGTTCCACTACTCGTTCAACCACCCGAGCGACGACACGATCGGCGGCTCGTCCGAGGTGTTTCGCTCCGGCGAGAACCAGGTCAACTTCCTCGGTGTCGGCGGCGACTTTCACGCCGACAACGCGATCGGCCGGCTGATGACGCAATTCGGTCAGCTCGCGACCGCGATGCCGCGCAACGACGCGAGCCCGGCGCGCGGCCAGTGGGATCTCGCCGACGCGTACCGCTACCTGTCGGAAGCCTACGGCGGGTATCACTTCGGCGATCCGCATCGCGGCGTCAACGTCGAGGCCGGGTTCTTCCTCAGCTATGTCGGGCTGTGGAGCTACTACAACTTCGACAACTGGACGTATCAGCCCTCGTTCGCGTCGACGAATACGCCCTGGTACTTCAACGGCGCGCGCGTGCAGTGGTTCCCGACCGATCGGCTGAAGATCGAGCCGTGGCTCGTCAACGGCTGGCAATCGTACGGCCGCTACAACAGCTGGCCGGGTCTCGGCGGCCAGGTCCGCTACGCGCCGACCGGCACCCTGATCCTGATCTTCAACGCGTATGGCGTCGGCACCGACACGCCGGGCGATCCGGATCGCCACCGCTACCACAGCGACGACTCGGTGCAGATCGAATGGTTCGAGCATCCGGGCGACTTCGTGTCGCGGCTCGCGTCGACGCTCACCGTCGACATCGGCTGCGAGAGCGGCGGGCTCGTGCGCTGCGGCGCGCAGTACTTCGCCGGGTTCATGAGCTACCTGCGCGCGTGGCACGGCGAGCACTACGCCGCGACGGTCGGCGGCGGCGCGATCACGAATCCCGGCCGCTATCTCGTGATCCTGCCGCCGATCAACGGCGCGACCGCGATCACCGGCTCGCCCTACTTCACCGAGAACCCGGGCGACCCGTTCCGCGCGTGGGACCTGCAAACGACGTTCGATTACATGCCGACCCAGTACGTGACGCTGCGCGCGGAGTTCGTGTATCGCCACGCGAGCGTGCCGTACTTCACCGGGCCCGGCGGTGTGACGCCGCCCGGCGCGCCCGGGATGTTCGCGCCGACGTCGCTCGTGCCGGGGTGGTCGCCCGATCTCGTGCAGGACGAGCCGCGCGTGACGCTCGCATTGCTCGTCAAAATGTGAGCCCGACCTGCTCGGTGTTGCCCGTGCCGCACGCGCTGCCGGGAAACGTCAGCACGTACTGTTCGAGCCCGAGCAGGCCGTGCGCGCCGGACGTATCGATCGCGGTGAGCGCCAGCGTGAAGTTGCCGGTCGGGACCGCGGTCGCGCCCGCGCTGTACTCGCACGCGCCGTTGCCGACGCGCGCGAGCGCACGCGCGCTCCACATCGTCACGAGCTCGGACGTGAGCTCCCCGGTCGTCGGCAGCGTGCCGAGATCGATCGAGATCGTCAGCGACGTCGCGAGCGTCGCACTCGGCACCGTGAAGCCGAGCAGCACGTTCGCCGGATCGGTGGCATCGATCGTCGCGCAGTTCGCCGGCGACGTCGACTGCTCGGTGAAGTTGCCCGCGAACGTCGCGGTGCAGCCGGTGTCGGCGTCGGGCGGCACGTGCAGGTTGTCGCCGCAAGCGGCGAGCAGTGCGAGCGCGAGCAGCGCGCATGGCGTGGAGGTCATGGCTGCGACCTCGCGATCTGGAACGTGACCGAATCGGCAAGCGCGGCCGACATCTTCGCGGCGTCGATCGCGGGCACGCAGTCTTGCTCGCGATCGGTCGTCGGTGGGCCGCCGAGGTTCGAGCCGCTGCCACCACCGCCTTCGTCGCGCAGCCGGCCGGTCTCGCCGGTCAGCGTGCGCTCGGCCATCTGCAGGCCACCGCGCGGCAAGCCGTCGACGACGTTCACGCACTCCGCGGGCCAGCCGATCTCCTTGTCGAGGTCGCGATCGTCCCAGCCGTTGAGCACGAGCTTGTTCAGGCGCTGGAGGTAGTCCTCGTAGATCGGCTCGAGGGCCTCGCCGCCGGGGCGCGCCGCGACCAGCTCGTACATGTCGCGCAAGGCGCTCTGCACGAGCGCGAACCGCAGCGGCGTGTACTCGACGCTGTCGACCGGCGCCGGCGTCGCGCTCCAGATCCGCGCGACCGGGTCGTAGAACACCGCCGCCATGCGATCGAACACCGCGATCGCGCGCGTGCGGTAGCGCTCGTCGCCGGTCGCGAGGTACGCCGCGAACAGCCCGCGCACCGCCGCCGCGTGCGCGTCGAGCGTGTCCTGCGGGTCGACCGGCGCGCCCGCCGCGACGTCCCAGCCGTCGTACGCGCGGCCGGTCGAGTCGGTCAGGTGGTCGTAGAGCAGCGCGGCATGCGCGCGCAAGAGCTCGGTCACCCGCGCCGAGAACGTCTCGCTCGGATTCGCCGCGCGGTGGAGCGCGAGCGCGTCGAGCGGCGACGCCACGCCCGCCGTATCCGGCGTCTCGTTCGAGTACAGCTCGAGCTGCGACGCCAGCGCCCGCGTCAGCGTGCGCAGCGCGATCACCGTGTATGCCGCCGTCGTCGTCGCCAGCGTCGTCCCGCGCGCCGCCGTCGTGCCCGTCATCGTCACGTCGTCGACGAACACGCCGCTCGACGGATCGACGTGCAGCCGATCGAGGTTCACCACCGCCACCCGCACCATCGCCAGCGCGCGATCGTGCAGCGTCGCCTCGCCGTCGGCGACCTGATCATCCGCCGCGAACGGATCGCCGTCGAAGTACGCGAGCGCCGGCTGCGACCCGCCGACGTCGGCGTTGCGCGTATCGGTCAGCGCGTAGATCGTCGCGTAGCCGAGGATCACCCCGAGCTGGTCGAGCAGCGCGCTGTTCGCCGACGCCAGCATGTACGCCGGGCGCGGGAACACGTCGCCGTCGGCGCTCTCCGCGACCGCGATCTGCCCGGGAAACCAGCGCAGCGGCTGCTGCTCGTCGTACGCGAGCGCCGCCGCCAGGCTCGGAAATCCCGTCAGCGTCGCGCCGTCGCTCGTCGCGAACGACCGCAGCCAGTCCTCGGCGCGGCTGTCGAGCATCGCGACGAACAGCTGCGCCTGGAAGCCCTCGATGTCGCTCGAGCCCAGGTACGTCCCCGCCGCGGTCGCCGCGCCGGTGTCGTCCATGCCCACGATCTGGTTGCCCGCCGCGCCGACGTT
>DATJXL010000167.1:0-26147 GCA_035500135.1 Kofleriaceae bacterium
CGTCGTGGCCGGGCGCGCGGCGATCGAGCTCGACGCGGGGCTGGTCGAGATCTCGCACGGCACGTGGGAGGGGCACCTCGCGAGCGAGGTCGAGCAGATGACGCCCGAGATGTTCGCGACCTGGCGCACGGCTCCGGGCCGCGACGCACCGGCCGGCCCCGGCGCCGAGAGCCTCGGCGATGTCGAAGCACGCGCGTGGCCGGTGCTGGAGAAGCTGTGCAGCCGGCTCGCACCCGATGCGGTCGCGCTCGTCGCCGCGCACGACGCGGTCAATCGCGTGCTGCTCTGCCGCGTGCTCGGCGTTCCGCTGACGCACGTCTGGAAGTTTCGCCAGGCGCCGGCCGCGCTCAACGTGCTCGCCGGTGCCTCGCTCGCCGAGCTCGCGGTCGTGCGGTTGAACGATAGCGATCACGTCGCGCCGCTACTCGCAGAGACGCTGCACAAGGCGCTCTGACCCGATCTCTTCCGAGGTCAGATATCGAGGTTGCGCACGTTGAGCGCGTTCTCTTCGATGAACTCGCGGCGGGGCTCGACGAGATCTCCCATCAGCTTCGTGAAGATGCCGTCGGCCTCTTCCATCTCCTCGACCTTGACGCGCAGGAGATTGCGACGCTGCGGATCCATCGTGGTCTCCCACAGCTGCTCGGCGTTCATCTCGCCGAGGCCTTTGTAGCGCTGGATCTGGAGGCCCTTGCGACCGAGCTCGTCGATGAGCGTCGAGATCTCGTCCCAGCCTTTGATCTCGGCCGCGGCGTTGCCTTCGTGGGCGAGCTTGAGCGGCTCGACCAGCTTGGACTTGAGCTCGGCGCTGATCTTCTTGAGCTCGACGAACTCGGCAGCGCGCACGAGATCGGCGCTGATCAGCGTGTGGCGGCGCACGCCGTGCTGTCCGGCGAGGAACTTGATCTCCCAGCCGCCGTGCTCGGCGTCCTGGCGATATTCGGGCACGGCCTGACCGAGCTCGCCGTAGCGCCGTTCGACCTCCGCCATCACCTTGGCCTCGATGCGCTCGAGCTTGCCGCGGTCGCGCAGATCGTCTTCCGACAGCTGCGCGTCGGCGAACTCGGACACGATGCGGCGATCGGCGCGCTTGTCGAGCTGCATGCGCAGGCGGCGCGCCTGGGTGATGCGCTTGACCAGCTCCGCGAGCGGCTTGCCGGTGAGCTGCTCGCCGTTGCCGAGCTGGAGCGTGGTCTCGCGCGTCACCGCGTCGAGCAGGAAGTCTTCGAGCGCCTGCTCGTTCTTCAAGTAGAGCTCGGTCTTGCCCTTCTTCACCTTGTAGAGCGGCGGCTGCGCGATGTAGACGTGGCCGCCTTCGAACAGCTCGTTGTAGTGGCGGAAGAAGAACGTGAGCAGGAGCGTGCGGATGTGGCTGCCGTCGACGTCGGCATCCGTCATCAGGATGATCTTGTGATAGCGGAGCTTTCCGAGATCCTTGTCCTCGCCGACGCCGGTGCCCATCGCGGTGATGAGTGTCGTCAGCTCCTGTGACGTCAGCATGCGATCGAAGCGCACCTTCTCGACGTTCAGGATCTTGCCCTTCAGCGGCAGGATCGCCTGGATCGCGCGGTCGCGGCCCTGCTTGGCCGAGCCGCCGGCGCTCTCGCCCTCGACGATGAACAGCTCGCACTTCTCGGGATCGCGCTCCTGACAATCGGCGAGCTTGCCCGGCAACGACGTCAGCTCGAGCGCGCCCTTGCGCTGCACCATCTCGCGCGCCTTGCGCGCCGCTTCGCGCGCCCGCGACGCGAGCAGCGCCTTCGACACGATCGTGCGCGCGTCCTTCGGATGCTGCTCGAGCCACTGCCCGAGCTTCTCGCCGACGACCGCGCTGACGCCGGTCTCGACCTCGCTCGACACCAGCTTGTCCTTCGCCTGGTTCGAGTACTTGGGGTCGGAGACCTTCACCGACACGACCGCGGTGAGGCCTTCCCGCAGGTCCTCGCCCGACAAGCCGCTCTTGGCGTCCTTGAGCAGCTTGTTCTCGGTGCCGTAGTTGTTGATCGTGCGCGTGAGCGCCTTGCGGAACCCGGTGAGGTGGGTGCCGCCGTCGCGGTTCTTGATCGTGTTCGTGAAGCAGGTGACGAGCTCGGAGTAGCCGTCGTTCCACTGCATCGCGACCTCGACGCTCATGCCTTCGTGCTCGCCGATGAAGCCGATCACCTCCGACACCGCCGTCTTGTTCGCGTTCAGATCCCCGACGTAGGTCGCGATGCCGCCCTCGAACTTGAAGGTCTGCTGGCGATCGCTGCGCTCGTCGCGGATGACGATCTCGAGCCCGCTGTTGAGATACGCGAGCTCGCGGAGCTTCTGCGACAGCTGCTCGTAGCTGAACTCGAGCACGTTCTTGAAGATCTCGGGATCGGGATGGAACGTGACCTTGGTGCCGCGACGATCGGTGACGCCGGTCTGCTTGAACTCGCTCGCCGGAATCCCGCGCGCGTACTCCTGGTAGTAGACCTTGCCGTCGCGCCGGATCTCGAGCTTGAGCCAGTCGGACAGCGCGTTCACCGCGGAGACGCCGACGCCGTGCAAGCCGCCCGAGACCTTGTAGCCCGCGCCTCCGAACTTGCCGCCGGCATGGAGCACGGTCATCACGAGCTCGGCCGTGGGACGATTCTCGACCGGATGGATGCCGACCGGGATGCCGCGGCCGTTGTCCTCGACGGTCACCGAGTTGTCGTAGTGGATGACGACGTCGATCCGCGTGCAGTGACCGGCGAGATGCTCGTCGACCGAGTTGTCGACGACCTCGTGGACGAGGTGATGCAGGCCCGTGCCGTCATCGGTGTCGCCGATGTACATGCCGGGGCGCTTGCGGACGCCTTCGAGGCCCTTCAGGACGCCGATCGAGCTGTCGTCGTACGTCGTCTCCGAAGTCTCTGGACTGATTGTGGGATCGGCCATGCCGGGGGGCTTCTCGAGGGTGTTTCGAGATAGCACACTAGCGTAGCACAAAAAAGGGATGATGTGCCGGATTTTACGAGGAAATCTGCCCATTTCGGACCACGTAGTCGGCCCGGTCGCGAGCGAGCAAGACATGGCCCGGATGTGTGGTCGTGATGAAGCACTGACTGGCCTGCTCCGCGAGGTGCTCGAACAGGTATGCGTTGCGCGAGGGATCGAGCTCGCTCGACACGTCGTCGAGCAACAAGATCGGCGCATCGCCGTTCGCGCGCGCGAGCAGCGCGAGCTCGGCGGTCTTCCACGCGAGCAGGATCGCGCGCAGCTGGCCTTGCGACGCGAATGCTCCCGCCTCGCGCAGGTCGAGCTCGAACACGAGATCGTCGCGATGCGGTCCGACTTGCGTGGCACCGCTCGCGAGATCGCGTGCACGCGACGCGCGCAGCTGCGCCGCGACGGTCTCCGTCGAAGCTCCAGCCGTCGCGGATTGGTAGCGCACGCCCGCGACGGCCGCGATGCGCGCGATCGACGTGAACGCTCGCGCGTGCTCGCCGGCAATCTCGGCGACGAAGCTCGCCCGCGCGTTCGCCACGGCGATCCCGAGCTGCACGAGCTGGTCGTCGTAGACCGCGAGCAGCTGCTCGACGGCGGCCCCGGTCTCACCGGCCTGCCGGAGCACGGCGTTGCGCTGCTTCAGCACCTTCTCGTAGTCCTGCACGAGCCCGAGATACTCGGCGCGCTGGTTGAACACGGCGCGATCGAGAAAGCGCCGACGCTCGCCCGGCGACCCGCGCGGCAACGCGAGATCCTCGGGCGTGAACACGACGACGTTGAAGCCGCCGAAGTAGCGCGCGAGCGGCCGGACCGCCTTGCCGTCGAGCCTGATCCGCCGCGAGCCCTCGGCAATCTCGACCTCGTAGACGCGCGTCATGCCGTCCTTCGCGACCCGCGCCCCCAGCCGCGCTCGCTCCCGCCCGAACGCGACGAGGTCGGCCATGCGTGACGTGCGGAACGACCGCAGCGCGGCGACCGCGTAGATCGCCTCGAGCAAGTTCGTCTTGCCCTGCCCGTTGTCACCGACGAAGACGTTGAAGCGTGCGCGGGGCGCCAGCTCGAGCGGCGCCAGGTTGCGCACGCCGTCGCAGGTGAGGAGCTCGATCTTCACGCGAAGGTCCTCGCTTTGCTCGGCCTTCGGTACGAGCGTCCCCTGCCTCCGTCCCCACGCTTCGCTGCGCTACGCTTCCTCAAATGCGCATCGGCATCACGACGCCGAGATAGTCATCGCCCGCCAGCGGCTTGATGAGCCCCGGGTCGAGCTCGCCCCCCAGCGAGAGCGTGACCTGGTCGGCCGTCATCTGCGACAGCAGCTCGACCACGTACTTCGGGTTGAAGCCGATCGAGATCGCGTCGCCGCCGTAATCCGCGTCGAGCTCCTCGCGCACCTCGCCGAGGTCGGGGTTGTCGCTGGTGATCGTGATGCCTTCCTTGCTCGTCGCGACCTTCACGCCGCGCGTCTCCGAAGACATCAGCTGCGCGCGCCGCAGCGCATCGATGAAGCGCATGCGGTCGACCGTGATGACCCGCTTGTGGTCCTTCGGAATCACCTGCTCGTACGGCGGGAACTGCGCGTCGATGAGCTTGACGGCGATCGCGATGTCGTCGTGAACGACGAACAGGTGGGGCGTCTTGATCGCGAGCTTGCAGCTCGGGCCGGTCTCGAGAACCTTCTTGATCTCGAGCAGCCCCTTCTTGGGGATGATGACGCCGGCGGACAGCTTCGGACCGTTCGGCAGCGTGCGCTCGACCTTGCTCAGGCGATGGCCGTCGGTCGAAACCATGCGGACCTTGCTGCCATCGCTCTCGAAGAACACGCCGTTGAGGTGAAAGCGCGTCTCGTCGTTGCAGACCGAGAACAGCGTGCGATCGATCATCTCGCGCAGCACGGCCGACTCGACCTGCGCGTAGCTCGCCTCGCGATGGTCCGGCACCTTCGGGAAATCGCGGTCCGGCATCCCCACGATCTTGTAATTGACCTTGCCCGAGCGAATCTCCGCCCAGTGGTTGTCGGCTTTCTTGAGCGTGATGTCGTCGCCCGGCGCGTTCGCGACGAGCTCGTACAGATTCTTCGCACCGAGCGTGATGCCGCCTTCGTGCGCGTTCTGGCTCTTGAGCTCTGCGGTGAGCGACACGTTGAGGTCGGTCGCCGCGATGAGCAGCTGGCCCTTGCCGACCGTGCGCAGCAGGACGTTCGCGAGCATCGGCATCGTGCTCTTGCGGTCCGCGATGCCTTGCGCCAGGCGCAGGCCGCGCAGGAACTCGGTCTTCGAGATTCGAAACTCCATGGTCACCCTCGCCTTGCTCGCTCTTCTGTATTCAAGAAATAAAGATCTTGGTTAGTAGTAAGAATCAATAGGCCCTGTGGACGGTGTGGACATCTCCGCAACCGCTCGCGCGTGCTCGGATTTCTTGAGCCAACCACGAAGGTCTGACGATGAGATCCATCGGTGGATGACATGAACCAATCATGTGGACAACCCGAGCGGGTGATTTCGTCCACTCACGGTCCACAGCCTCGTCGACAGAGTAAGTCACAGCGGTCTACTTGAGGATCATCGACTCGATGGCGTGTACTTCGCCGCGCAGCGAGGCGTCGTCCTTGAGCCGGTCCGCGATCTTCTGGACCGCCGAGATGACGGTCGTGTGGTGCTTGCCGCCGAACGCACGGGCGAGATCGGGATAGCTGTCCTTGGTGTGGTGGCGCGCGAGATACATCGCGACGGCGCGCGGGTTCGCCAGCGACTTGTGGCGGCGGTCGCTCTTGATCTCGGCCGGCTTGAGCCCGTAGTAGCTCGCGACGCTCTTGATGATGGACTCGACCGTGATCACCTCGCGCGGACGCGTCAGCGCGGCTCCCAGCGTCTCCTGCGCGAACTCGAGATCGATCTTGCGTTTGGACAGCGATGCGTAGGCCGCGAGCCGGATCAGCGCGCCCTCGAGCTCGCGCACGTTCGACTTGATCGCCGACGCGATGTAGAGCGCGACGTCGTCGGGCAGCGGCACGCTCTCGACCGCGGCTTTCTTGCGCAAGATCGCGATGCGGACCTCGAGCTCGGGAGGCTCGATGTCGGCAAGCAGGCCCCACGCGAACCGCGTGCGCAGCCGGTCGGCGATGTCGGAGATCTCGTGCGGCTTGCGGTCGGCGGTGAGCACGATCTGCTTGTGGTTCTCGTGCAGCGCGTTGAACGTGTGGAAGAACTCGTCCTGGGTGCTTTCCTTGCCGGCGAGGAACTGGACGTCGTCGACGAGCAGCACGTCGATGCCCTCGCGGTAGTTGCGGCGGAACTCGTGCATCCGCCCGGTGCGGATCGCCTGCACGTACTCGTTCATGAACCGCTCGGACGACAGGTACACGATGCGGCAGCCGGGACGGTTCTCGAGCTGCTGGTGGCCGATCGCGTGGAGCAGGTGGGTCTTGCCGAGTCCCACGCCGCCGCAGATGAAGACCGGGTTGTACTTCGGCGGATAGCTCGACGACGCGGCCTGCGACGCGGCGAACGCGAGCTGGTTGGACGGGCCGGCGACGAACGTGTCGAACGTGTAGCGGGGGTTGAGCGTCGCGGTCTCGGGAGCCGAGATCGCGGGCTCTTCCGAGGCGGCGAGCGCGGGAGCGGGAGCGGGAGCGGGAACGGACTCCGGAGCCACCGAGGCTTCGAGCGCTGGCGCGGGCTCGGCTTCGGGCTCGGAGGAGTCCAGCGGCGGAGCCTTGCCGGAGTCGGGAGCAAACTCGACCTGAACGTGGTCGTGGCCGAGCTCGCGCAGCTCCGAGACCAACGACTTCAGGAAGTTCGACTCGAACCAGTACCGGACGTAGCTGTTGGGAGCACGCAGTCGAACGGTGGTCCCATCGAAGGCGAGCACCTCGATCGGACGCAGCCACATGTCGAAATTCTTGGGCTCCAGGCGAGAGCGAAGCCGCCCCACGGCTTCATCCCAATGCTGCTGTTCGATCATTCCCCGAGTATCCTGAGGTTTCAATTGGTTGAACGAACTAGCTCACAGGCAAAAAACACCCAATCCAGAAGTTATCCACAGCCACTTCTGGTGTTCTCCCGGTCCCACCCCACAGGAGTTGTCCACAGGAGAAATCTTGGCGTACGTAACAGATGCCGAATTCACAGCGCAAGACCAAATCGACAAGTTTTGAACTCCCGATCCAACGCGTTGACAACACACGAGCGGTTGAGTATCGATCGCGCTCCGTTATCGCCGGAGAGATGCCGTGAAGCGTACGTATCAGCCGCACAACAAGAGCCGGAAGCGCACCCATGGTTTCCGCGCCCGCAAGAAGACGCGCGGTGGTCGTGAAGTGCTGCGGCGCAGGCGGGCGAAGGGGCGCAAGCGCATCTCGGTGACGATCGCCAAGAAGTGATCACCAAGGACATGCGCCTGCGTCGCAGGGCCGAGTTCTTGTTGATCCAGACCGAGGGCACGAAGCTGCATGGTCGGCACGTGCTCGCACTCGCTCGAAAACAAAGTGATCCCTTGCGCGTTGGTCGGCTTGGCATCACGGTGACGAAGAAAGTAGGGAACGCCGTCGTCCGCAACCGCATCAAGCGCCTCCTGCGCGAATGGCTCCGCCTGAACGGGTGGGTGCCGGCTGGCTGGGACGTGGTCCTGGTTGCCAAGGACTCGGCAGCGCGGCAGCTTCATCGCGACGACTTCGCGTCCGATCTGAATCGGATCCTGCGCCAGCTTCCATGACGCACTCGCACTCGAACACGCTCTGGCGCCGCATTCACGCGGCGATCGTGTGGGTCGTGCTGGCGCCGGTCGCGCTGTATCGCGCCGTGATCTCGCCGATGAAGCGCACGCCGAGCTGTCGGTTTCTGCCGACGTGCTCCGAGTACGCGATCGAGGCCGTGCGTCGGCGCGGTGTCGTCGTCGGAGGCGCGCTCGCGATGTGGCGCGTGTTGCGGTGTCAGCCGCTGTGCCGCGGCGGGTATGACCCGGTGTGTCACGAGGAGCACGGCAAGTAATGCAGGATCAAGGTAAGCGGCTGCTGCTCGCGGTGGGCCTCGCGCTCGGCGTGATGCTGCTGTGGAACGCGTTCTTCTCGCCGAAGACCGAAGATCAGAAGAAGAAGCCGACCACGCCGACGGCGGTGCTGCCTTCGGCGACGTTTCCGACCACGCTCGTCGGGACCGCGCCCGGCGCGCCGGTCTCGAACCCGAAGCAGATCGCGCTGACCTTCCCGAAGGTGGTGGCGACGTTCTCGAGCAAGGGGGGCGTGCTCGAATCGTGGCACCTCACCGACTCGCGCTACGAGCACGACGACACCAAGGGCGAGATGCTCGCATCCGATCGCGGCGCGTTCGCGGTCGGCTTCACGAAGGATTCGACGTTCCAGCTGCCGGCAGAATCGGATCAGAGCTGGACCGGCAGGCAGGTGGACGCTCGCACGGTCGAGTACACGTACTCGACGCCCGAGGTCGACATCACCAAGGACTTTGTCGTCGACGCCGACGCGTTCATCGTACGCGCCAAGATCGCCGTGAAGCCGAAGGCGGCGAGCGCGCGAGAGACGCTGGCGGTCACCACCTGGCAGCTCCAGGATCCGAAGAAGACCGGCGGCGGATCGAGCCGCATCCAGCCGCGGCAGTGGGACTCGTCGACGCTGCGCGCCGGCGAGATCGTGACGACTCCGGTGACGAGCCTGATCGAGAAGGGCCCGCGCCAGGAGGAGAACATCCAGTGGACCGGCTTCGAGCAGCCGTATCTGCTCGTCGGCTACGCGCCGACCCCCGACGCGCACGTCACCAAGGACACGTTCGGCGAGCCCGACGGGCTCATGCGGACGGATCTGCTGTATCCGACCGGAACGAGCTCGGCCGAGGTGGTCGCCTATCTCGGGCCGAAGAACGTCGATCAGCTCGAGCATGCCGACGAGGTCGCGGGGTTCGCGACCGGATTCAAGCAGACGATCGATCTCGGCTGGTTCTCGTTCATCGGCAGGCCGCTGTTGTGGCTGCTGCTGCGCTTCCACGACGTGTTCCGCAACTGGGGCATCGCGATCTTGTTCCTCACGATGCTGGTGAAGGGCGCGACGCTGTACTGGACGACCAAGTCGATGCGCTCGATGAAGGCGATGGCCGTGCTCGGCCCGCAGATGAAGGCGCTGCAGGAGAAGTACAAGGACGACAAGCAGCGCATCCAGGTCGAGACGATGGCGCTGTACAAGCAGAACGGCGTCAATCCGCTCGCGGGCTGCCTGCCGATCTTGCTGCAGATGCCGATCTGGCTCGCGCTGTACCGCATGCTGCAGTCGGCGGGCGAGCTCTACCAGCAGCCATTCATTCCGGGCTGGATCAACGACCTCACCAACAACGATCCGACGTATGTCCTGCCGATCGCGCTGATCGTGCTGATGTTCGTGCAGGCGAGGCTGCAGCCGGCGAACCCGGATCCATCGCAGAAGATGCAGCAGCGGATGATGCAGTACGGCATGCCGCTCATGTTCGGCGTGTTCTGCTTGTGGGCGCCGGCCGGCCTCACGCTGTACATCTTCGCGAACACGTGCCTGTCGGCGCTGCACTCGATCTACATGAACAAGTACGACAAGAAGAGCATCGAGCTGGCGGCCAAGCTCAAGGTGAACCAGGCGGCGGTCGCGGCGGACAAGGACGCGGCGGCGGCGAAGGCGGCGAAGGACGCGAACCCGCCAAAAGACGAGCCGCCCAAGAAGACGCCGAACAAGGGCAAGAAAGGCCGGCGATAGGTTATGGAGGCAGCTGTGACCAACACTGCAGAACGTGAAGACGTCATCGAGAAGGCGAGCGAGTTCCTGCTCGGCGTGCTCGAGCGTATGGGGATCTCGGCCGACATCGACATCAAGGACGGAGAGGACCGCACGGTCCTCGAGATCCAGACCACGGATACCGAGCTCGTGATCGGGCGGCGCGGCGTCGTGATCGATGCGCTCCAGCACCTGGTGAGCAAGGCCGTGTTCAAGGAGCGCGGCGAGCGCAGCGAGAAGGTCAAGCCGCTCGTCGTCGATGCCGGCGGCTATCGCGACAAGCAGGTCGAGCGGCTGCGTTCGCTCGCGCAGAAGATGGGCGAGAAGGCGCTGCAGACCAAGCAGGTCGTCGAGCTCCAGCCGATGTCGCCCCACGATCGGCGCATCGTGCACATGGCGATCGCCGAGATGCCGGGCTTGTCGAGCCGCAGCGAGGGCGAAGGTGAGGACCGCCACATCCTCGTCGTGCCTGCTGCTGCAGCCGAGTGACTGACACGATCGCGGCGATCGCGACAGCTGCCGGTGCTGGCGGTGTCGGGATCGTGCGCGTGAGCGGTGCGCGTGCGATCGAGATCGTCGCGGACGTGCTCGGCGTGGCGCCGGCGCGCGTCGAGCGTCGCGTGCGGCTGGGCTGGGCGAAGGCCGCGGACGGTACGCGGCTCGATCAGGTGATCGCGTTCGCGATGCGGGCGCCGGCATCGTTCACCGGCGAGGACGTCGCCGAGCTTCACGGCCACGGCGGCGCGCACAACCTCGAACGCCTGCTCGCGGCGGTGGTCGCGCGCGGCGCTCGGATCGCGGAGCCGGGCGAGTTCACGCGACGAGCCGTCTTGAACGGCAAGCTCGACCTGCCGCGCGCCGAGGCGCTGCTCGACGTGATCCATGCCGGCAGCGAGCGCGCGTGGCGGCTCGCGCAGCACAACCTCGCGGGCCGGCTCGGCGAGGTCGCCCTGGTGCTCGAGCGGCGTGCGCTGGCGGTGCTCGCCGAGCTCGAAGGTCGCATCGATTTCCCCGAGGAAGACCTCGCAGCGGAGGACGAGCGCGTGATCGATGCCGAGCTGGCAGCGCTCGAGGAGCGCTGCGGAGCGCTCGCATGCAGTTTTCGTCACGGCCGCGCGGTCGGCCACGGCGTGACGATCGCGCTGGTCGGGGCGGTCAACGTCGGCAAGTCGTCGCTGCTCAACGCGCTGGTCGGCGCCGAGCGCGCGCTCGTCGCGGAGGCGCCGGGCACGACGCGCGATTACCTCGAGGCACGCGATGACTGGGCCGGCGTCGCGGTGACGCTGATCGACACCGCCGGTACGCGCGCGACGGCGGATCCGGTCGAAGCGCGCGGGATCGCGCTCGGCGAGCAGCGGGTCGCGGCCGCGGACGTCGTCGTCGTCGTCAACGACGGGATCGCAGCATGGGACGATGGTGCGCGGTTCGGAGCGCGCGCGCTGGTCGTGCGCAGCAAGGCGGATCTCGGCGGTGAGGCGCGTGGCGCGGTGGCCACCTCGGCGGAGACCGGAGCCGGGCTCGACGAGCTGCGCCGGCGTGCGCTCGCGCTCGCGGGGGTGGCCGAGCGCGAAGGCAGCGAGGACGCGGTCGTCACGACCGCGCGGCAGCACGCGACGGTCACGGCGGCCCAGCGGGCACTGGCCGCGGCTCGGGCGGCCCGCGCGACGCGCGCGGTGGCCGAGGTCGTCGCGCTCGAGGTCCGGCAGGCCGCGCACGCGCTGGCCGAGCTGCGCGGGGTCGAGGTCGGCGAACGCGTGCTCGACGAGGTCTTCGCGCGGTTCTGCATCGGGAAGTAAGTGATATGGTGCGCGCGTCATGACGAAGCTCGACGACGAAGCTCGCGCCGAGCTGCGCGAGCTCGAGGCCGCGCACCGGTTGCGCGTGCCGCGGGTCGTCGACGGCCCGCAGGGCCCGCGGGTCACGCTCGACGGCGTGCTCGTGACCAGCTTCGCTTCCAACGACTACCTCGCGCTCGCGGGCGATCGCCGGCTCGCGCGGGCAGCCGCGGCCGCGGCCGACGAGCACGGGACCGGCGCCGGAGCATCGCGGTTGATCGTCGGCAACCATCGCCGGCACGCCGCGCTCGAGCGATCGATCGCGGACTGGATGCGGCGCGACGGCGTGCGGCTGTTCGCGACGGGCTACGCGGCCAACGTCGGCGTGCTCGCGACGCTGGCCGGCCCCGATGACGTCATCTTTTCCGACGAGCTCAACCACGCGAGCATCATCGACGGCTGTCGGTTGTCGCGCGCGCGGGTCGTCATCGTGCCGCATCGCGATCTCGCGGCGCTCGAGCGCGCGCTCGGAGCGCACCTCGGGCGGCGGCGCTTCGTGGTCTCGGAGTCGCTGTTCTCGATGGACGGCGACGTTGCGGATGTTGGGGCGCTGGCCGAGCTGTGCCGGCGGCACGAGGCCGCGCTCGTGCTCGACGAGGCGCACGCGATCGGCGCGCGTGGCCCGGAGGGCCGAGGCATCGCTGCGGAAGCCGGCGTCGAGCCCGACGTGCTCGTCGGCACGTGCGGCAAGGCGCTCGGCGCGTTCGGCGCGTTTGTCGCCACGTCGGGGCCGGTCTCCGAGCTGCTGTGGAACCGCGCGCGTACGCTCGTATTCTCGACGGGGTTGCCCCCGATGGTCGCGGCGGCGGTCGATGCCGCGATCGGGATCGTGCGCGGCGGCGAAGGCGACGATCGCCGGCGCGTGCTGGCGGTGAATGCGCGGCGCTTCCGCGAGCGCGTGCCGCGTGCGGGCGGCGCAGCCGATTCGGCGATCGCCCCGGTCATCGTCGGAGACGACCACGAGGTCATGCATCACACGGCGCGCTTGCTCGAACGTCGCGTCTACGTGCAGGGAATCCGACCGCCGACGGTTCCGGTGGGAACAGCTCGCTTGCGCGTGAGCGTGTCGGCCGGCCATCGCGACGAGGACATCGACCAGCTCGCAGCCGCGCTCGATGACGCGCTGCGTCGATGACTCTGGCCGAGCTCGATAGCCGTTTGATCTGGCACCCGTTCACGCAGATGGCGGAGTGGCAGCCGCTCGTGATCGCCTCGGGCGACGGCTGTTTCCTCGTCGACGAGCACGGCCGTCGCTATCTCGATGGCGTGAGCTCGTTATGGTGCAACGTCCACGGTCATCGTCATCCGCGGCTCGATCGGGCGCTGCGCGACCAGACGGACAAGCTCGCCCATTCGACGTTCCTCGGGCTCACGCACGAGCCCGGGATCCGACTCGCCGAGCAGCTCCTCACCGTCGCGCCTCGCAACCTCGCGCGCGTGTTCTATTCCGATTCGGGCTCGGCCTCGGTCGAGATCGCGCTCAAGCAATCGTTCCAGTACTGGCAGCTGCGGGGCCGGTCGTCGAAGCAACGCTTCTTGCGGCTGACCGATGCCTATCATGGGGATACGCTCGGCGCGGTAGGCGTCGGCGGCATCGATCTGTTTCACCGCATCTTCGGCCCGTTGCTCGTGCAGAGCATCCCCATCCCGTCTCCGGCCGGGACCGACGGCGCAGCATCGCTCGCGCGAGTCGAGCAGGAGCTCGAGCGGAGGGCATACGAGATCGCGGCGTTCGTGATCGAGCCGCTCGTGCAAGGCGCGGCTGGAATGCTCGTCCATCCGCCGGGATTTCTGCGGGCGATCGCCGAGCTGTGCCGCCGGTATCAGGTCCACTTGATCGTCGACGAGGTCGCGACCGGGTTTGGTCGCACGGGCCGGCTGTTCGCGTGCGAGCACGAGGACGTTCAGCCGGACTTCGTGTGCCTCGCGAAAGGAATCACCGGCGGCTATCTCCCTCTCGCTGCGACTCTATCGACCGCGGAGATCTACGACGCGTTTCTCGGCGCGCGCAGCGAGATGAAGCACTTCTTCCACGGCCACACGTACACCGCGAATCCGCTCGCATGCGCGGTCGGCATCGAATCGCTCGCGCTGTTGCAGGAGTCGACGCTGCCCA
The DNA here is from genome assembly GCA_035500135.1 of Kofleriaceae bacterium. Taxonomy (GTDB): domain Bacteria; phylum Myxococcota_A; class Polyangia; order Haliangiales; family Haliangiaceae; genus JABFXX01. Next base: position 13,649 of record DATJXL010000167.1, read on the forward strand.
GCGCGCGTGCCCTCGAGCCCGAGCTCGCCGCTGCGCTCGCGCGGATCGCGACGCTTCCCGGCGTTCGCGAAGTGCGGCGATGCGGCTGGATGGTCGGCATCGAGCTCGTGGGCCACGCATTCGAGGTCTGCGCTCGGGTTCGCGAGCACGGCGTGATCCTCCGACCGCTCGGCGAGGTCGTGGTGTGGATGCCCCCGCTCGTGCTGCAGCGGCCGGAGCTCGAGCTTCTCGAGCGGGCCACCGCGATGGCGATTCGCGAGACCCTGCCGTGATCGGATGGTTTGTCACCGGCACCGATACCGGGGTCGGCAAGACGCACGTATCGACCGCGCTCGCCCGACGTGCAAGACACCTTGGTGCGCGGGTGTTCGCGTTCAAGCCGGTCGAGACCGGGTGCACGGGCCTCGGGTCCGATCAGCGGGCGCTCGTCGAAGCAGCCGGGAGCTGGCAGCGCGGTGAGCAGTGCGCGCTCTACAGCTTCGCGCAGCCCGTGGCACCAAAGGTCGCCGCGGAATCCGAAGGGGTCACGCTCGACCTCGACCGGATCTGTTCCGCCGTCCACTCCGGCAGCGGCACGGCCGATTTCACGATCGTCGAAGGGGCGGGAGGGTGGCGGGTTCCGCTTACCGAGACGCAGGATATCGCCAGCTTGGCTCGTGCTCTGGCTCTTCCAGTCCTGGTCGTCGCTCGTGCTGGTCTCGGCACGATCAACCACAGCCTCCTTACAATCGAGGCGGCCGAACGCGATGGATGTCGCGTCGGAGCCCTGGTCCTGTCGGTTCTTCCGTCCGACTCGGAGGTGCTCTCGCAGAGCAATGCGGTCGAGATCGGTCGCCGGTGGCCGGGCCGGATCGTGCTCCTTCAGTCGGATCCGGCTGTGCTCGACTCGTTGTGTTCCACGTGGAACACGACCAGCGTGCGGTCCTTGCCCGCAACCGAATAGGGATGTCGCACGACCGGTGGTAGGTCGGAGCGCGGCACCGCTTCGAATCCGATGACGATCCCACCCGGGGCGACGTACTGCCGGCCGGTTGCGAGCCACTCCGCCAAGTCGAACGTTGCGCGAGACATCGCAGCGTCGTAGTTGCGCACCAGGTGGTCCTCGATCCGTTCGGCGCGCGGTTCGAGGTTCGCTAGCCCGAGCTCGCGCGCGGCCGTGCGAAGAAATGCATGCTTCTTGTGAATCGGCTCGAGCGATGTAAATGCGACCTGAGGCAGACAGATCGCTGCCACCACGACCGGGAAACCACCGCCGGACCCGACGTCGAGCACCCGCCGCCGACCATCCAGCACCGGCACCACCTGCAGGCTGTCCTCGACGTGCTCGAGGATCTCGGCCCGCGTAGTCGCCGCCGACAGGTTGATGCTGCGGTTCCACTTCTCGAAGAGATCCACGAATCTCGAAAGATTCTCGCGCGATACGCCACGTGTCATGAGCGAGCCTCACAGATGAGGTGGCTCGCTCTCGGAACCACCAGCGCCCGCTCGTCCGGATACCGTGCGAGTACATGTTCGACGGAAGGCACCGCCTCGACCAGAGTTTCGCGAGCTCGCGCCGGGTCCAGCGCACTCACCAGAACCACTCGAACGCGCTCCGCCAGGCGAGGCAACACGCCAATCCGGAAGATCGCTTCGTTCACGACCTCGAGCGGGCCGATCCCTTCGCCACACTCCGCGACCAGCACGAGCGTTCCACCGGCCGCGACCAGCGGCGCCACCGCGGCGGCGATCTTCGCTGCCTGATAGAGCGACGCCGACACCGGCAGCGCATCGGACGCGATCACCAGCATCGACGGCGGCGCACTGGCGCCAAACCACGAGCGAGCGCGGTCCGCACCGGCGCGAAATGCGCCGCGGACGTCGCCGGCGACGACGGCGTGGATCGCGTCGTCGGGGCCGGTCACACCGTCGAGGAGAAACTGCGGCGTGGGCACGAGGGCGGCCGCTTCCTCGAGGTCGTCCCGGCAGGGATTTCCATCGACGATTCCGGCTCGCGCGCCGGGCTCGGTCTTCCAGCGATGGTTCGTGCGGATCGCCGACGTCTCGCCCAGCCCCGGGAAGATCGCTTTCGCGCCGGCGCCGAACCCGGCGAAGTAGTGCGGCCGGATGCAGCCGGTTGCGACGACGAGGTCGGCGTCGAGCAGCGCCCGATGCACGCGCACCGGGGTTCCGCGACGAGTCACGCCGAGCTCGACGCAGTCGGTGCGCCCATCGTGATTCACGACGCGCACGCCCGACGGCAGCGCGAGGGGCTCGAGCGGGCTAGGCCCGTGCGTACCGGTCGCGATCGCGATCGTCACGTCGGCGCCGGGCAACCGGCGCTGGATCGCGCCGAGGAACGCGGCGCGGGGCTCGACCCGGGTGGAATCGCTGACGATGACGGTCACGCGGCGGCCGGCGAGCGGCGGCCCGCCGATCGGCGCATCGAGTGCGGCCTCGATCAGCGGCTCGAGGGCCGGCGGCGCGGGAAGCGCCTTCGCGCGCAGGACCTCGACCGGTCGATCCCCTAGGTCGACGACATACGGCCGCGTACCGTAGGGAAGCTCGATCTGCAACGACGACAGGCTACGCTGCTGGCGACGGTTCGTGTAGTTGGATACGATCCGTCGGCCGACGCGTCGGGTCTTGTGTCGAAGCAGAGCTTGCTCCTTGTCGACGGGGACACTCGCAGCTTGCGAGTGCTCGAGGTGTCCCTGCGCAAGGCGGGGTTCACGGTCACACCCGCGGGCTCGGTGACCGACGCACTCGACAAGCTCGAGCTGCACACGCCCGACCTGATCATCTCCGAGACGAAGTTTCCGTCCGACCTCGACGGCTTCGAGCTGCGGCGCCGCCTGCGCGCGGCGTCGGACTGGGCCGACATCCCGTTCGTGTTCCTCACGACCGAGACCGCGATCGAGAACAAGATCCGCGGCCTCGAGCTCGGCGTCGAGGACTACCTGACCAAGCCGATCTACATCAAAGAGATCGTCACGCGCATCAACATCCTCCTGCAGAAGAAGCAGCGAGCCGGGTTCGAGGCGCGCAAGGACGGCGTGCGGTTCGCCGGGCGGGTCGCCGACATGCCGGTCGTCGACGTGATCCAGACGATCGAGATCAGCCGCAAGTCCGGGCTCATCCACTTCGTAGGCTTTCACGGCCGCACGGCCGCGATCTATTTTCGAGACGGCAAGGTGATCGACGCCGAGGCTGGCACGCTGCAGGGCGAAGACGCGGTGTACCGGCTGCTCACGTGGAGCGAAGGCGAGTTCGAGGTCGAGTTCCGCACGGTGCGCCGGCGCGAGGCGATCGCGACCAGCTCGCAGGGCCTGCTCATGGAGGGCATGCGCCGGCTCGACGAGTGGACGCGACTGCTCGAACAGCTGCCGCCGCTGGTTCATCGCTTCGAGGTCGACGCCGCGGAGCTCGCGGTGCGGCTCGGCGACGTGCCCGACGAACAGAACCGGATCTTGCGGCTGTTCGACGGCAAACGCTCGCTGCTCGAGGTGATCGACGCCAGCGACTTCGGCGACCTCGAGTGCCTGCAGGCGATCTCGCGCCTGTACTTCGAGGGCATGTTGCTCGACCTCGATCCCGATCAGCCCGCGAGGCGCGACACCGGCAAGCCGATGCCGCTGGTCCAGATCGACGAGGCGCCGACGCCGATGGAAGAGGTCGTCAGCGGTCCGATCGCGATTCCGGAGACCCAGCCGGTCGATGCCGACGACGTGATCGAGGAGACCGAGGACGTCTCGCCGGGGCCGCTCGGAGGCGAGTACCGGCCATCGAGCCTGCGCCTGATCGACGAAGCCGTCGCGGCCGCGCAGGCGATCGAGCCGTCATTATTCGACCCGGCGGAGCTCGCGGCGGCCGGAGTGCCGATCGCGCCCACGTCGAACGTGGACTCCGGCCCGTCGGCGCTCGCGAAGATGCAGCTCGCGGTGCGGACGACAACGGACCCACGCGTGCTCGCCGCGCGTGATCTCGTCGAGAAGGCGCCGGAGCGTCGCGACGAAGATCCGCGCGAGACGCGGGGCAATAACGGCGCCGCGCGAACCGCTGGCGTCGCGCGCGCGACGACGCTCGAGGCGCCCGACCCGGCGGAGCTCGCCGCGGAAGCCGCGGTTCCGAGCGCGATCGAAGCCGACGAGCCGGCGCCGGCGCCGGCGCCGCCCGCTCGGCCCCACCGCGAATCGGATCGGCCCGAGGACAGCGGCGAGCGCCGGAGGTTCGCCGCGACGATCCGGCGCGAAGACTCGGGCCTGCGCATGATCGGCTCGCACGGCCGCGATCGCGCGGAGGCGTCCGGCGAGCTGCGCATGCCGCTGCCCGCGGAGCCACCGCCTGCGTCGCCGCCCCAGCGCGAGCTCGTCACGATCATGCCGCGGCGGCGCGACAGCCAGGCCGAGGCGGACGCCGCGCCGGCGGTCGAGTCGCCGGTCGAGCCGCCGCAACCTGCGCCGGCACCCGTCGTTGCGCCGAGAGCCGCCGCTCCCGCGCCGTCCCCGCGCTCAGCCGAGGCCCCGCGGGCTCGGGCCGACGTGCGTCCAGGGCCGGGCGCGTCGGCGATGCTCGTGATCGCGGTCGTGCTCGCGGGCGTGACGACATTCATGTACTGCCACAAGAAGCCGGTGCACGCGCCGGTCGCGACGACGCACCCGATCGACGCCGGGGTGCAGCACGTGGTCATGACGGTGACGGGAATGGATGCGGCCGAGGCGCCGCAGCCGCTCGCGAGCGATGCCGCCGTGCCGGTGCCTCCGCCGATCGACGCCGCGCAGGTCGCGATCGTTTCACCGCCACACGACGCCGGCGTGCGTGTGGCGCCGGCCGACGCCGCGATCGATCGCGTGAAGGCGGCGAAGGAGCTGTTCGACCAGGCGCATGCCGCGCTCGAGGACGGCGACGCCGATCGCGCGCTCGATCTAGCGAACGCGTCGCTCAAGTATCGCCGCACCGCGAACACGTTGCTCGAGCGGGCCCGCGCACTGCAGCGGCTCGATCGCGTCGACGAATCGCTCGCGTCGATCGACGAGGCGCTCGCGCTGGTCTCGGATTATCCCGCCGCGTACGCGCAGCGCGCGATGCTGTTGTGGTCGGCGCGTCGCTACGACGAAGCGCGCGAGGAGATGACGAAGTACGTCCAGCGTTATCCGACCGGGTCGGCGACCGAGACGTTCAAGCACTTGCTCGACGAGCCGCGCTGATGATCCGCGTGCTGGGGCTCGAAAGCTCGTGCGACGAGACCGCCGCGGCGATCGTCGACGACGGCCGCGTCGTGCGCGCCGATGTCGTGGCATCGCAAACCGAGGTACACGCGAAGTACGGCGGCGTCGTGCCCGAGCTCGCGTCGCGCGCGCATCTCGTGAACGTCGTGCCGGTCGTGCAGGCGGCGCTCGATCGCGCCGGTGTCGCGCTCGCCGACGTCGACGGCATCGCCGTGACGAACGCGCCGGGACTCGTCGGCGCGCTGCTCGTCGGCCTCCAGACCGCGAAGGCGCTGGCGTGGGTCACCGGCAAGCCGCTCGTCGGCGTGCATCACCTCGAGGGGCATCTGACGGCGATCTACCTGGAACCGGACCCGCCGCCGATGCCTCACCTCGCGCTGATCGTGTCGGGCGGCCACACGTCGCTCGTGCGCGTGAACGATCACGGCTCGCTCGTCGAGCTCGGCCGCACGCGCGACGATGCCGCCGGCGAGGCGTTCGACAAGGGCGCGAAGCTGCTCGGGCTCGGCTATCCCGGCGGCGCGGTGATCGATCGGCTCGCGCACACCGGCGATCCGCATGCGGTCGAATTCCCGCGCGCGATGACCGCGGGCGAGCACGGCAGCGACTTCTCGTTCAGCGGGCTCAAGACCGCGCTGCTCCACCACGTGCGAGCGCACGGCGTGCCCGATGGCCGGGCGCTGGCGGATCTGTGCGCGAGCTATCAGGCCGCGATCGTCGAGGTGCTCGTGCGCAAGACCCGGCGCGCGGCCCGCCGGCTGCAACTGCATCACGTACAGCTGTGCGGCGGAGTCGCCGCGAACTCGGCGCTGCGCTCCGCGATGGTCGCGGCCGGCGTCGAAGACGACTTTCGCGTGTACGTGCCGCCGCCCGCGCGCTGCACCGACAACGCCGCGATGATCGCGGCGGCGGGCTATCACCGGCTCGCGCGCGGCGAGCGCGACGGCCTCGATCTCGACGCGAAACCGAGCGCGCCGTTATGACCGGCCGTAATGGCAGCAACGGCAACGGCCACGATCACGCGCGCGCGGCCGAGGCGATCGGGCCGTTCCCCGATGCGCGCGTGCTGCTCGAGCGCTACGGGCTGCGCGCGAAGAAGTCGTTCGGCCAGAACTTCCTCGTCTCCGAGCGCGCGCTGCGCGCGATCGCCGACGCGACCGTGCACTCCGACGAGGACTGGATCGTCGAGATCGGCGCCGGGCTGGGCTCCTTGACCGCGCGGCTCGCCGAGCGCGTCACCGCCGGCAAGGTGATCGCGCTCGAGCAGGACCCCGACATGATCCGCGTCCTGCGCGGCGAGCTCGGCACCGTCGACAACCTCGAGATCGAGCAGGCCGACGCGCTCCGCTACGATCTGCGCGCGGCCGCGTCGCTCGGTCAGCGGCTCGTCGTGTGTGGGAACTTGCCGTATCACCTCGCGTCGCAGCTCATGTTCAAGGTGCTCGACGCGCGCGACGTCGTGCGGTGGGCCGTGTTCATGATCCAGAAGGAGATGGCCGATCGCGTGCTCGCGAAACCGAGCACGAAGGAGTACGGCGCGCTCGGCGTCATGATCCGCACGTACGCCGACGTCACGGCGGTGCTGAAGGTGCCGGCCGGCTCGTTCGTGCCGCCGCCGAAGATCGACTCGATGGTCATCAAGATCATTCCGCTCGCCGCGCCGCGCGCGCCGATCGCGGACGCGCAGCGCTACTCCGACGTCGTCCACGCCGCGTTCAACCAGCGCCGCAAGACGCTGCGCAACGCGCTGCGCGCGCGCTGGCCCGATGCCGCGATCGATCGCGCGCTCGCGGCCGCCGCGATCGATGGCGGCCGGCGCGGCGAGACGCTCGACATCGCGGAGTTCGCGCGGCTCGCGGCGGCGCTAGAGTAGGCCGTGCCCGAGCTTCCCGAGGTCGAGACCGTACGCCGCACGCTCGCGCCGGCGATCGGCGCGAAGATCGCCGCGGTCTGGGACAGCGGCAAGGGCCTGCACATGCATCGCAAGCCGCCGCGCGCGAAGTTGCGCGCGCTCGTCGGTGCCCGCATCACCGGGCTACGTCGCCACGGCAAGTATCTGCTCGTCGACTTCGACGGCCGTGACACGGGGCGCGCGCTGCTCGTGCACCTCGGCATGACCGGGCGGCTGCTCCTGGTCTCCGAGGCGACGCCACGCGCGCCGCACACGCACGTCGTGCTGTGGCTCGACGACGGACGCGAGCTGCGCTTCGTCGACGCGCGGCGGTTCGGTCAGATCGACGTGATCGAGCGCGCGCGAGAAGGGGATCATCCGGCGCTCGCCGCGCTCGGGCCCGATCCGCTCGTGCACGGCATCGACGGCGCGACGCTGCTGGCGCGCGCGAAGGGCCGCACGACGACGCTCAAGGTGTTCGTGCTCGATCAATCGGTCGTCGCGGGCGTCGGCAACATCTACGCGTCGGAGGCGCTGTGGCGCGCGAAGCTGCGGCCGTCGACGCGCGCGAACAAGCTCACCGCCGCGAGCGCGGCGCGGCTCGCGCAGGCGATCGACGACGTGCTCGCCCACGCGCTCGACAAGGGCGGAACGAGCTTGCGCGACTTCGTCGACGCGACTGGGACACAGGGCGAGAACGCGGAGTATCTGCTGGTCTACGGCCGAGCCGGCGAGCCATGCCCTCGCTGCAAAACGACGATCCGGCGAACCGTCCACCAAGGACGGGCTACTTATTACTGTCCAACGTGTCAGACCCCGTAAGCGGTCTAGGCTTGGCTCGTTTCTCTTCGTGTTAGTGTGAGCACGGGCCATAAACAGCTGATCGCACACGTAAAGCATGTCGAACGAGCACGCCGACGAAGACCTGATGGTCCAGTACCAGAAGGGTGAGGTTCGCGCGTTCGAGGTCCTACTCACGCGGCATCGCAAGCCCGTCTACAACTTCATCTTGCGATTCGTCGGGGATCGCGAGACCGCGGAGGACTTGCTGCAAGAGGCCTTCATGCGCGTCATCAAGGGCGCCGAGGCTTACAAGCGCCAGGCCAAGTTCACGACGTGGCTGTACACCATCGCGAGGAACTTGTGCGTTGACCAGACTAGGAGACGCAAACATCGCAAGCACGCTTCGCTCGACGCGCCGATGGACGCCGGCGAGGACAGCGGCACGTTGATGGATGTGATCCCCGGCAACGAGATGGCGAGCGACCGCAAGAGCGTGAACAAGCAGCTGCACGAACAGATGCAGCGCGCGATCGCCGCGCTCTCCGAGGAGCAGCGCGAGGTGTTCTTGATGCGCGAGTTCCTCGACATGCCGTTCAAGCAGATCGCCGACGTCGTCGGCGTGCCCGAGAACACGGTCAAGAGCCGCATGCGCTATGCGCTCGAGAAGCTGCGGCTCGAGCTCGACGAGTACAAGGACCTCGCGAAGGCCGCGCCGTAACGGCAGGTCAGATGCTCAGCGAGATCTGCGGGCCCGGCCGGCGAACGTCGCCGATGATGTCGGCGATGTACGGATACGGCCATGTCCGGCGTGCCTCGTCGGGCAAGCGGCGGTGGCGCTCCGCGAACGCGGTGACCCAGCGGCGCGTCGCGGCGTTCGCGTAGCCGCCGCCGGTGATCGGACCGAAGTCCGCCTCGTAACGGGCGCGGATGGCGTTGAAGCGATCGTCGCGGAGCACCTTCGCGACCACCGACGCCGCGGCGACCGACGCGTGATGCTCCTCGGCGTGGTCGACCGACAGGAACTGCGGGAACCGCGCGCCGAGCGCGGCGAACATGCGCTTGCCGTCGGCGATGATCTTGTCGCACGCCGGCGCCAGCTCGATCAGGCGCGTCGCGAGCTCGCGCTCGAGGACGTTGAGCTCGTTCCGGCACACCCTGGCGTCGATCTCGTGATGCTCGACCTCGATCGTCTGCACGAACATCGCGCGGCGTCGGATCTCGGCGGCGAGCTCGCTGCGGATCGCGTGCGCTTCGTCGCCCGCGCCGTAGGCCTTGGAGTCGCGCAGGCCCTTGCGCGTGAGCGCGGCGGCGGTGCGCGAGTCGATCGCGACCGCGGCGATCACCATCGGGCCGATCGCGGGACCGCGGCCGGCTTCATCGATGCCGAGCGTCAAGCGATTCGGGATCGGGCTCGCGCTCCGGCGCTTCGGCATCCCGGGCACGTTACAACCTGGCTCCGACGATCTCCAGGGCGCGGCCGAGTCCCACTTCCAGATCGAAGGCTTGGACGTCGACGACCGCCGCCCAGTGATCGAGCCGGTGTGCGAGCGCGGCCAGCGCCTCGCTCGCGGCACGCGCGAGCGGCTCGCCGATCTCGCGATCGACATCGGGCGCCGCGCGATACAGCGCGTGATAGATCGCGTCCTCGGCGAGCTCGAGGCGCGGCACGTCGTTGCGGAAGAAGCCCTCGACGTAGCCGCCCTCGATGTAGCCGCGCAGATAGGCGCGCGCGCGATCGAACACGCGTGCGAGCGCGAGGCCGATGCGATCGGCGGCGACGCGTGCGAGATCGCCCGCGACGTCGGCGCCGAGCGCGGCGGAGATCGCACGCGCGGCCTCGTCGACGCGACGCGCGCGGGCGGCGAGCTCGGCGGCGACGCGTGCGCGGCTGGCTTCGATCGCGGCCTCGAACCCCGACGCGAGCAGCGCGATCAGGTAGTCGCGATCCGCCGCCGTCGCGCTGTGCGACGAGAACGGGAGCCGCCGCGGCCGCACCAGATCGAGCACCTCGCGCGCGGCGCGGCGATACAGCGCGACCGTCGCGTCCGAGAGCGCGCGCCGCTCGGCGAGCACGAGCTCCTCGGCGAGCGCGGCGGCATCGGCGGCGAGCTCGTCGCGATAGGCGCGCGCGGCATCGCCGGCGGTCTGGGCCTGGGCGCGCACGCGATCGAGCGCGCCGGCTGCCTCGGTCACCACCGCGCGCAGCACGCGCACGCACGCGGCGCGCTTGAGCTCGCGCGCCTGGCGGAAGAAGCGCTCCTCGAGCGCGCTCGACAGCGCGGGCCAGTTGCCCTCGGTCTGCGCGGCGAGCGCCTTGCGCGCCGACACCGGTACGACGACCTCGACGAGCTCGCCGAGCGTGGTCGCGATGAACTCGGTGACCTCGCGGGTCTCGTCGGCGGTGAGCTGATCGGCCTTGTTCAACACGCCGAGCACGCGCTTGCCCTCGTCGCGGATCGACTGCAGCGCCTTCTTCTCGCTCGCCTTGCCGCCCTGCGCCGCGGTGAACACCCACACGACGGCATCGGCGCGCGCGATGAAGCCGCGTGCGGTGGCCTCGTGCTCCGGCAGGATCGAGTTCAAGCCGGGCGTGTCGACGATGTGGATCTTCTCGAGCTGCGGCAGCGGCACGAGGATCTCGACGCGATCGATCGCGCGCACGGCCTCGGGCGTGAGCGCGCGCAGGTGCGCCATCAGCGCGTCCCAGCCGAGCTCGAGCACCGCGCCGTCGTGGCCGATCACGCGGCCGCCCCGCTCGCGCCCGAACTTGACGACGTTGATCGTCGCGGTCGTCGGCGTGATGCCGGTCGGCGCGACGTCGGCGCCGATGAACGCGTTGACGAACGTCGACTTGCCGCTCGAGAACTCGCCCATCACCGTGACGAGCAACGGCGTGTCGAGGCTCGCCGCGGCGCGCGAGACATCGCCGACGAGGTGGCCGAGCTCGCGCCGGCTCGCGACGACGCGCTCGAGGTACGCGGCGAGCGCGGCGATGTCGGAGCCTTCGGGTGGAGGCAGCGCCGCGGTGCGCGCTTCGGTCAGGATCTGGCGCGCGCGGCCGTGGTGCGGCGACACCCGGAGCGCGGCGAGCGCGAAGGTCGCCGCGGCGGCCGGGTCGCGGGCGAGCACGAGGCGCGCGAGCTCGACGTGGGCGTCGACGTCGTCGCGAGCGGCTGCCAGCTCGAGCAACGCGCGCGCGGCCTCGGGCTGATCCTTCGCCATCGCGGCGCCGCGCGCGACGAGCGCCCGCGGATCGCTCGGATCCTTCGCGAGCAGGTCGTTGCCCCATTGCGCGGCGCGCATCGCGTCACCGGCGGCGATCGCGGTGTCGACGGCCGCGCGCAACACGTCGACGGAGGCGCCGAGCCCGAGCGCGCGATCGAAGCTCGCGAGCGCGGCGTCGAGACTGCCGATCGAGCGATGCGCCGCCGCGATCCTCGCGTGAACGTCGGCGCGGCGCGAATCGAGCTGGAGCGCCTCGAGGAACCAGCCGTGCGCGCGCACGGCATCGCGCTCGGCGAGCGCGGCGTCACCTTGCGCCAGCAGGATGTCGAAGCGCACGAGCGCGCCGAGCGGCGTCGGATCGGATTCCGCGAGCTCGTGCGCCTTCGCAAGCCGCTCGCTCGCGATCGCCGGCGTGCCGGCCGCCAGTGCGATCCGGCCGAGCGCGTACGGCGCGAGCGCGGGCGGCGGATCGGCGGCCACCGCGCGCTCGAGATGTCGCACGGCTTCGTCGGAAGAACCGCCGTCCGCGACGAGCGCTTCGCCGAGCGCGGCGCGCGCGTCGAGATCGGATCCGTCCTCGGCGACTGCCTTGCGCAGCTCGCGGATCGCCTTGTCGAGGTCGCCGCGACGCCGCCACGCGATGCCGAGGCCGCGATACGCGTCGGCGAGGATCGTGCGATCGCCGCCGGCTTCGGCCACCGCGCGGGCGAGCGCCGCGATCGCCTCGTCGAACCGCGCGAGCCCGACCAGCGCCAGCCCGGCGCCGACGAGTGCGGCGGGATCGCCGGAACGCTGCTGCAGCGCGCGCTCGTAAGCGTCGAACGCGCGTGCCGGATCCCGGGTCGCGAGCCGCGCGTCGCCCAGCACGATCAGCGCCTGGCCGTGATCCGGCTTGACCGACAGCAGCGCCTCGAGCGTGTCGATCGCCGCTTGCACGTTGCCGGCCGCGAGCAGCTGGCGTGCTTGCGTGAGCTGACCCTTGTACTCGTCGAGCACGAGCTCGCCGGCGAGATCGCCGAGACGCCGCTCGAGCCGCGACCACAGGGACATGACGGCAGCCTACCTCACGGCGCGCGGGCGCACCGCAAGCCGTAGCCGGCGTAGCGCACGGTCGGATCCGACATGTCGCGAAATCCGCTCCGCACGCCGTCCGCGGCGTGCCCGAAGTCGCCGCTGCGGATCCCGCGCTGGCCCGATTCGGTGAGGTTCGCGCAGTCGTCGCACGGATCGATCAGCGCGTCCGCGTACCAGTCGACGACCCACTCCGAGATGTTGCCGGCGAGGTCGGCGTGCCCCCACTTGCCGTCGCCTTTCGGCGACAAGCTGCCGACGGGCGCCGGTCCTGCCGGGCACGCCACCGGCGGCGACGCGCTGTCGTCGCTGTAGTCCGCGT
>DATJXL010000168.1:0-3003 GCA_035500135.1 Kofleriaceae bacterium
CTCTTCCTCCAGCTCCATGTTGATGCCGAGCGAGCGGATCTCCTTCACGAGCACGTTGAAGGACTCGGGCATGCCCGCGTCCATCTGGTGATTGCTGTCGACGATGTTCTTGTACATCTTGGTGCGGCCGTTCACGTCGTCGGACTTGACGGTGAGCATTTCCTGCAACGTGTATGCCGCGCCGTAGGCCTCGAGCGCCCACACTTCCATCTCGCCGAAGCGCTGGCCACCGAACTGCGCCTTGCCACCGAGCGGTTGCTGGGTGACGAGCGAGTACGGTCCCGTCGAACGCGCATGCATCTTGTCGTCGACGAGGTGGTTGAGCTTCAGCATGTACATGTAGCCGACCGTGACGGCCCGCTCGAACTTCTCGCCGGTCCGCCCGTCGAGCAGCATCGTCTGCCCGGAGGTCGGCATGTCGGCGAGCTCAAGCAGGCGCTTGATCTCGGCCTCGGTCGCGCCGTCGAACACGGGCGTCGCCATCGGCACGCCCTTCGACAGGTTGCGGCTGAGCTCGAGCACCTCGTCATCGCCGAGGGACTTGATGTCCGCGTGCGCGCCGCCCGATTGGTTGTAGACCTTCTCGAGGAAGCTCCGAAGCTCGGTGACCGCGCCCTGGGCCTCGAGCATCCGCCCGATCTTGAGACCGAGTCCGCGCGCGGCCCAGCCGAGATGCGTCTCGAGCACCTGCCCGATGTTCATTCGGCTCGGCACGCCGAGCGGGTTCAGCACGATGTCGACCGGGGTGCCGTCTTCCATGTACGGCATGTCCTCGACCGGAACGATGGTCGAGATCACGCCCTTGTTGCCGTGGCGTCCGGCCATCTTGTCGCCCGGCTGCACGCGGCGCTTGACGGCGAGGTACACCTTGACCATCTTGAGCACGCCGGGGGCGAGGTCGTCGCCGGCGGTGATCTTGGCCTTCTTGTCCTCGAAGCGCTTCTCGAACGCGCGCTGCTGCGCCTTCAGGCGCTCGGCCACCTGCTCGAGCTGGCCGTTGGCGTCGTCGTCCTCGAGCCGGATCTCGAACCACTGGTCGCGCGGCAGGTCGTCCAAGTACTCCGCCGTCACCGCGGTGCCGGCCTTGAGCTTCTTGGGGCCACCCGCGGCGGTCTTGCCGATCAGCATCTGCCGCACGCGCGAGAAGAGGTCGTCCTCGAGGATGCGGCGTTGGTCGTTCAGGTCCTTGCGGACCCGCTCGATTTCCGCCTTCTCGATCGACAGCGCGCGCGAGTCCTTCTCGACGCCGTCGCGTGTGAACACGCGCACGTCGATCACGGTGCCGTCCATGCCGGGCGGCACGCGCAGGCTCGTGTCCTTCACGTCGCTGGCCTTCTCGCCGAAGATCGCCCGCAGCAGCTTCTCCTCGGGGGTCAGCTGCGTCTCGCCCTTCGGCGTGACCTTGCCGACCAGGATGTCGCCCGACTTCACTTCGGCGCCGATGAAGACGATGCCGGCCTCATCGAGCTTGGCGAGGGCCGCGTCACCCACGTTCGGGATGTCGGCGGTGATTTCCTCGGGGCCGAGCTTGGTGTCGCGCGCGACGCAGGTCAGCTCCTCGATGTGGATCGTCGTGAAGCGGTCTTCCTGAACGACGCGCTCCGAGATCAGGATCGAGTCCTCGAAGTTGTAGCCGTTCCACGGCATGAACGCGACCAGGAGGTTCTGGCCGAGCGCGAGCTCGCCGAGATCCGTGGACGGCCCGTCGGCCAGCACGTCGTTCCTGGTCAGCTGGTCGCCGACCTTCACGAGCGGACGCTGGTTGATGCAGGTGTTCTGGTTGGAACGCTGGTACTTCGTCAGGTTGTAGATGTCGACGCCGGGCTCACCGGCGCTCGTCTCGGCGTCGTGCACGCGCACGACGATGCGCGACGCGTCGACCGAGTCGACCACGCCGCCGCGGCGCGCGACCACGGTGACACCGGAGTCGATCGCCACCGCACGCTCCATGCCCGTGCCGACGAGCGGGGTGTCCGCACGCAGCGTCGGCACCGCCTGGCGCTGCATGTTCGAGCCCATCAGCGCGCGGTTCGCGTCGTCGTGCTCGAGGAACGGGATCAGCGAGGCCGCGACCGACACGATCTGCTTCGGCGACACGTCCATGTAGTCGATGCGCGCACGCGGCATCAGCGTGAACTCGTTCTGGTAGCGGCACGACACCAGCTCGTCGCTGAAGCCGCCCTTCGCGTCGAGCTCGGCGTTCGCCTGCGCGATCACGAACTGGCTCTCCTCGATCGCCGACAGGTAGTCGATGCGCTCGCCGACCTTGCCGTTCTCGACCTTGCGGTACGGCGTCTCGAGGAAGCCGTAGTCGTTGGTCCGGGCATAGACGGACAGCGAGTTGATCAGGCCGATGTTCGGTCCTTCCGGGGTCTCGATCGGGCACACGCGACCGTAGTGCGTCGGGTGCACGTCGCGGACCTCGAAGCCCGCACGCTCGCGCGTCAGGCCGCCGGGTCCGAGCGCCGAGACGCGGCGCTTGTGGGTGACTTCCGAGAGCGGGTTGTTCTGGTCCATGAACTGGCTGAGCTGCGAGGAGCCGAAGAACTCCTTGACCGCCGCCGCCACCGGCTTCGCGTTGATCATCTCCTGCGGCATGATCGGCTCGCTCTCGGCGAGCGTCAGGCGCTCCTTGACCGCGCGCTCGACGCGCACGAGGCCGATGCGGAAGGCGTTCTCCGCCATCTCGCCGACCGAGCGCACGCGGCGGTTGCCGAGGTGGTCGATGTCATCGACGACGCCATTGCCGTTACGGATGTCGACCAGCGTCTTCAGCACGTCGATGACGTCCGACTGCAGGCCATACTCGGCCGCCAGGCGCTTGCCGAACTCGTCCGTGCGGCGCGTGAAGTAGAGGCCGTCGAACAGGATGCCCGAGCCCGTGATCGCCTCGCGACCGACGCGGCGGTTGAACTTCATGCGGCCGACCGGCGACAGGTCGTAGCGCTCGGGGTTGAAGAACAGGTTGTGGAACAGGTTCTCGGCCGCGTCCTTCGTCGGCGG
>DATJXL010000169.1:0-12040 GCA_035500135.1 Kofleriaceae bacterium
GACGCGCGCGGCGCTGCTCGTCGAGCTCGCGAGCTACTACGACGCGCAGCTCGGCGATGCCCCGCGCGCGATCGCCGCGTACAAGAAGCTGCTCGAGCTCGACGGCAGCGGCGGCGCGACCGCGCGGCGCGCCGCGTCCGCGCTCGCGCGCCTGTATCAGGACCAGCAGGCGTGGCGCGAGCTGCGCGCGGTCACGCGCCAGCAGGCGGATTGGTCCGAGGACGCGAGCGATCGCCGCGCGTTACTCGCGCGGGTCGCCGCGCTCGACGAGGACCAGCTCGCCGATCGCGCGGCCGCGATCGCGACGTGGGGCGAGATCCTGGCCGATCAGCCGAGCGACGCCGGCGCGCTGCACGCGCTCGAGCGGCTCTATCAAGCGACCGAGGCGTGGCGCGAGCTGATCGACATCCTGCGCCGCAAGGTCGATCTCGCATCTGCCGATACCGAGGCGATCGCGCTGCTCGCGCGCGTCGCCGAGATCCACGAGCACAAGCTGA
The DNA here is from genome assembly GCA_035500135.1 of Kofleriaceae bacterium. Classification (GTDB taxonomy): domain Bacteria; phylum Myxococcota_A; class Polyangia; order Haliangiales; family Haliangiaceae; genus JABFXX01. Next base: position 498 of record DATJXL010000169.1, read on the forward strand.
ACGATCCGGAGGATGCGATCGCGGCGTGGCTCGAGATCGTCGACCGCGATTCCACGCTCGGCCGTCCGCTCGCCGAGCTCGCGCGGCTGTATCGCGCGTCGGATCGCCACGCCGACCTGCTCGACGTGCTCGAGCGCCAGGCCAACTTCGCCGATGGCCCCGAGCACCTCGGGCTCGAGGTCGCGATCGCGCAGCTGCTCGGCGGCCCGCTCGCGCGCCCGGTCGAGGCGCTCGATCGCTGGTCGCAGGTGCTGCGCGTCGAGCCGACGCACGAGGTCGCGCTCGCCGCGGTCGAGCGCGCGCTCGAGGACGTCGATCTGCGCGCGGCCGCCGCCGAGGTGCTGCGCCCGGTGTACGCCGCGACCGGCCGCGAGGAGCAGCTCGCGCAGCTCGCGTCGCTCCAGGCCGAGTGGAGCGACGATGCCGCGAGCAAGCTGCGCGCGCTGTCCGAGGTCGTGCGGCTGCGCGAGCACAGGCTCGGCGACAAGGCCGGCGCGTTCGCCGCGCAGCTCTCCGCGCTCCGTCACGCCGCGACCGAGCCCGAGCTCGCGCAGGTCGTCGCCGACACCGAGCGGCTCGCCGGCGAGCTCGGCCGCGAGGCCGAGCTGATCGACGCGTATCGCGAGGTCGCGCCGAGCGTGCTCGACGCCGAGATCCAGCGCCGGCTCTACCTCGACATCGCCGACCTCGCGCGCGCGATCCGCCGCGACATGGCGCTCGCGCGCGAGTACTACCAGAAGGTCCTCGACTCGGTGCCCGACGACCGCCGCGCGCTGGTCGCGCTCGAAGCGATCTATCGCGACACCAACGACGACGAGCGGCTCGTCGAGATCCTGCTGCGCCAGGCCTCGCTCGACGCCGGCAACGTCGACGATCGCGTCGGCTCGCTCGTCGAGGCCGCCGGCATCTACGCGCAGCTCAAGCGCCCCGACGACGCGATCCACACCTGGGAGCAGGTGCTCGAGCTCGCGCCCGAGCGCGGCGATGCGATCTACGCGCTCGAGGCGCTGTACAGCCAGCAGGGCCGCTGGCGCGACGTCGTCGACCTCTACGAGCGGCGGCTCGGGTTCGTGACGTCGATCGACGAGGCCGTCGCGCTGCGCGTGCAGCTCGGCGACATCCACGAGAAGCAGCTCCGCGACGACGCGACGGCGATCGAGAACTACGCGGCCGCGCTGTCGGGCAACCCGCGCCAGCCAGCCGCGACCGCCGCGCTCGAGCGGCTGCTCGCCGATCCCGACGCGCGCGCGGGGGCGGCCGAGGTGCTGGAGCCGATCTACGTCGCGCAGCAGAAGTGGCCGGATCTGGTCCGCGTGTTCGAGGCCAAGCTCGAGAGCGCGGTCGATCCGGCCGAGCGCTTGCGGCTCACGCGCTTCGTCGCGCGCCTGTTCGAAGAGCAGCTCGAGGACTTCGAGAACGCCGCGCGCTGGTACGCGAAGGTGTTTCGCGAGGCGCCCGGTGACGACGGCGTGCGCGATCAGCTGCAGCGGCTGGCGTCGGTCGTCGAGAACTGGGGCTTTGTCGCCGACACGTATCAGGCGTATCTCGACGACGAGAGCGGCGAGACTCCCGAGCTGCGCGAGGTCGCGATCGCGGCCGGCGCGATCTACGATCGCCGCATCAACGACGTCGATCGCGCGTTCCGCGCGTATCGCCGCGCGCTCGCGATCGAGGTCGAGGACGCGCACCCCGACACCCGCGAGCTGATGCGCCGGCTCGAGGATCTGCTCGCGCGCTCGCAGCGCTGGAGCGATCTGCTGTCGGTCTACGACGAGCTCGGGTCGCGCGCCGACGAGGATCTGCGGCGCGTCGTGCTGGTCAAGCGCGCGCGCTTGCTCGAGACCGGCCTCGGCGACACCGCGCGCGCGGTCGAAGGCTGGCGCGAGGTCGTGCTCGCGACCGAAGGCGGCGGCGAACCGGCGATCGAGGGCGTGTACGAGCAGGCGGTCGGCGAGCTCGAGCGGCTGTATCGCCAGCGCGAGGCCTGGCTCGAGCTCGTCGAGCTGTTCGAGGATCGGCTGACGCGCGCGAAGCGCGGCGCCGAGATCGCGGGTCTGCGGCTGCGCCTCGCCGACGTGCTCGAGAGCAAGCGCCACGACCTGCCGGCGGCGCTCGATCAATACGAGCACGTCATCCACGAGGGCGCGAGCTGGGAGCGCGCGGTCGCGTCGCTCGAGCGGCTCGTGATCCACGACGAGCACCGCGAGCGCGTGATCGAGCTGCTCGAGCCGGTGTATCGCGAGCAAGACTGGTGGCAGAAGCTGGTCGTCATCCTCGACGCGAAGCTCGAGTACGTGCACGATCCGGCCGAGCAAGTCCTCGTGCTCCACGAGATCGCCGAGATCCACGAGGAGCGTGGCGGCGCGATCGATCTCGCGCTCGCGGCGCTCGCGCGGGCGTGGCGCATCGACGTCGCCGACGACGCCGCGCTCACGAAGCTGCTGTCGCTCGCCGGCAAGCTCGAGGCGTGGGACGAAGCGGTCGCGACGGTCGAGGAGGGCGCGGCCGCCGCGCCGAACAGCGACATGCAGGCCGGCCTGTGGGCGCGCGCCGCCGAGATCCACGAGGCGCAGCGCACCGACCTGCCGCGCGCGATCGCGGCCTGGCGCAAGGTCGACGACGCCCGGCCCGACGATCTCGTCGCGCTCGCCGCGCTCGATCGCCTGCTCGCGGTCGAAGGGCGCGTCGACGAGCTCGTCAAGGTCGTCGAACGGCGCGCCGATCTCACCGAGGACGCCGGCGTGCGGCTCGTGCTGCTCCACCGGGTCGCGGCGCTGTACGAGGAGGTCCTCGAGGACAAGCCGCACGCGATCACCGCGTACAAGAACGTGCTCGGCGTCGACGACACCGACCTCGCGGCACTCGACGCGCTCGAGCGGCTCTACCGAGACACGCGTGAGTTCCGCGAGCTCGCGGTCACGCTCGAGCGCAAGATCGAGCTGACGACGGACTTGCCGACCCGCCAGGGCCTGCGCCACGCCGCCGCGGTCGTCTACGAGCGCGAGCTCGACGACATCTACCAGGCGATCGCGCACCTCGTCGCGATCCTCGACGACGATGCCGGCGAGCCGCTCGCGCTCGCCGAGCTCGATCGCGTCTACGCCAAGCAGAAGATGTGGCCGGAGCTGCTCGACGTCGTCGACAAGCGCGCGCTGCTCGCGATCTCGGCGCGCGACCGCGCGGACCTCGCGTTCCGTGCCGCGAAGCTCGTCGAGACCGAGCTCGCCGATCCCGAGGCCGCGATCCCGCGCTACGGCGGCGTCTTGCAGGTATTCCCCGCGCACGAGGCCGCGCGCGCGGCGCTCGAGGCGCTGATGGCGAAGGACGAGCACGTCGACGCCGCGACGCCGCTGCTCGAGCGGGTGTATCGCGCCGATCGCGAGGCCGCCGGCCTCATCCGCGTGTACGAGCGCCGGCTCGCGTCCTCGCGCGATCCGGCCGCGCGCCGCGCCGACTGGCAGGCGCTCGCCGAGGTGCGCGAGACGCTGGCGAACCAGCCGGCGCAGGCGTTCGTCGTGTGGGGCCGCGCGCTCGCGGACGAGCCCGACCACTCCGACCTGCTCGTGCCGCTGACCCGGCTCGCCGAGACGCAGTCGCTGTGGCGCGAGCTCGCGGCGCTGCTCGACGAGCGACTGGCCGAAGGCGCCGCGCCGCTGCCGCCCGACGTCGAGCAGCTGTACGCGATGCGTCTGGGCGCGATCGCCGAGGAGCGCCTGACCGATCTCGATCGCGCCGCGCACGCGTTCGACCGCGGCGCGCAGGGCCCGGAGCCGCGGACCGCGCTCGCCGCGCTCGAGCGCGTGCTCGCGCGCGCCGGCAACTGGACCGAGCTCGCGGCGTGCCTGCGCCGCGAGGCCGAGGCCGCCGACGAGGATGCCGCGAGCGCCGAGTATCGCTACCGCGAGGGCGAGCTGCAGGAGACCGCGCTGCGCGATCCGGCGGCGGCGGTCGCGGCGTATCGCGAGGTCCTGCAGCTGGTGCCGGCGCACGCGCAGGCGCGCGCCGCGCTCGAGCGGATGCTCGTCGATCCGTCTCGGGCGCCCGCGCAGCGCGCCGCGATCGTCGAGATCCTCGAGCCGCTGTTCGAGGCCGACAACGACGCGGCGCGGCTGGTCACCGTGCTCGAGGCCAAGCTCGCGGTCACCGACGACGCGCTCGATCGCGCGACGATCCTGACGCGACTCGTCGAGCTCGCGGAGCAGAAGCTGCACGATCGCGCGCGCGCGCTCGACGCGGCGCTGCGCTGGCTCGCGATCGATCCGGCCTCGCAGCAGGCGCTCGACGAGACCGAGCGGCTCGCCGACCGGCTCGGCCAGTGGCGCGAGACCGCGCAGCGCGTCGCCGCGATCGCGCGCGCGCCGGAGGCCAAGGATCGCGCGCCCGACGTGCAGGTCGGCCTGCTCGTGTTCCTCGGCGACATCCTGCGCGAGCGGCTCGGCCAGAACCAGGACGCGATCGTGACGTATCGCGACGCGCTCTCGATCGAGCCGGATGCCGCGGCCGCGCTCGATCCGCTGATCGCGCTGTTGCGCCAGCTCGGCGAGTGGGCGCCGCTCGCCGAGGCGCTGCGCCAGCGCGGGCGCAGCGCGCAGGAAGTGCCGGCGCGACGCGCGGCATTCGTCGAGGTCGCGCAGCTGTGCGAGCGCGCCGGAGATCGCGCGGGTGCGGTCGCTGCGTGGCTCGAGATCGCCGACCACGACGACGCCGATCGCGACGCGCTCGACCAGCTCGCGCGCTTGCATCGCAGCGGCGGCGACCGTGCGGCGCTGGCCGACGTGCTCGCGCGCGCCGCGCGCCTCGCGAGCACGCCCGCCGACGAGAAAGCGCTGCGCGTCGAGATCGCGCAGCTCGAAGGCGAAGGTCCGCGCGCGGTCGCCGCGTGGCAGGCCGTGGTCGATCTCGATAGCGACGATCTCGCCGCGCTCGCCGCGCTCGAGGCCGCGCACGCGCGCGCCGGCGACTGGATCGCGGTGTCCGACATCCAGACCCGCCGCCTCGATCTCGCGAAGACGACCGCCGACAAGGTCGCGATCCAGGCCGACATGGCGCGCACGGCCGAGACGCGGCGCCACTCGATCGACGACGCGATCGCCGCGTGGTACGGCGCGCTCGATCTCGACAACTCGTACGTGCCCGCGTACGCCGAGCTCGAGCGCCTGCTCGCCGCGGCGAAGCGCTCGCACGATCTCGTCGAGCTGCTCGAGCGGCTCGCCGAGCTGCACGGCACGCTCGGCGACAGCGCGGCCGAGATCCAGGCGCTCGCGCGCGCGGCCGACGTGTGGGAAGCCAAGCTCGACAACCCCGACGCCGCCGGCGAGATCCTCGAGAAGATCTTGAAGCGCGATCCGGGCTCGGTCGCGGCGCTCACGCGGCTATCGAAGATCTACGAGCGCGCCGGCGACTGGGACAAGTGCAAGCAGACGCTCGAGCAGGCGCTCAAGGTCTCGGCGCAGGGCCGCGACGCCGCGGATCTGTTCTTCCGCCTCGGCGAGGTCGCGCGCCAGGGCGATCGCGACGACGAAACCGCGATCCAGCACTTCCAGCACGCGCTGCGCTACGACCCCGCGCACGCGAGCGCGATCGCCGCGCTCGAGAAGCTCGCGCGCGATCGCAAGGACAACGCGCTGCTCGCCGACATGCTGCAGCGCCGCGTCGCCGGCGCGTCCACGCCCGCGGATCGGGTCGCGCTTTACGTCGAGATCGCCGAGCTCGAGCGCAAGGCCGGGCGCTCCGACGCATCGCTCGCCGCGCTCGCGAAGGCCGCCGACGACGCGCCGAACGACGTGCGCGTGCTCGGCCCGCTCGCCGATCTCTACTTCGCGGCCGGCCGCCTCGACGAGGCCGCGCCGATCTACGCGCGGCTCGCCGACGAAGCGAAGGCCGCGCGCCGCATGAAGGACGTCGCGCGCTTCCGCCAGCGCCAGGGCGCGATCCTCGACGCGCGCGGCGATCGCGCCGGCGCGCTCGTCGCGTACGAAGAGGCGCTGCGCGTGAACCCGACCGACGTCGCGACGATGACCGGCCTGGGCCGGATGTACTTCGCGGCCGGCGAATGGGAGAAGGCGCGCAAGATCTACCAGTCGCTGGTGCTGCAAACGATCGACGCCGAGGCCGGCGTGACCAAGGGCGAGGTCTACTGGGCGCTCGGCAAGATCCACATCGAGCTCGGCCAGCAGCCGAAAGCCAAGAGCATGTTCCAGCGCGGGCTCGAGCTCGAGCCGACGAATACGAAGCTGAGAGAAGCGTTGTCGGCGATGCAATAAGTCGCGCGGAAGACGCGATGTTTTCGACGCGCATGGCAGGTTCTATTTGCTGGCGCGAACGAGGTTCGATGCGAAAACGCCGGCCATGGGTGCACCCGGTGGTGGTCTCGAGGCGCGCACGGTGGCGTCGATCGGGCCCGGAGTCGAAGTCACGCTACCTGCCGCGACGGCCGGCGCCGCCGCGGCGCGTCCGGCGCAGCGCTACGTGATCCGGCGCGAGCTCGCGCGCGGCGGTATGGGCAAGATCTCGGTCGCCGACGACCTGCTGCTGCGGCGCACGGTCGCGCTCAAGGAGCTGCTCGTCGACAACGCCGGGCTCGCCGCGCGGTTCCAGCGCGAGCTCGATCTGACCGCGCGCCTGCAGCACCCGTCGATCGTGTGCATCCACGACGGCGGTGTGTGGCCGAACGGCAACCCGTTCTACGTGATGAAGCTCGTCATCGGCGAGCCGCTCGATCGCGTGATGGCGCGCGCGACGACCCACGCCGAACGGTTCGCGTTGTTGCCGCGCGTGCTCGACGTCGCCGACGCGATCGCGTACGCGCACGAGCAAGGCGTGATCCATCGCGACCTCAAACCGTCGAACATCCTCGCCGGCCGGTTCGGCGAGACCGTCGTGATCGACTGGGGCATCGCGAAGGATCTACTCGCGGCCGAGCTCGAGCCCGACGCGGCCGCGAGCGATCGCGTGTACGGCGCCACGCTCGACGGCTCGGTGATGGGCACGCCCGCGTACATGCCGCCCGAGCAAGCGCTCGGCGAAGCGGTCGACGAGCGCGCCGACGTCTACGCGATCGGCGCCGTCCTGTACCAGGTGCTCGCCGGCGCGCCGCCGTACGCCGGGACGGGCGACGTCGAGCTGCTCGCGGCCGTGGTCTCGCAGCCGCCGGCGCCGCTCGCGGCGCGCGCGCCCGGGCTGCCGCCCGAGCTGGTCGCGATCGTCGACAAGGCGATGGCGCGCGACCTCGACCACCGTTACCGCACCGCCAGCGAGCTCGCTGCCGATCTGCGTCGCTTCCTCGGCGGCCAGCTCGTGGGCGCGCACAGCTACTCGACGCGCCAGCTGCTCGCGCGCTGGCTCAAGCGCCACAAGACCGCGGCGATCGTCGCCGCGATCGCGATGCTCGTGGTCGCGGCGGTGAGCGCGGTCAGCGTCGCGCGCATCGTCGATGCACAGCACGTCGCGAGCGATCAGCGCGAGCTCGCGATCCGCCAGCGCGACAAGGCCGAGGATCTCGTGTCGTTCATGCTCGACGATCTCAGGCCGCGGCTCGAACGCGTCGGCAAGCTCGACGTGCTCGACGATGTCACCAACAAGGCACGAGGTTACTTCGATCAGGCCGATGGCATCGACACGGTCAAGAATGTCGTGCGGCAAGCCGACATCCACATCGAGGTGGGCGATGTCCAGCTCGCGCAAGGACACCCGAACGCGGCGATCCCCGAGGCGTGCGCCGCGCTGTCGCTGGCGTGGTGGTCGAGCATCGTCGACCCCGGCGGCACCGACTGGCGGCCGGACGTCACGGCCGGCCGGGTCCAGCTCGCGCGCGCGATGCAGATCGCCGGCCGCAACCTGGCGGCGCTCGACGAGTTTCGCGCGGCGCTCGCGGCGGCGCGCGACGTCGTGCGCGTCAACCCGACACCCGACGCGCAGCGCGACGCGAACCAGATCCGTCGCGCGGTCGCCGAGCTCCTGGTGCACGCGGGGCGATACGACGAGGCGATCGCGGAGGTCCGCGCGGCGATCGCGGCATCCGAGCGGCTCGCCGCCGATCATCCGAGCGCGATGACCCGTCGGGACGTCGCCGCAGGCCAATCGTATCTCGGTACGATGCTCGCGAACCACGGTGATGGGCGGGGTGCGCTCGTCGCATTTCGCGCGAGCCTCGCGATCCTCGACCAGCTCGCGGCATCCGACCCGGGGGACATGAACGCGCAGACCGATCTCCAGGTCGTGCACGGTGACATCGCCGAAACGCTCGGCGACGTCGGCGATCGCAGCGCCGGGCTCGCCGACGCGCGTGCCGCGCTCGCGATCGCGACCAAGCTCGCCGAGCGCGAACCGAACAACCAGCTGTGGCAGAGCCGGCTCGCGGCCGCTCACGAGCTAGTGGGCATCGCGATCGGCGACCACGACCCGAAACGCGCGTGCGCCGAGCTTCGCGCCGCGCTCGCGATCTGCGAGGCGCTCGTGGCCAGCCACCCCGACAACGCCGACGCGTTGCGCGGGCTGTCGGTGAGTCAGGATCGTCTGGCCCGCGGGCTGCTGGAGGCCGACGACTTGCGCGGGGCGCTCGGCGTCTACCGCGACGAGCTCGTGATCCGCCAGCGACTCGCGGCCCGCGATCCGAACGACGCGTCGCTGCAGGAGCTCGAGGCCGAGACCTACCTGAACCTCGCCAACGTTCAGGCCGGGCTTCACGACGTGCGAGGCGCGTCGCGCTCGTATCGGTCGGCGCTCGCGTTGATCGAGCCGCTCGTCGCGCGCGATCCGAGCAATGGCGACTTGCAGCTCGAGCTCGCGACCGCGCGCGAAGGCGTCGGCGACGAGCTGGCGGCGGAAGGCGATCACTCCGGCGCGCACGCACTGTTCGCGGCGGCGCTGCCGGTGTTCACGGCGCACGCCCACGATGCGGATACGCGCGACGTCGTGGTCGAGCTACGCGGCAAGCTGCGCGCGACGCAGCGCTGATCACCTGCCGCATACTGCGGCGGCGCGGCCCGCGGCGATCGCGATCTGCTGCTCGTCGCTGCGCGCGAGCTCGCGCAGGCGCGGCTTGATCGAAGCGGGGCAGGCGCGGCCGAGCAGGCCGAGCCCGGTCGCCGACGCCGCGACGATCTCGGGATACGCCGAGTCGTCGAGGCCGGCTTCGAGCGCCGCGGCGGCGCCGGGCGGCGCGAGCTGGCCGAGCGCGTAGGCCGCGTTCTGCGCGAGCGCGAGCGCGTTCGCGCTGTCGAGCGCGGCGCCGCGCCAGCTCGCGAGCTTGGCCACGAGCGTGATCGCGAGCTCGCGGTCGCCGAGCGCGACCGCGAGATCGACCGCGCGCTGGCGCAGCGGCAACGGCGCCTTCGCGTCGTCCCACACGCGCGCGAGGAGGCCGGCCGCGCCAGGCGCCGCGCATTGCACGAGCGCGGCGAGCGCGTCGCCGCGGACGTCGAGATCGGGATCGCGCGCGACCGACGCTTCGAGCGCGCGCGCGGCCCCGATCCGCGTGCAGCGCGAGCCGAGCGCCTGCGCCGCGCGCCGGCGCAGCTCCGGCCACGTATCGGTCGCGAGCGAGGTCGCGAACATGCCGTCGATCGCGTCGGGGCCGGGCGCGACGTGCCACGGCCCGGCCGTGCCGCCTTCGAAGCCGGCGAGGCCGTCGAGCGCGGCCAGCCGCACGCCGGGATCGTCGTCGCGCACGAGCGCGGCGAGCAGGTCGAACGCCTCGGGCCGGGGATTGGCGGCGATCGCGTGCGCGATGACCTGCTCGAACGCCGCGAGCTCGGGGCTCTTCGGCATCCCGCGCAGCGCGGCCGCGAGCGTCGCGAGCGCGGGCGCGTCGCCGATCGCGGCGATGCCGTCGATCAGGCGGTAGCGGCGCTCGTAGTCGGTGGCCGCGGGCAGCGCGGCGAGCATCGCGGCGAGCGCGGCCGGGCGATCGGCGGGCGTCACGTGCGCGCGCCGCGTCACCGCGCGCCACAGGTCGCCCGCGGCGTTCGCGGTCGTCGCCTGCTGCGCGGCGGCGAGCAACGCGGTCATCGCCGCACCGGTCGCGACCTCGATCACGGCGTGGCGCAGCTCGCGGCGCCCCCCGCCGGCGAGATCGAGCGCGAGCTCGGGCGAGCTGGCCAGCGCGCGCACCGCTGCCAACCGTGCCGCGAGCGGAAGCTCGCTCGCGCGCGCGAGCTCGTGAAGCTCGCCGTGCGCGCCGAGCGCGCCGAGCGTCTCGATCGCGTCGAGCTCGTCGTTGCCGTCGACCCAGCGCTGCGTCACCGCGTGCGCGAGCACCGGCGCCGCGCTCGCGTCGCGCGCGCCGACCAGCGCGCGGACGAGCCGCCGCCGCGCCGCCGCGTCGGTGGTCTTGCCCAGCTCGGCATCGATCGCCGCGACCCCGGCCGCGCCGCGCCGCGCGAGCTCCTGGCTCGCCGACGCTGCGCCGTTGCCGGCGGCGACCGCGGCCGCGAGCATCGCTTCGCCGCCGCCCGCGCGCTCGCCCTCGGCGTAGACCTCGAGCTCGGCGATCGCGGTCGTGCCCTTCGCGGGCCCGTACGTCGATTCGAGCACGACCGTCACGCAGCCGGCGATCGGTGCCGGCAGGTCGGCGACGTACGCGGCGCCGGTCGCGTCGTCGGGGAGCTCGACGTGCCACGCGCCTTCCGCGGCGACGATCGCGAGCCGATGCGGCCGGTTCGTCCCGCGCGGCCCGGCCACGACGCGCAGCTGCGCGGCCTTCGCTCCGTCGGCGCGCGCCTCGAACGTGAAGAACTGGCCTTCGCCAGCGCTGTTGACGAAGTCCTCGCGCCACGCGGTGTCGAGCTTGCCGTCGTCGAGCTCGGCCGGCACGCCGAGCGCGCCGGCATCGCTCGCGCCCGCTTCGTGCGACGCCGCGCGCGCCTGGAACAGGATCGGCGGCGCGGCGGGCGCGGGGTCGGGGTGCGCCGCGATCACCGGCGCGCCGTCGGGCACGAGCGGATCGATCGTCGATAGCTTCTGGAACCGTTTCGTCGCCGGGTTCCAGCCCTCGGCGAACAGGTACGTCGGCTTGCCGTCGCAGCGCCGGATACCGGGCCGCGCCTGGTAGCGGACGAGGCCGGCCGGCGTCGCGTCGATCCAGATCGAATAGTCGTGGTCGAGCCCGACGCCGCCGATCGGCTCGCGGCGCGCGAGCGTCCACGTGCCGCCCGCGCGCTCGATCACGAATGCCTCGTCGTCGGTGTCGACGACGATCGTCGGCGTACCGCGCGCGACCGCCGCGGTGACGGTCGCGCGTGCGATCGTCCGACCGAGCGCGACCGTGCCGGCTCCGCCGGCCGCGGTCTCGACGCGCACCAGCCCGTCGCCGTCGACCGAGATGTGATCGGTCGCGCCATCGCCGTCGACGTCGGTCGCGAGCGTCGCGACCGGCGCTGCATGCGCCGCGCTCGCGACCGCGAGCACGCCCAGACCGATCGCGTAGCGCATGGCGCGAACCATAGCGTACGAGACACCGGCCCGGTCGCAGGATTGCAAGAGCAGAGCTACCGCCAAGGCGCCGAAGACGCCAAGGAAGACGCCAAGCAGAAACTAGATTCTGC
>DATJXL010000170.1:0-22375 GCA_035500135.1 Kofleriaceae bacterium
TGGGCGCTCGTGCGCGCCGTGCGCCGCGATCTGTTGGCTCCGCGCTAGTCCCCCGACCGGGACAGAGTGACCGCGCCCGCGCCGCGAGGCGCGCCGAGCGCGAGGCGCCGGGACGAAGCGTCACCGGGCGTGCCGCGAGGAGCGGCAACGAAGCGATCGGCGATGGATCGCGCGCCTGGCGGAGCACAAACAGGCGGTCGGTGCACTAGGGTACGAGCACGGCGGAGCCTTCGAAGTGGCCGGCGCGTAGATCGTCGAGGGCGCGGTTCGCGTCGGCGAGCGCGTAGACGTTCGCGGTCGGGCGCAGGTGCGCGGCGGGGGCGAGCGCGAGCAGCTCGTCGCCGTCGCGTCGCGTCAGGTTCGCGACCGAGCGCAGCTCGCGCTCTTCCCATAACAGCGAATACGGAAACTGCGGGATGTCGCTCATGTGGATGCCGCCGCACACGACGACGCCGCCGGGCGCGACCGCGGCGAGCGCCGGCGGCACGAGCGCGCCGACCGGCGCGAAGATGATCGCGGCGTCGAGCAGATGCGGTGGCGCCTGATCCGAGCCGCCCGCCCACACCGCGCCGAGCTCGCGCGCGAACGCCTGGCCGCGCGTGTCGCCCGGCCTCGTGAACGCGTAGATCTCCCGCCCGAGATGGCGCGCGACCTGCGTGACGAGGCTCGCGGCCGAGCCGAAGCCATACAGGCCGAGCCGCTTGCCGTCGCCGGCGAGCCGCAGCGAGCGATACCCGATCAGCGCCGCGCACAGCAGCGGTGCGGCCTCGACCGCGCTGTAGCCGGACGGTAACGGGAAGACGTAGCGCGCGTCGGCAACGCACGCCTCGGCGTAGCCGCCATCGACGTGAAAACCCGTGAACCGTGCGGCCCGGCACAGGTTCTCCCGCCCCGACGTGCAGTACGCGCACGTGCCGTCGGTCCAGGCGAGCCACGGTACGCCGACGCGATCGCCGACCTCGAAGCCCGTCACGCCCGCGCCGACCTCGGCGACGACGCCCGCGATCTGATGGCCGAGCACGAGCGGGAGCTTCGGGCCCTTCGCGTCGGCGAGCTCGCCGTCGACGATGTGCAGATCGGTACGGCACACCCCGCACGCTTCGACCGCGATGCGCAGCTGCCCCGGTGCCGTGCGCGGCGTCGCCAGCTCGCGTGGGACGAGCGGCGTCTTCGGCTGGTCGAGCACCATCGCGCGCATCGTTCAGGTCCGTGCGACTTCGCTCTCGTCGTCGGCGTCTTCGGTCTTCTCGAACACGAGCTCCTCGAGGATCGCACGCACTTCGGCGGCGCGCGGCGACGACGGCTCGCGATGGAGCTCGCCGAACGCGTCTTCATCTTCGATCGCGATCGCGGCTTCCGCGACCTCGGCGGCGCTCGCGCCGATGGCGAGCAGCTTGTCGAGCGCGATCGGATCGATCTCGCCGAGCATCTCGAGCAGGTCCGCAGCAGTGGCTGGCTTCGTGGATTCGATCATGGCGGTTCGACGGTGCAGGTGACGTGCCGCGCGTGGCCGGGCACGACGGCTGCAGCGTCGGCTCCGAGAAAGGATCTTATGCGAGCACTCGCCATCAGCATTTTGCTCGTCACCGCAGCCGGCCCGACCGCAGGCGCGGGGACGAGTCGGTACACCACGTTCGTCGATCTTCCGAGCGTGGATCCCCGATGCCGGCATCTCGCGCTGATTCCCGAGACCAGCGAGATTCCCGGGCCCATGCAGGACGCCGCGATCTCGACCGCGAACTGCATGGTCATCGCGCGCACGCGCGGGCTGCCGCTCGCCGTCGACGAGGCCTCGGTGCGGGCGCTCGACATCGCGGTCGCGCCGGCGATCCGCATCCTCGATCGCGTGATCGCGATCGGCGATCCGGAACACGTGCTGCTCGCGCGCTACGCCAAGCTCGACATCCTCGTCGGCAACACCGCGCGCTTGCTCGCGGTGGTGCCGCGGATCTCGGCGACGATGACTCCGACCGACGTCCACGACCACGACGTGAAGGTCCGCACCGCCGACGCGCTCACCGATCGCTGGCGCGAGCGCGAGACCGTGCAGCGCCAGGAGCTCGCGCGCTTCATCTATCGCCACCCCGAGCTCGCCGACCGCGACCAGGTGCTCGGATACGTGATCGCGCATAGCCGGATGGCCGAGGCCGCGGGCGTCGCTACGCGATGAGCGCGCGCGCCATCTCGCGCAGCTTCGCGCTCGCGCCCGAGCTGAGCTGATCGACGGTGGCGAGGAACTTCTCGTTGGCCAGGCCCGAGGCCAGGAACGTATAGCGATAGGCCCTGGTCTGGGCCGCCGCGATCGTCTGCTTGTCGTGGTCGGACAGCTTGCGATCGGCGGCCGCTTCGAGCGACGCGAGGTCGAGCTGGACCTGATTCGCGAGCAGGCCGTCGACCGCAGCACCGAGCGCGGCGAGATCCTCGAACGCCTTCGCGATCGCCGGGGCGCCGCCTTCGCGCGCGAGCGCGTCGACGAGGAGCGTGTCGAGCTTCGTGTGCTGAGCCTCTTCCATCCAGTGGTGGCGGAGCAGGTTCTTGAACTGCGGATCGAGATCCTGGTCGTCCTTCACGCTGTCGAGGTAGTGCGCCTGCGTCATCCACTCGAGATCGAGGACGAGCAACGCGACGCCGAGCCGGCTGTGCGACAGCACGACCTTCGCGACGTCGGCCGCCGGGCCGATCACGCCGCACGGCGTGTGGAAGCCGGCCTTGAACGCCTCGCCGAAGCGATGAAACAGCTGGATGTGCTTCGCCTCTTCTTCGGCGAACGTGGCGAGCGCGCGGATCGCGACCGGGTCGCCGCCGGGTGTCATGTGGCGCGTCTCGTCGAGCACGAACGGCAGGATGAACTCCTCGACGAAGCCGAACAGATAGAGATAGCTGTTGCCGCGGATCTGGTTGAGCAGCAGCTTCTCGCGCGTGCTCAGGCACGATAGCCCGCGCACGCCCGCGAGCGCTTCCGGCAGGAACGGCTTCGAGAAGTCGAGCCGCTTGTCGGGTCCGATCAGATCGCTGACCTGCCAGTTGACCTTGAGCGAGTCGGCGAGCGCCGCCTCGTAGCTGTAGTTGTGCTGGAGCATGAGCGGACCCTATACCGGTTGAATGGCGGCGTATACTGGCGAGCGTGACCGAAACGGGTGAGGAGCTCAGCATCGAGATGCTGCGGGAGCTGCGCCGCGTCGCGGTCGCGGCCGATGCGCTGATCGAGCAGTGCGTGCACGAGCGGCTGTCGTTGCGCGCGATCCTCGACCGCTTCCTGCCCCGGCTCGAAGGCTGGCTCGGCGCGCACGGAGTACTCGTCACGACGCGTAACGAGCACCTCGTCGAGGAGAGCTACACGTGGGGCGCGTGGAACGTGCTCGGCGGCGCCGACCTCGAGCACGAGGAGGGCCGCGCGGTCGCGGTCGGGACGAGCACGCTGTTGTGGATGCGCCTGGTGCTCGGCGGCGTCGAGGTCGGGCGCGTCGCGGTGCTGCTCGACGGTGATCGCACGAGCACCGCCGACGCGCACGCGGTGCGGCTCGTGCTCGAGACGATCTTCGCCGAGCTCGACGTCGTGCTCGAGGACGTGCACACCGCGGCGCACAAGCAACGGCTGATCGTCGAGCTCGAGGAGCTGCTCGCGGATCCGGTGTTCGAGCGCGGCGTCGACCGCGCGGTCGCGCTGCTCCATCGCGAGATCCACGCGCGCGACTTCGTGCTCGTCTATCGCGACGAGGTGGAGCACGGCCACTTGCGCTACCGCACGTATCGCGACGGCAAGCTCACGCACGCGAACGACGGCACGTCGGGCGCGCACGAGGCGCTCGAGACGGCGATCGCCGAGCGCGGCGAGGCCCTGCTCGAGCCGGGCGCCGAGCTCGGCGCGGTGCGCGGTGGCGTCGAGACGCTGCTCTCGACGGGCATCACCGGCGCGCACTGGCTCGGCAAGGTCGTGTGCGCGGCCGGCGCCCACGGCTTCTCGACGTTCGCGCTCGACGTCGTGCAGGTGATGAGCGCCGCGATGAGCCAGCGGCTCGTCGATTTCAACCGCGAGCGCCGGCATCTCGCGCAGTTCTTCGCGCCCGCCGTGATCGCCGAGCTGTTGCGCGACGCGCACTACCACGACAAGCACCTGACGCCCCGCGAGGAGACGATCGCGGTGCTCTACGCCGACATCAACAGCTTCACGAAGATCTCCGAGCAGGTGCTCGAGCGGCCGGCCGCGATCGCCGAGTTCGTCAACCGGTGGAGCGCGGGCGCGGTCGAGCTCTTGTGGAAACACGGCGGCGTGTTCGACAAGATGGTCGGCGATTGCGTGATCGGCCTGTTCGGGCCGCCGTTCTTCCGCGATTCGATCGCCGCGCGGTCGCGCGCCGCGCTCGAGGCCGCTCGCGCGATCGCCGCGTTCACGTCGTCGCTCGAGCGCGAGGCGCCGTACGATCGAATCCCCGGAAGCGGCATCGTGGCCGGCCTCGGCGTCGCGATCGGCCTCAATACGTGTCCGATGGCGTGCGGCCTGATGGGCCCGAACCTCGATTACACCGGGTTCTCGTCGGGCATGAACAACACCGCCCGCCTGCAATCGCTCGCCGGCTTTCGCGAGACGCTCGCGATGGACTCGTTCTGCGAGCTCGTCGGCGAGATGCCCGGCGTCGCGTTCAGCGCGGTGATGGAAGCGCCGGTGAAGAACGTGAAGCTGCCGCTGCGCTACCGCCGGCTGACGTTCACGTAGGCGCGCCCACAGCCGATTGGAAGGCAGCGACGGCTACTTCACGCCGCCGCCGAGCACGCGATAGAGCTCGATGCGGTTGCCGAGCGCGGCAAACTGCGTCGCGACGAGCGAGTTGCGCGCGGTGTACAGCGCGCGCTGGAACACGAGCGTCGCGAGGAACGTGTCGATGCCGGCCTTGTAGCGCGCCTGGGCCAGCTCGAGGCTCTTGTTCGAGGCGTCGACGAGCGCGGTCTGCGCGGCGAGCTGGTCCTGGATCGTCGCGCGCGTCGCGAGCGCGTCGGAGACCTCGCGGAACGCGGTCTGGATCGCGAGCTCGTAGGCCGCGACCATGCTCTCCTTCTGCACCTTCGTGTACGCGAGGTTCGCGACGTTCTCGCCGCCGTGAAACAGCGGCAGCGCGAGCGCCGGCGCGAGCGTCCACAGCGCGGTCGGGCCGGTGAACAGCGTCGCGAGCGCGAGGCTCGCGAGGCCGCCGCTCGCGGTCAACGTGATCGATGGGAAGAACCGCGCGCGCGCCGCGCCGATGTTCGCGTTCGCCGCGATCAGGTCGTGCTCGGCCGCGAGCACGTCGGGACGCTCGAGCAAAACCTGCGACGACAGCCCGACCGGCACCTCGGCGAACCAGTCGAGCTGCTCGGGCAACGCGTCGGGCAGGAGCGCGTCGGGCAGGGGACCGCCGGCGAGCAGCTCGAGCGCGTCGCGATCCTGGGCGATCGCGGTCGTCAGCGCCGCCACGTCGCCGCGCGCTTGCTGGAAGATCGTGGACGCCTGCCAGTAGTCGCCGCGGTTCGACGTGCCCCCGCCGACGAGCTGCTCGGTCAGCTCCATCGCGCGCTGCGACGTCGTCATCGTGTCGCGCGCGATCGCGAGCCGGCTGCGATCGGCCGCGAGCGTCACGTACGCGGTCGCGGCCTCCGCGATCAGGCTGATCTGCGTCGCGCGCGCGCCCTCGACCGCCGACAGATAGCCTTGCAGCTTCGCGTCCGACAGGCTCTTGAGGCGCCCGAACAGGTCGATCTCCCAGCTCGCGAGCCCGACCGACGCCTGATACTCCGTGAAGCGCAGCGTCTCCTCGCCCGGGATGCCGAGGAACTCGGTGCCGGTCGTGACGCCGGTGGTCGCGTCGATGTGCGGCAGCTGCTGCGCGCGCTGGATGCGATAGAGCTGGCGCGCGGCCTCGATGTCGAGCACGGCGCGGCGCAGCGTGCGGTTCTGCGTCACGACGCGCGCGAGGATCTGGCGCAGCTTGTCGTCGTGGACGAACTGCGCGACCGGCAGGTCGGCCGCCTTCGCGTCGCCCTGGCCGGCGGGCAAGCTCGCCGGCACCGGCGCCGCGGGCCGCTCGTATTTCGGCGCCATCGTGTAGCAGCCGGCGACGAGCGCACATGCGAGCGCTCGCTTGCTCACGAAGCCTCGGGCAGCACGGCGCGCTTGCCGCGGAACAGCTTGCGCACGACGACGAAGAACACCGGCACGAAGAAGATCGCGAGCAGCGTGCCGGTCAGCGTGCCGCCGACGATGCCGGAGCCGATCGACACCCGGCCGTTCGCGCCCGCGCCGGTCGAGACCGCGAGCGGCGTCACGCCGGCGACGAACGCGAGCGATGTCATGATGATCGGGCGCAGCCGCAGTCGCGCGCCGGTCACGGCCGCATCGACGAGCGAGGCGCCGCGGTGATACGCGGCCTCGGCGAACTCGACGATCAGGATCGCGTTCTTCGACGACAACCCGATCGTCGTCAGCAGCGCGACGCGAAAGTACACGTCGTTGTCGAGGCTGCGCGTCGTGGCCGCGAGTACGGCGCCGACGATGCCGAGCGGGATCACGAGCAGGACCGAGAACGGCACCGACCAGCTCTCGTAGAGCGCGGCGAGGCACAAGAAGATGACGAGGATCGAGATCGCGTACAGCGTGAGCGTCTGGCCGCTCGCGAGCTGCTCCTGATACGACAGGCCGCTCCACGACGTCGTCGTGCCGGGCGGCAGCTGCTTCGCGAGGCGCTGGATCTCGTCCATCGCGTCGCCCGAGCTCGTGCCGGGCGCGCCCATGCCCTGGATGTCGAACGCGGCGAGCCCGTTGTAGCGCTGCAGCGTCTCGGCGCCGAACGTCCAGCGCGTCGTCGCGAACGCCGAGAACGGCGTCATCTGACCCGACGCGCCGCGCACGTACCATTGCGCGAGGTCCTCGGGCTTGCTGCGGAACTGCCCGTCGCCCTGCACGTAGACGCGCTTGACGCGGCCGCGATCGATGAAGTCGTTGACGTAGACGCCGCCCCACGCCGCGGCGAGCGTGCTCGTGATGTCGGCGGGCGCGAGGCCGTGCGCCGAGGCCTTCGCCTGATCGATGTCGATCTTGAGCTGCGGTGTCTCCGGCAAGTCGCCGCGGCGCACCGCCTGCAGCTTCGGATCCTTCGCGGCGAGCGCGAGCAGCTGGTCGCGCGCCTTCGCGAGTCCTTCGCGATCGGTGCCCGCGGCCTGCAGCTGCATGTCGAAGCCCTCGGACTGGCCGAGGCCCTGGATCGCGGGCGGCGTGATCGAGAAGATGAACGCGTCGCGCACGCTCGACAGCATGCCGGTCGCGCGGTTCGTGATCGCGCTCGCGCTGTTGTCCTTGCCCGGGCGCTGATCCCAGTCCTTGAGCTCGACGAACGCCATGCCGACGTTCTGGCCGCTGCCGATGAAGCTCCAGCCCGAAACCGTGAACAGCGCGTCGACGTTCTTCGCTTCGGTGTCGAGGAAGTGATCCTCGACGCTGCGCGCGACCTTGCTCGTGCGGCCGAGCGTCGCGCCCGCCGGCAGCGTCCACACCGCCATCGCGGTACCTTGATCCTCTTGCGGCAAGAAGCCGGTGGGCAGCTTGACGAGCAGCCAGCCCATCGCGACGCAGATCGCCGCGTACGGCACGAGCCACTTGAGCGGACCGCGCAGCATGCGTGCGACGAGCCCGCGGTAGCCGCTCGTCACCCGCGCGAACCCGCGGTTGAACCAGCCGAACGGGCCGCGGCGCGGCTCGCCGTCGGCGCCGTGCGACGTGCGCAACATCGACGCGCACATCGCCGGCGTCACCGTCAGCGCGACGAACACGCTGAGCAGCATCGACGCGACGATCGTGATCGAGAACTGGCGATAGATGACGCCGGTCGAGCCGGTGAAGAATGCCATCGGCAGGAACACGGCCGACAGCACGGTCGCGACGCCGACGAGCGCGCTCGTGATCTCCTTCATCGATCGGATCGTCGCGTCGAGCGGCGACAGGTGCTCCTCGCGCATGAGCCGCTCGACGTTCTCGACCACGACGATCGCGTCGTCGACGAGCAAGCCGATCGACAGCACGAGGCCGAACATCGTCAGCGTGTTGATCGAGTAGTTGAGGACGCGCAGCACGCAGAACGTGCCGAGCAAGACGACCGGCACCGCGATCACCGGGATCAGTGTCGCGCGCCAGCTCTGCAGGAAGATGAACATCACGATCACGACCAGCGCGATCGCCTCGATCAGCGTCTTGACGACCTCCTCGATCGAGAGCCGGATGAACTTCGTCGAATCGAACGGGTAGGCGACGTGCCACGTCGGCGGCATCGTGTGCTTGAGGTCCTCGACCTTCGCCTTGACGCGCTCGGCGACCGCCAGCGCGTTCGCGTTCGGCGCGAGCATCACGCCGATGCCGCACGCCGGGTGCCGGTTCAGGCGGATCGCGAAGTCGTAGTCCTCGCTGCCGAGCTCGACGCGCGCGACGTCGCTCAGGCGCACGGTCGCGCCGTTCGGATCGTTCTTGACGATGATGTTGCGGAACTCGTCGGCGGTGTGGAGCTTGCTCTGCGCGGTGACCGTGACGTTGAGCTGCTGGTCCTTCGGCGCCGGGTTCTGGCCGAGCTTGCCGGCCGAGACCTGCACGTTCTGAGCGGTGATCGCGGCCTCGATGTCGGACGGCATCAGCCCGAGCGCGTACAGCTTCGTCGGATCGAGCCAGATCCGCATCGCGTACGATCCGCCGAAGATGTCGATCGCGCCGACGCCGTCGACGCGCGCGACCGGATCGGCGAGCGTGCTCGCGAGGTAGTCCGCGATGTCGTTGCCCGTCGCCCGATCGGCGTCGTCGTAGACCGCGACGATCATCAAGAAGTTCGACTGCGACTTCGTGACGACGATGCCGGACTGCTGCACCGAAGGCGGCAGGCGAGGGACCGCCTGCTGCACCTTGTTCTGCACCTGCACCTGCGCGGTGTCGGGGTTCGTGCCTTGCTTGAACGTGACGTTGATGTTCGAGCCGCCGGTCGCGGTCGACGAGCTCGTGAAGTAGAGCAGGCCGTCGATGCCCGTGAGCTGCTGCTCGAGTACCTGTGTCACGCTGTTCTCGACGGTCTCGGCCGACGCGCCGTTGTAGAACGCGCCGATGCTCACGCTCGGCGGTGCGACATCGGGATACTGCGCGACCGGCAGCGCGAGGATCGCCGCGATGCCCGCGAGCATGATCCCGATCGAGATCACCCAGGCAAATACGGGGCGGCTGGCGAAGAACCGCGCGAGCATCTACTTCTTCTCGGTCTTCTCGTTCGCGTGGACGGGCATGCCGGGGCCGATCTTGTTGAGGCCCTCGACGATCAGCTGATCGCCGGCTTTCAATCCGCTCTCGACGAGCCAGCGGTCGCCGATCGCGCGTGTCGCGACGATCGTGCGCAGCTCGGCCTTGCCGTCGGCGCCGACCACCATCGCGCTCGCGTTGCCCTTCGCGTCGTGCGAGACGCCCTGCTGCGGCGCGAGGATCGCGTTCTGCTCGACCGCCTCGTCGAGCACGGCGCGCACGTACATCCCGGGCAACAGCGTGCCGTCGGGGTTCGGGAACTTCGCGCGCAGCGTGACCATGCCGGTTGCCTCGTCGACCGCGACCTCGGCGAACTCGAGCTTGCCGTCGCGCTCGTACGTCGAGCCATCCGGCAGCAGCAGCTTCACGTTCGTCGAGCCCGCTTCGAGCTTGCCGGCGCCGACCTGGCCGCGGAGCTTGAGGCGCTGTTCGCTCGACTCGGTCAGATCGACGTAGATCGGATCGAGCGAGCGGATCGTCGCGAGCGGCGTCGCCTGGTTCGCGGTGACGAGCGCGCCGGGTGTCACCGACGACTTGCCGATCGTGCCGCTGATCGGCGCCGTGATCGACGTCCAGCCGAGGTTGATGCGCGCGAGCTCGAGCGCCGCGGTCTTCTGCGCGACGTTCGCCTGCGCCTGCGCGTGCGCGAGCCGCGCGTCGTCGGCCTCCTCCTTCGACACGCCCTCGATCTTGAGCAAGCCGGCGTAGCGCTCGTCGCGGATCTTCGCCGACTCGAGCATGGCCTGCGCGCTCGCGAGGTCCGCTTTCGCGCCCTCGTACGCGGCCTGATATTGCGCGGGCTCGATCTGGTACAGCACCTGGCCGGCCTTGACGCGCGCGCCTTCTTCGAACGTGCGAGCCTTGACGATGCCGGTGATCTGAGGGCGAACCTCCGACGCGAGCGACACGGTCGTGCGCCCCGGCAGCTCGGTCGCGAGCGCCACGCGCTCGGGCTTGATCGTCACGACCGTGACCTCGGCGGGAGGCATCGGGCCGTTGGACTCGGCTGCCGGCGCGGTCTTGCTGCATGCTGCGGCGCATCCGATCGCGAGAAATACCCCGAGAGCTCGCATGTCGAGCTTTCGTAGTTACCACCATCCGCACGCGGCGAGAATGCGACGCCGAGGCCGTCGCAGGGCGTCGCAGGTACGCGGTCGGTACGCTATTGCGCCACTTCGGGCGGCCGTTGCACGGGCTCGAACGCCATCGACGTGTACAAGGTGCCGAACTTGCCGTCCTGCAACATCGTGTTGTCGACCGCCGTCAGCGTCTGCCATTCGAGCCAGCCGAAGCCGGTCATGTCGAGGCCCGGCAGGTACGGCTCGATGCGGATCCCATCGATCTGCTGCACGTCGATCGTCGTCGCGATGCAGCCACCCGGGGTCGCGACCGGCCCCGGCTCGTGCGGATACAGCTGCGCCCTCATGATGCCGTCGGCGTCGACCTCGAGCGCGCCGTCGTATTCGGCGACGAACCGGCCGGCTTTCGCGTCGGGGCAGTCGTCGCTGATGTAGCCGTGGCCGTACATGATCACGCGGACCGAGCCGTACACCGGCCCGTCGGGAAGCCGCGACAGGAACGCGGTGCCTCCGAACAGCTCGGTGTATGACTCGTCGCGCGCACCGGCTGGCCCGCCGGCCACGACCATCGCGATTCCGATCGCCAGCGACGCGCGCTTCACGCTTTCAGCAACACGCAAGTCGCGTGCTAGCGCGCGCCGTACGAGTGTGTATGAATGCCGACCTCGAACCCGGTCACCCACTCATCGTTGCGGATCAGGCTCGTTCCGACGACCGCGCCGAGCGTGCACCAAGGCATTACCCATAGATCGGCGCGCGCCCGCGCCTCGGCTGCGCCGTCCTCGCCCGACGAATACGCGAGGACGCCGCCCGCGAGCTCGGCCGCGAGTGACACCGCGCCCACGCGTTGCGACACGCCCGCTGTCAAGAAGGCAAACAGCACGGGCTGCGGATCGCTCGCGCGCGGCGCGGGCGGCGCGTCGATCGCGACCAGCTCGGACGCGAGGTAGAGCCCGAGCGGCAAGCCGATGCCGACGCGTTCGTCGTAGGTCAGCGCGCTCTCGCTCGTGTTGTCGTTCATCGGCGCGCCCGAGACCGCGCGCGACGACACCGGGCGCGGCGCGAGCGCGAAGTGGCGCATGCTCGCGCCGAGCCCGACGAACACGTACGGCACGAGGCTCTCGCCGCTCGGACAGCTGTCGTCGGCGATCGCGGTCGTGTCGAGACACGCCGGCGGTACATCGAACGGCATCACACCCTCCAGATTCCGACGACGCGCAGTGCACCGCCGTAATCGCGCGCGACGTGAACGTACGTGGTGCCCTGGAAGTCGGGACGTACGGTCGTGATCTGGAAGATCGTGTACGCGTCGGGATCGCTGCCGAGCTTCTCGGCCTGCATGCACGTGTGGCCGTCGAGCGCGGCCGCGAGCACGCCGGGCGCGGCGATCGCACGCCCTTGCTTGTCGAACACGCTGATCGCGTAGTGCGTCGGCGTGCCGGCGGCGACGTAGCCCTGCGTGATCGCGAGGTCGTCGAAGCAGAGCTGGCTGCCGATCGCGAACCGATCGAGCGGACTGACCTGGTTGTACCAGTACGCGACGAGCTTGCGCTGGCGCGCGACGAGCGTGTCGGTGATGTACTGCACCGCGAGCGGATCCGAGTAGCGACCGGCCTCGACCGCCGCGCGGATCTGATCGCGCGTGAAACGCGCGACGATCTTCGCGCCCCAGAAACCGTCGTAACGGTCCATCTCGTAGAACGGCATGTACACCTGGTCGCTGTGCCACTGGCCGGGATCGAAGCCGGCGGCCGTGAACGTCGAGGCGACGCCGCGGATCTGCACCTGCGGGCGCGTCTCCCACTCGTACTTCTCGATCCCGATCGTGTAGAGGTTCGCGAAAGCGGTCCCGAAGTCGAAGCGGTAGACGTGCGAGCGCGACAGGTCGTGCTCCTTGGCCGCCATCGCGCCGAGGCCGCGCCCGAAGTCGAGCGCGAAGTGCTTGACGTAGTGACGCTTCGGGTTTCCCGGATCGACGATCCAGCTGTCGAGGAAGTTACCGGGCCAGACGTCGACGTTGTCGACCCACGAGTACATCGCGAACATGCCGCGCAGATCGCGGCGTCGCTCGTGCGGGATCAGATCGTTCGGATCGTCCTTGCGCACGCCCTCGGTGGGATGCGCGCCGATGCCGGTGCCTTCGATCCAGCGCGAGGTCGAGCCGCGGATCCGGCCGTCGGGCTCGTGCGGGATCAGCGCGAGCACCTTGTCGACGTCTTGCTGGCGCAACTTGTCCATCGCGTGACCATCGGAGTCCTTCGTCACCGCGTCGGGCGCGAGGATCAGCTGATCGGGCCGGATGTACGAGATCTGATCCTCCGGCACGTTGTAGCCGCTCGCCCACAGCAGGCGATCGACGACGACGTCGACGCCGGTCTCGATCTCGGGATGATCGAGGTCGTCGAACTTGAGCACGAACTTCACGCCGCGCGCGTCCTTGATGATGAAGCCGAGCTCGGTGCCGCCGAACTTCGTGCTCACGATCGTCCACGGCACGTGCTGCTCGGGATTGTCCTCCGTGACCGGGCCGGTGCGCACCTGCGCCGGCGTCAGCCCGGAGCGGTTCGTGAACCACGTCGAGTCCGGAACCTCGTCGAGCGAGTTCGTGCCGAGCGCGCGTCGCTTCAGATGCAGCTCGGACGCATACGTGACGCGTCGCTCGAACAGCGACATGTAACCGTAGTAGTTCATCATCGTGATGCGTCGCGCTGGTGGGCGCGGCACGTCGCGGCGGTCGTCGACGATCGTGGCCGGCGGCGCGTTCGCGAAGCGCACGACGGGGAGGGTGTGGGAATTCGACGCGGCCGCTCCGCAACCGATCGCGATCGCGAAGAGAAGATGTGTGAAGCGCATCATCGCCACCTCTGTCGTTCGTCGAGCACGGGAGTGAATTCGGCCGTAAACGCGATGCCGCCGTCGGTCGACGACGCGACCGCGAGGTCGACCAGGAACGAGCTGCCGCCGTACATCATGAGACCGAGCCCGAAGCCGGCGTGCATCTCGTCGACGCTGAGATCGTCCCAGCCGCGCCACACGCGGCCGGCATCCGTGAACAAGTACGCCGTCGAGTTCGCGGTCAACGACCACATGTATTGCAGCGAAGCCATGCCGGCCATGCGATCGCGAAACCGCGCATACGAATAGCCGCGCAGGTACTGGGCGCCGCCGAGCATCGGCAGCTCGCTGATCGGAATCTCGTCGAGGTTGCCGGTCACCGCTTCACCATGGAAGCGCGCGACGAGCACGCGCGGACCGAGCCCGAGGTGGATGTAGTGCTGGAGCTCGACGCCGTAGTGCCAGAAGTCGATGTCGCTATCGAGCTGGTGCGAGATGCCGCCGTAGCCGAGCACGAGCGAGCCGACGCCGTGCACGGTCATCGGCTCCCAGCGCGATGCCGGATGGCGTGTATCCCAGGCCAGCTCGAGCTGGCCGTAGACGTGATCGGTCTTCGTGTCGAAGCCGTTCAGCGTCATGGGATCGTAGACGTCCTGGATCGACGGTCCGGTGTTGCTCGCCGTGTACTCGAGCTGCGTGATCGACCCGAGCGCGAGCAGGTGCATGTTGTAGAACATCGACCAGTCGGCGGTCGCGGCCGCGCGCGCCTCCTGGTAGCGGTAATACGTGCCGATCGCGGTCGGATTGACGAGCGGGTTGATGTCCTCGTGGCCGGTCGCGCTCACGGTGTCGCCGTTGTTGCCGATGCCGTAGAACGGCTCGGCCGGGCGGCGATCGAAGTTTCCGGAGATCCCGAGCTTCACCGGATCGAAGCGCACGCCGGTATCGATCGCGGCGCGCAACCCGACGCGGTACTCGAACCCGGTCGTCGCTTCGAGCTCGGAGTGCTCGGCATCGCCGAACGTGTCGTCGTGAAAGGCCAGGGCGCCGACCGTGAGGCCGTAACCGGTCGTATACGTCGCGGTCGGCACGATGCCGGCGTTGCGCTCGCGGTTGTAGAACAGCCGGTAGTAGCGATCCTCGAGCTGGTAGCGATCGACCGCGTAGAACGTGCCGGTCACCGGCAGCGTCGCGAGCTCGAACAGGAACCGCGGCACGTACAGCGCGACGCGGCCGATCTGTCGCCCGACCGATTCGGTCGGCTCCTCCTCTTCGATACGCCCGCTTTCGGATCCGGGCCGCGGCGCACCCCGCGCCGTCGATGCATCCGGTTCCGGCTGCTCCGGCACCGGCACCGGCTCGGCCGGGACGCGGTGCGCGGGCTCGCGCGACGACACCATCGGTGGATTCGCCGTCGCATCGGCCGGTGGATCGGTCGGCGGATCAGCGCTGGCGACCGCCGCCGAGATCGCGGTCGAGATGATGATCACGGACTTGAACCGCTTCATGTGACTTGCTCCGATCGCGCGTTGACTACGGATCTCGGTCGGGCGCGTCGGCGCTCGGCAACCAGACGTGAAACCGGCTGCCGCGACCGACCACGCTGTCGACCCAGATGCGGCCCTTGTGCGCCGCGACGAGACCTTTGGTGATGTACAGGCCGAGACCGAGGCCGGTCTTCGTGGCACGCGGCCGCGTCGCCTGGAAGAACCGGTCGAACAGCTTCGGGATCTCGTCCTGCGGGATGCCCGGGCCTTCGTCTTCGACCGAAAGCTGCGCGCCGTCGCCGTCGCGCTCGATGTGGATTCGAATCGGCCGGCCGGTCGCAGAATACTTCGCCGCGTTCTCGACCAGGTTTGTCACGATCTCGCCGAGGCGCAACGGATCGGCGGAGACGAGTGGCACGTCGCGTCCGGAGTCGATCGCGACCGCACGCCCGCCGAGTGTCGGCTCGAGCTCGGCAACGAGCTTGCCGACAGCATCCGCCAGCGCGATCGCGTGCAAGTCGAGCGCCATGCGCCCGAGCTCGATGCGCGAGGCGTTGAGCAGATCCTCGGCCATGCGCGAGATCCGCTGGCCGGCATCGCGCAGTCGCCGCAGTGTCGCGATCGGCACCGCGATCTGATCGCCCTGCCGCTCGCCGTGCTCGAGCAAGAGCTCGATGCGGAGCAGGATCGAAGAGATCGGACTGCGCATCTCGTGCGCGATGACCGCCGACAGCTCGTCGTGGAGGCTCGCGAGCTGGTGCATCGCTTCGTCGGCACGCTGCAGCTGGTGCGAGCAACCGATGGTGAGCGCGGCTTGCGATCCGAACAGGTCCAGCACGTGTTCGTCCTCCTCGGTGAAGCGACCGCCATCCTGGTTGTCGTCCGGCAGCGACATGCCGACGAACGCGCGGTGAGTGAGGTCGTGGCCGTTCACGCGCTGCTCGTGCGCGCGCTGGCGGTGGATGACGAGCTCGCGCAGGAGCCGCCGCAGCTCGTGCACTTCGGCCGAGCCGACGTGACTCGACGCGCCGGCATGACGCCACACCACGACGAGCGCGCCGGCGGTCTCGCCCGCGATGCGCAGTGGATACGCGACCCACGAGCTCGAACCGGCTTGCACGAGCGCGCGCAGCCCGAGGTGCCGAGCTTCGTCGAGCGTGCTGACCTCTCGGACCGCGCGGGTGTGCGCCGCGGCGACCGCCGCGGCGATCGCTTCGGGGGAGAGATCGTCGCGCGAGGTCGCGAGCGGCAACCGCAGCTCGAGGTCGTGTGTCGCGTGATGGCGGCCGAGCATGTCCTCGAATGTCTCGTTGACGATGACGCCACCTGTCCGATTGACGATCACGATCGGAATCGGCATCTGATCCGGACCTATGGGGGCGGTCACTCGATGCTCCTTCGCGCGCGTCGAGAGTGCGGCGCCTTCGCGCTCTCGAGGTCCAGTGGCCAGAAACACGGTGACGGCTCGCGCGTAATCGGCCAATACGGAACGCCACTACATTTTTGCGAACGCGCGCGCGGTCACGTTCGATGGTGCGCTGTTTGCTCGACCGTCGGTCGTAGGGAACAGCGCATGCGAGTGTGCGCCCTGTGTACCTCCTTAGGGAGGCACGCTCGCTCCCTACGCGATCATTCGGCCCAGCTCGCGAGAGTACCGGCCGGATGATCGCCCTACTCACTTGTCGGCGAGGTGATGCGAGACCGTGCGGCGATCGATGCCGAGGATGCGTGCGGCCTGCGTCATGTTTCCGCCGCACGATTCGACGACGCTGCGCAGATAGCGGCGCTTCATCTCGACGAGCGACACCAGCTCCTCCGGATCGCACGCGGCGAACGCGCCGCGTGCGCGATGCAGCTTGTGCGGAAGATCGTCGATCGTGAGGTGGTCGAGGCGGCACACCGCGATCGCGCGCTCGATGCAGTTCTCGAGCTCGCGCACGTTGCCGGGCCAATCGTATTCGAGCAGAGCGCGCGCGGCCGCAGCCGTGATGCCGCGTACAGGCTTTCCGACGCGCGCTGCGCATCGCCACAGCATCACGTGTGCCATCCACAGCAGCTCGTCGCGCCGCTCGCGCAGCGATGGCACTGGAATCGCGACCACGTTGAGGCGATGAAACAGATCCTTGCGGAAGTGACCGCTCGCGACCTCGCATTCGAGATCGCGGCTGGTGGCTGCGATCACGCGCGCGGTGAAGGGCACCTCGCCGTCGCCGCCGACCGGGCGCACGGTGCGCGCCTGGAGCACGCGCAAGAGCTTCGCCTGCATCTCGAGAGGCATCTCGCCGACTTCGTCGAGCAGGATCGTGCCGTGTGCGGCGCGCAACAACAGCCCGACGCGTTCGTGGCTCGCCCCCGTGAACGCGCCGCTCACGTGGCCGAAGAGCTCGCTCTCGAGCACCGACACCGGCACGGCGCCGCAGTTGATCGCGACGAACGGATGCGGGCGGCGATCCGACAGGTCGTGGATCGCCCGCGCGATCCGCTCCTTGCCCGCTCCCGACGCCCCGGTGACGAGCACGGTCGTGTCGGAGCGTGCGATGCGGCGCACGAGCTCGAGCGTGTGGTGGATCGCCCGGCCGCCGGCGTGTGGTGCTGCCACGCTCTCGTCGAGCGGCCCCGTGCGCACGCGTGCGAGCTCGCGGTGGATCGCGAGGTGGCTCGATGCCCGCGCGAGCACGAGCTCGAGGTCGCGTACGCCGACCGGCTTGACCAGGCAATCGTAGGCGCCGGCGCGCAGCGCCTCGAACGCGACGTCGGCCGCATCGCTTTCGACCGCGATGATCGGCAACACGTCGGGAAAGCGAGCCCTCAGGATGCCGCACAGCTCGAGCCCCGAGATCGGCGGTTTCATCGCGTCGATCAGCGCGATCTCGACGCTCGTCCGCGACAGCCGCTCGAGGCACGCGTGGACCGAGCTCGCGATCACCGACGCGTAGCCGAGCGCGTGAAGGTCGTGCGCGAGCAGGCGCGCGGGCTCGGGGTCGCACTCGACGATCAGGATCCGGTTGCGCATCGCGCTGTAACAGCCGCGGGCTCAGCGCTCGCGCGGCAACGCGAAGTAAAAGCGTGCGCCTTCGCCCCGCACGCTCTCGACGCCGATCCGGCCGCCGTGCGCCTCGACGATTCGCTTGCACACGAAGAGCCCGAGACCGTTGCCGGACCGCCCGACCGAGCTCGACGCGCGCCGATACGGCTCGAACACGACGTCGATCTCGGCGGCCGACAGCCCCGGACCCGCATCGCAGATCGAGACCTGCGCGTCGTCCGCGTTAGCGCTCAGGCGCACGACGACGCCGGAGCTCGGCGGCGTGTAACGAAGTGCGTTGTCGAGCAGGTTCGCGATCACGCGCTCGATGCGCAACTCGTCGAGGTGCACGACGGTCGCGGACGTGGCGGTCAAGAAGACGCGCGGCTGATCCGCATTCGGCACGACGCGCGCGATCACGGACGCGAGCAGCGACGTCAGGTCGCACGGGCTGCGGTGCAGCGCGAGGCGTCCGTTCGCGGCCGTGTAGACATCGAGCAGATCGTAGATGAGGCGATCGAGAAAGCCGACGTTGCGGCGAATGCGATCGAGCGCCGTGATCACTTCGGGGCGGTCGCACAAGCGCGCATGGAGCACGTCCACGTCGAGCGAGATCGATGACAACGGGTTCTTCAGGTCATGAACGATCTGCGCGAGCTCTTGAAAGCTCTCGTCGCGATCGTCGATTGCCAACGGAGCGTGCTGTCCCGTCCCACTCGCCAGCTGTACGAGCTTCTTCGTTTCCTGCCGCCCACAGTCTCTCTCCATGGAGAGCTTTCTCCACGATCGCGTGCATGCGAGCCAATACAGGTTTCTACGTAATTCTCCGACCCGAAACCGAACGCGTTCCGGAGAGAAGATCACTCAGCCTATCGAGGAGTGCACCGACGCTGATCGGCTTGGCGAGATGAACGTCGAATCCGGCGTCGAGTGCATGCTGGACGTCGTGGCTAGTCGCGTAGCCAGTGAGCGCGATCGAAGGAATCGCGCGCCCGGCTGCGCGCAATTCGCGTACGAAGCTGTAACCGTCCTCACCAGGCATTGCGAGGTCGCAGATGACAGCCTGAGGCTCGGCGGCGGCGATGCACGCGCGCCCACCGTCGACGGAGCTCGCGGTTTCGACGACGATACCCTCGCGCTGCAAGATAAGCGTGAGCGCGTCCCGCGTGCGAACGTCGTCATCGATGATCAGCACGCGCGCACCGTGAAGGTTTCGCAGTGGTTGCACGTCCGGTTCACCGGCCTCGCCGCGCGCGAGATTTGCGCACGGTAACGTCAGCGTGAACGTCGAGCCCGTACCCGGTCCGTCGCTGGTCGCGTCCAACGTACCGCGATGCAGGTTCACGAGGAGCTTCGCGATCGCGAGGCCGAGCCCGATCCGGCGCTCGCCGTGCGCGAGCACACCCTCGACGCGATGAAATGGCTCGAACACGCGCGCCAGCGCATCGGCCGCTAGGCCGCGCCCGGAATCTTGCACCTCGATCGTGACGACGCCATCGCGCGTGCTGGTCGTGACGGTGACCTTGCCGTTCGCGTCGGTGAACTTGATCGCGTTGGAGAGCAGATTGCCGATGATCTGCTTCATGCGTGCCCCGTCCGCGCGAACAGGACCCGGTGGGGTCGTAACGATGCTGACCAGGTCGATCGACTTTGCTCGAGCGTGGGTGCGCGCCGCGCTCACGGCCTCCGCGACGATTCGTTCGACGTCGATCGTGCGCACGTCGATATGTAGGTCTCCGCCGAGCCCGCGCGCGAGGTCGAGCAGATCGGTGACGAGCCGGGACTGCTCGGCCACGCCATCGCGAATCGCGTCGAGCGCGCGCCGCCGCGCGTCGTCTTCGTCGTTGTGATCGCGCAGCACGCGCTCCCACAGCGAGAGGGCCGCGAGTGGCCCGCGCAGCTCGTGGCCGAGTGCCGAGAGCACGCGATCCTTGAGGCGATTCGCGCGCTCCACCTCGTCGCGCGTCGCGTCCAGCTGCTGTACGAGCTCGTCGTGCGCGATGCGGTCGCGACGCTCGCGATCGATATCGACCGCGCAGCCGATCACCTCGTCGCGTCCCGGGGCGAGCCGCACGCGGTGCCACACGAACGATCCGTGCTTCATGCGCAGGCGCAGCTCGGTCTCGGCGAGATCGCGGCCGCGCTCGATCTCGGCGAGCGCGGCGATCCAGCGGGGCGCATCGCTCGGGTGAATCGCCGCGTGCCAGCCCGATCCGACTTCGGTGCGCCAGCGTTCGCCGTAGTACATCGG
Organism: Kofleriaceae bacterium; assembly: GCA_035500135.1. Taxonomy (GTDB): domain Bacteria; phylum Myxococcota_A; class Polyangia; order Haliangiales; family Haliangiaceae; genus JABFXX01. Next base: position 19,973 of record DATJXL010000170.1, read on the forward strand.
CGCACCGCCTGGAGGGCCGGACCAGGCGAGCGCGTTCCGATCGGCACCGAGTCGCCTCGCGATCACCTGCTCGGTGATGTCGAGCGCCACGACGACCACGCCCTCGTGATCGGCGAGCAGCCGGAGTGCCACGGCGAAATGCGCGGCATGGTCGCGGAGCTTGGCCTCGAGCTCGACCGTGTGATGCGAAGACGGCAGCGCGCGCACGGTCGCGATCGCCTCGCCGATCCGTCGTGGCCAGGCGTCGACCTGCTCGAACGTCGCGCGCCACGCCGCGTTGCTCACCGAGTCGAGCGCTCGCGCGCCGGCGAACAGCGCCGCGGGCCACGGCACGAGCTGCAGGGCACGCGACGCGCCGAGCCGGCGCCGCTCGTGCTCGTTCGCGCGCTCCGCGCCGAGCTCGTCGAGCAACGCGCACAGCAGCGCGTGAGACACCGCGATGGCTCGATCGGCCGCGGTGCCGTGCGGATCGTTATGGCCCGAGCCCACCATGGCGCGCAGCGAGCCGTTGCATCTGAGCGACCGAGTGTGTCGACAGCTTGTGCATGACGCGGTGGCGATGCGTCTCTACGGTGCGGCGGGCGATGAACAGGCGAGTCGCGATCTCGTCGTTCGAATAACCACGGATGAGGAGCTCGAACACCTCGCGCTCGCGCTTGGTGAGTCGCGAGAACGGGCGCTGCGGAGTCGACGCGAGCTCCGCCTCGATCCGATCGGTGGCCACGGCCGGCGGCAGGTAGCGCACGCCGCCGACCAGCTGGCGGATCGCCTCCACGATCTCCTCGACCGGCTGGATCTTGAGCGCGTACCCCCAGGCGCCCGCGCGCACGGTGTCCGCGATGATGCCGGGCTCGTCGATCACCGACAGCGCGAGCACGCGGCACTCGGGCCGGAGATCGAGCAGCTCGCTCGTCAAGCTGATGCCCGATAGCCCGGGCATCAAGATATCGACGACCGCGACATCCACGTTCGTGCGGCGCGCCAGGTCGAGCGCCTCCTGAGCACGGCTGGCCTCGCCGACGATCTCGATGTTGGGTTCGCGGCCGAGCACCGTGGCAAGGCCCTGCCGGAACAGCGGATGATCGTCGATCAGACAGACCTGAATCGTGCGTTCCAACGCCACCGCCGATTGCATGGTCGCCTGCTTCGCACGTTTCGGAGCGAAGGCAAACGTTTCTACCTAGGTGAATTGCCCTATCAACGGTGATTTCCATCAGGAGCGAAAAACTCCAAGGCATCGGTGAGGTGGGTGATCGGGATTACCCCAGTTCGCAACGATTGCGCGGGGCACGCCGTACCGGTGATACGGCCATTTCTCGCCAAGCGCTCGTGCCGCGCGAGCGCCTATGTCGATCCGGCCGAGGGCGGATCTCGCAGCCGATCGCGCGGCCTCGCCGCGATTCGCCCGTAGATCTCCGTCGTTCATACGAGCGCGAGGAGATCGCATGCGATGGCACGTCGGGTGCTGATGCCGGAGCTGGAGGTTTCTATGATGACTCTCAAGGAAAAACTCAGCGGGATCGCACTGACCATTCTGGTCGGCGGTACCGCCTACGCGCAGACAGCTCCTGCGAACGATCCCGCACCGGATCAGGCTCCGTCGCAGACCGCTCAGGCTTCGAACGACGACAGCTCCGAAACCGTGAGCTGCCCGTCGAAGCCGACCGCGAACGCTCCAGCGGGATGCCCTCAGCCGGCGCAGGCACAGCCGGCGCCGCAGCCCGCATACGAGCCCGAAGGCGAAGCTGCGGGCACGTCGTGGGTCAAGGACGTCGGCGTCGCGCTCAGCGTCGGCGGCGGTGTGGACGATTTCGCAGGCTCGATGCACAACACCACCAACATCGGTGGCAGCTGGGATGCGCGCCTGACGTTCGGTACGCGCCAGTACCTCGCCGGCGAGGTCTCGTACATCGGATCGGCGCAGACGTACAACACGATCGCCGACAACCACGGGACGCTGACGGGTAACGGCGCGCAGGCCGTACTGCGCCTCAATGCCACGGTCGACTATCCGATCCAGCCGTTCATCTACGGCGGTGCGGCGTGGCGTCACTACGATCTGACGACGTCGACAGCGGCGCTCGCCGACGTCGCGACGAGCGCCGACGTGCTCGAGGTGCCGGCCGGCGGCGGTATCGCGGCGTACTTCGACCAGTTGGTGCTCGACGTGCGCGGCGAGTACCGCTTCGCGTGGGGCGGCAGCGACATCGCGAACGGCTCGACCAACAACGGCACGGGCGCGCTCAGCCGCTGGGGCGTGAGCGGCAACATCGGCTACGTGTTCTGACCGCGTCACTGCGAGCGGTCACGCCCGCCGAGAGCGGGCGTAGCGATGGGGGTACATCGCTTGCTTGGAGTGGGATCGAACGTTCGATCTTAACCAAGGAAGCACATATGAAGTAC
>DATJXL010000171.1:0-17759 GCA_035500135.1 Kofleriaceae bacterium
TCCGATCGGAGCGTACGCGCTCTCGTCCGGCGCGGTGGAGCCTGTGGGCAGCGCATCCCACGAGTGTCGACGGTCGGCGCTGTCCACAGGATCCACGGCGCGGCCGCGCGTTCTGCGCGGAGTAGCCAGCCGGAATGTGACAATCACTAGAGTGTTGCTACGTGCGGCCGATCGGATGCGGCCAGCGCTCGGCGAGCTCGTAGAGCGGGCGCCCGACCAGGCGGTGCACGGTCCACTCCGATTGCGGCTTGGCGTCGAGGCTGGCGTAGAAGCGCAGCGCGGGCTCGTTCCAGTCGAGCACGCTCCACTCGAAGCGGCCGTAGTGGCGCTGCACGGCGATGCGCGCGCACGCCGACATCAGCGCGGCGCCGACGCCCTTGCCGCGCGCGGCGGGGCGCACGAACAGATCCTCGAGATACAGGCCGGGCTTGCCGAGGAACGTCGAGTAGTTCGGGAAGAACAACGCGAACCCGACCGGCGCGCCGGATAGCTCCGCGATCAGCACCTCGGCGGCGGGCCGCACGCCGAACAAGGTCGCGCGCAGCTGCGCTTCGTCGGCGGTGACCTCGTCGGCGAGCCGCTCGTACTCGGCGAGCTCGCGAATGAACGCGAGGATCGTCGGCACGTCGTCGGCGCGCGCGAACCGGATCGCGAGGTCGGTCATGCCCCCTTCGTATACGCCAGCCGCGCGACGACGGCTGCGAAATCCGCCGGTGGCTCGCTCGCCAGCGCGACGCGCTCGCCCGTGATCGGATGCACGAACCCGAGCGTCGCAGCGTGCAGCATCAACCGCGGCGACTCGATGACCGGCCCGCGATAGTCGCGAATGTAGACGGTCTCGCCGACGAGCGGATGCCCGCCCTCCGCGAGATGGATGCGGATCTGGTGCGTGCGGCCGGTCTCGAGCCGGACCTCGCACAGCGTCGCGCCGCGCAGCGGCTCGCGCACCGCGACGTGCGTGACCGCGCGCTTGCCGCGCTCGGGATCGCTCGTCGAGCCACGCAGCCCGTCGCCGCGGTCGGGCACGAGCTGCGATTCGATCGTGCCGGGGCGAACCTCGCCGTGCGCGACGCACACGTACACGCGCTCCATCTCGTGGGCGCGCAGCTGCGCGGCGAGCCCGATCTCGGCGCGCTTGCTCTTCGCGAACGCGAGCAGGCCGCTCGTCGCGCGATCGATGCGATGCACGACGTGCAGCGGCACGGTCGTCGCCGGCTTGCCCATCCGCCGCCACGCGCCGCGCACGAGATCCATCGCGGTGCCGGTCTCGCGTTCGTCATACGGCACGCTCGACACGCCCGCCGGCTTGTCGATCACGACGACGTGCGGGTCGTCGTAGACGAGCACGCCCTCGCGCGCGGGATCGTGCGGGCGCGGCGCCGCCATCCGCAGCTCGACGCGCTGACCGGCGGCGAGCCGCGCATCGATCGCGGTCACGCGCTCGCCGTCGACGAACACCTTGCCGCTCGTGACGTGACGCTTCGCGACCGTCCACGGCACGTCGGCGCGCTCCTTGACGAACGCCGAGACCGTCACGCCCGCGCGATCGACGATCCAATCACTCACGCCGGCGGCGCGTATTCGGATGGCTCGCGGGCTGCTCGCCGAGGTTATCCACGACGTCCTCGATCACTTCTTCGCCGAACTCGAGCTGCTCGGCCGGCTGGCGCGTGGCCTCGGCGAGCACGCCGGTGGTGAGCGGATCCTCGACCGTGCGCGTGCGCGGGAGCGCGAGCTCGTCGGCCGGGGTCGGCTTGTGATCGTCGCGTGCGGAGCGCATGCGCTCGACGAGCTTCGAGGAGTCGAAGCGCCTCGTCGCCCGCGCCGGTCGCTGGCGCCCTCCGTCGGCCATGCGTCCAGCGTACGCGAAAACCGGGGCAGGCTGCGATCGAAAACGGCGCGTGTTAGGAACGGGCATGGATCGCACGCTGTTTCGCGAAGAGCACGACACGTTTCGCAAGGCCTTTCGCGCGTTCGCCGAGCGCGAGATCGTGCCGCACCAGGCGCGCTGGCGCGACCAGGGCCAGGTCGACCGCGACACCTGGCGCAAGGCCGGCGCGCAGGGATTCCTGTGCCCTTGGCTCGGCGAGCAGCACGGCGGCGCGGGCGGAGATTTCCTGATGTCGGTCGTCGTGATGGAGGAGCTCGCGCGCGTCTACGAGAGCGGCTTCGCGATGGGCCTGCACTCCGACATCGTCGTGCCGTACATCGAGACGTTCGGGAGCGACGACCAGAAGCGCCGGTGGCTCGCCGGCTGCGCGTCGGGTGAATTCGTCACCGCGATCGCGATGACCGAGCCCGGCACCGGGTCGGACCTCGCCGCGATCGCGACGACCGCGGTGCGCTCCGGCGACGATTACGTGTTGAACGGCCAGAAGACGTTCATCTCGAACGGCCAGCTGTGCGATCTCGTCGTCGTCGCGGCGAAGACCGATCCCGACCCGGCGAACGCGCACAAAGGGATCTCGCTGTTCGTGGTCGAGGCCGCGCGCGCCGGCTTCTCGAAGGGCAAGCGCCTCCACAAGATGGGCATGGCGTCGCAGGACACGAGCGAGCTTTACTTCGAGGATTGTCGCGTACCGGCGGCGAACCTGCTCGGCGCCGAGGGCGGCGGTTTCATGATGCTGATGCAAAAGCTGCAGCAGGAGCGCCTGTGCGTCGCGATCGGTGCGGTCGCGGGCGCCGAGCAGGTGCTCGCCGACACGGTCGCGTACACGAAGGAGCGCCACGCGTTCGGCAAGCCGATCTCGAAGTTCCAGAACACGCAGTTCAAGCTCGTCGAGGCGCTCGCGAAGTGCGAGGTCGGCCGCGCGTACGTCGACAAGGTCCTCGCCGAGCACGTCGCCGGCAAGTACCTCGTGAAGGAGTGCTCGATCGCGAAGTTCTGGACCACCGACATGGCACAGGAGGTGATCGACACCTGCCTGCAGTTCTTCGGCGGCTACGGCTACATGCTCGAGTACCCGGTCACGCGCGCGTTCATGGACGCGCGCGTGCAGCGCATCTACGCCGGCACGAACGAGATCATGAAGGTGATCGTCGCCAAGCAGATGGGCCTGTGACGCGCGCATGGATCGCGGTGGTCGCGGCCTGCGGGTCGAGCGCGCCGCACCGCGCGCCGGAGCAGCGCGAGCCCGAGCCGAAGGTCGACCTGGCGTGCGTACAGCGCGCGAAGGACGGCAAGCTCACCGCCGATCTGCCGGCGCGTATCGGGCCGTTCGCCGTGACCGCACGCGCCCGAGGCGTGCACTTGCAGCGCGACGGCCGTGTGGTCGACGACTCCGACGGCCAGAAGCTGTGGGACGCGTTCACACGCGAGCTTGCGATCGCCTCGATCGCACGGAGCAGCCACGCCAAGACGTGCGCGGACGCCGACGTGCGTACGTGCCTAGACGTCCACCTATGGGCGTGCCAGCTCCCGCTCGAAGCGTTCGCGATGACGCTCGCCGACACGCTCGATCGCGCGGGCTTCGCCGACGCACGGCTGGCGGTCGACGTGACGCTGGTCGAGGCGGCGGGGCCGCCGTGCCGCGACGGCGCGGCGTGCAAGCCGATGCAGCATTATTCGACGCACGGCACGTACGTCCCCAACGGTGCGCGCCACGCGCTCGATCCTGGCCGCGGCGCGTGCGCCGACGACGGCGACTGCGACGGCCGCGGCCAGTTGTGTCAGGCGTGGTACCTCACAGGTGGTGCCGAAACTCTGATCTACGAGCACGAGCCCGCACCGACGTTCTGCGGATGCATCGACAACAAGTGCGCGTGGTTCCGGCAATGAGCAACATCGCGATCATCGACATCGGCACGAACACGCTGCTCCTGCTGATCGTCGACGATCAGGCGCGGCGCGTCGTCGATCTGTGCCGGTTCGGGCGGCTCGGCAAGGGGCTCGACGCGAGCGGTCGGCTGGCCGCGGAATCGATCGCGAACAGCCTCGAGATCTGTCGCGAGTATCGCCGCGTGATGGACGAGCACGACGTGCGTGTACCGCACGTGATCGGCACGCAAGCGCTGCGCGAGGCCGCGAACGCCGCCGAGTTCGTGCGGCCGGCCGAGCAGATCCTGGGCGCGTCGATCGAAGTGATCGACGGCGCGCGCGAGGCCGAGCTCGCGTTCGTGTCGGTCGCCCGCGCGCTGCCCGACCTCGCGGGCAAGCCGTACATCGTGGTCGACGTCGGCGGCGGCTCGACCGAGCTCATCGCCTCCGACGGTGTGCACGTGACGTCGGCGACGAGCGTGCCGATCGGCGCGGTCCGGCTCTTCGAGCGCCACCTGCGCACGGATCCGCCGGGCGAGAGCGAGCTGCGCGCGCTCGACGCCACCATCGACGCACGCCTCGCGACCCTGTCGCTGCCGGCGCGCGTGCCGATCGTGGGCACCGCGGGGACTGCGACCACGCTCGCGGCCGTCCACCTCGCGCTGACCGCGTACGATCCCGATGCCGTCACCGGCCTGCGCATCTCGCCGGCCGCGCTCGCCGCGCACTACGCGCGGCTCGCGGCGATGACCACCGCCGAGCGCCGCATGCTGCCCGGCATGGAGCCGCAGCGCGCCGACGTGATCGTCGCCGGCGTCGCGATCTACGCGCGCATCGTGTCGAAGTTGCAGGCACCGGTGCTGATCGTGTGCGATCGCGGGATCCGCTGGGGCCTGGCCTACGAGCTCGCCGCGTCGTGAGGCGCGCGATCGTCCTGGGCCTGGTTGCGTGCGGCGCAGCACCGCACGCCGCGCCGCCTCCGCGCGTGACGCCGAGCGAGGCCGCGGTCGTCGACGTCGCCGAGCAGGCCGCGTGCCCGCCGACGACCGCACCCATCGTCGTACGCGTCGCGCACTTCTCGTGCGACGGCAGGTGCCCGAATTACTCGGTCGCCGTGTACCGGGACGGCACCGTCGACTACTACGGGCGCGTGGATGTCGCCGTCGCGGGACGCCGCGTGACGCACGTCGATCCGGCGGTCGTCGACGAGCTCGCGCGCGGATTCGAGGCGATCGGGTTCGGTTCCCTGCCGAACTACGATCAGCCGATGATGTTCGGTGGAGCGACGGCCGTGATCGAGATCGGGAACGCCACCGTGACTGTCACGGGGGGCGATCGGCGGATTCCGCCGCAATTGACCGATCTCGAAGACAAGATCGACGTGCTCGCCGATGTCGCGCGAGGTCGCGAACAGGCTCGCGGCGACGAAGAGTGCCGCGTGCCGCCGACGGTGCTTCGGGCGCGCATCGTCGCGGTGAGCGTCGACGGCGGCGTCGTGCGGATGGTCGTCGCGGCCGGCGAGAAGGACGGGATCACGCGCGCGTGGAAGGCGCAGCTCCTCGCGATGGACACGCACGAGGTGCTCCCTGGCGAGCTCACGATCGCGGAGATCCACGAGCGCGAGGTCGTCGTGACCATGCCGGGGACCGCCGCACCACCGACGACGCGGGTACGCCTCTGCGTCGGTCAGGCGTGCAGCGCCGGCGCGAGGTGATACAGCATCAAGTACACGATCACGCCGGTCACCGACACGTAGACCCAGATCGGCCACGTGAACCGCACGAGGCGCAGGTGCGCCGCGAAATCTCCGCGCAGCGCGCGGCGCAACGCTCCGACGACGAGCGGCACGAGCACGACGGCGAGCGTCATGTGCGAGAACAGGATCAGCAGGTACAGCACGCGATCCCAGCCGTCGCCGGGATAGTCGTGGCGGCCGGTGGTCGCGAACCGGATCGCGTACGACACCAGGAACACGACCGACACCGTCACCGCCGAGACCATGCGCTTGCGGTGGAGCGCGCGGTCGCCGCGCGCGATCGCCATGCGGCCGGCGACGAGCAGCACGAAGCACGTCAGGTTGAGCGCGGCGTTGAGCGCGGGATGGATCTGCTCGGCCCACATCGTCGAGCTCAGGCGCGGCCGCTCAGGACCATCGTCGCGAACAGGATCGGCAGGTACACGATCGACGCGAGGAACACGCCGCGCGCCCACTTCGCGCCGTGCTGCCCGACGAAGCCCTGGACGAGCACGCCGGCGCCGAGCACGACCGCCGCGACGAGATACGGCGTGCCGGCGACACCGAGCCACCACGGCATGACGCTCACCGCGACCTGCACGACGAGGAACGCGCCGATCGCGCGCCGCGCGGCAGGCACGCCGTGCATGCCGGGCAGCGTCTTCAAGCCGGCGGCCTCGTAGTCGCGCTGGCGATAGATCGCGATCGCGTGCGTGTGCGGGATCTGCCAGAAGAACAGCACGCCGAACACGGCGAGCCCGGCGAGATCGATGCGGCCGGTCGCGGCGGTCCAGCCCATCAGCGCCGGCATCGCGCCGGGAACCGCGCCGATCCACGTCGCCCAGTGCGTGCGCTGCTTCATCGGCGTGTACACGCCGACGTAGAGCAGCAGCGCGACCAGCCCGAGCGCGGCGGGCACCGCCCCGGCGAGCGCGAGCACGGGCAGCGCGAGCGCGCCCTGGATCATGCCGAACGTGAGCGCGGTCGCCGGCGCGAGCCGCTGCTGCGGCAGCGGCCGATTCTTCGTGCGCGACATCAGGCAATCGGTGTCGCGCTCGAGCCACATGTTGAGCGTGTTCGCGGAGCCGACGATCAGCGCGGTGCCGGCGAGCAACAGCAACGCGTGCACGGTGGTGACCGCGACCGGTGCGAGCGACAGCGCGCCCGCGGCGGTGAGCAGCGCCATCACCATGATGCGCGGCTTGACCAGCGCGACCAGGTCGCCGGTCTTTTCCGTCAACGCGCGTGCGGTCACGCCGGCACCACGCGTGCGACCGGCACGTCGAGCTCGACCGCCGGCTGGCGCCGCCCGCTCATCAGCCACGCGCTCGTCCACAGCGCCCACAGGCTCGCGGCTCCTGCGAAGTGGCCGACCGCGAGCGGCACCGCGCGCAGCGTCACCACCGTCGCCACGCCGAGCGCGAGCTGCGCGAGCACGAGCACCGGCGCGAGCGCCGCGAGCATGCGCAGCTGCGGCCAGTCGCGCGTCCGCCGCCACACGGCGATCGCGGCGGCCGTCGTCACGACCGCGACGACGACGCCGAACGCGCGGTGAATCATGTGCAGGTCCTGAACCGCGGCGTCGGGCCACCACGTGCCGTCGCGCAGGCACGCCGGCATGCCGAGGCACACCATCGCGGCGCCGAGGTGGCGCACGAGCGCGCCGAGCAGGAGCTGCACGAACACCGCGCCGCACGCGAGCGCGATCCACTTGCGCGCGCGGCCGAGGTCGCCGCGCAGCTTCTCGTGGCGGTCGAGCTCGAGCGCGCTCGGCGCCGGCCGCGTGCGGAACGCGGTGTAGATCAGCGTGGCGAAGTAGCTCATGCCGAGCAGCAGGTGCGCGGTCGACACGAACCACGGCAGCTTGAACTTGACGGTGATCGCGCCGAGCGTGCCCTGCGCGATCACCAGGCCGAGCAGCAGCCACGCGATCCGGCGCAGCTGCGGCCGCCGCGTGAACAGCGCGATCGTGAGCGCGATCTGCAGCATCCCGACCGTCATCGCGGCGAGCCGATGACCGTGCTCGTAGAGCACGCCGCCCACCATCGGTGGAAACAGCTGGCCGTGGCAGACCAGTGTCGGCTCCGGACACGCGAGGCTCGAACCCGTGGGATTCACCGTGCCTCCGATCACCAGCAGCACGAAGGTCGCGAATGCGGCGAGCTTGGCCAGGCGATGCTCGAGCATGTCCGCCGCTGGGGTACCACATCTGATGCCATGGCGACGAGCCGACACCGCGGTCTGCGACAACACGCCTCGCAGATGTGGACCCGAGGGAATTCAGCCGGTTATCATTGCGCCGGCGGATGGACGACACCTGGGTCGAAACGATGTCGATCGGCACGCTGCGATCCGACGACCTCGGACAGGCGGGGATCGTCTTTCGCTACAACCATTACCTCTACCGCACGAACGGCCAGCACCTGTCCAACGGCGGCATGGGCACGGTCTACGAGCTCGAGCGCCGCGACGACGAGAGCGGGATCGTCGAGCGCGTCGTCGGCAAGGTCTTCCACTCGAATTATCTCTACCAGCTGCGCACCGACGAGGTGACGCGCCGCGATCACCACAACAACCTCGCCGCGATGGCGCGGATCGCCGCGATCGAGCACCCGAACATCCTGCCGACGTACGTGTCGGCACCGATCGCCGACAACTACCTGTTCGTCACGCCGCGCATGGGCAAGACGCTGCTCGAGGCGATCGCGCACCATTCGCTCACGCCCCGCGCGCGCACGAAGCTGCTCGTGCAGGCGCTCGAGGGCCTCGCGACGCTCCACTCGGCGCGGCTCGTGCACCGCGACTTCACGCTGCGCAACATCCTCGTCGACGAGGGCGGGAACGTCGCCTACGTGTTCGACTTCGATCTCGCGATGTCGCTCGACGACATCGGCAACCAGACGTATCGCCAGTACTACAAGGGCCGCATCTTCGGCTCGCCCGGCTGGAGCGTCGCTCCCGAGACCGTCGATCAGGCGCTGATGGACTCGCCGATCAACACGTCGCTCGACATCTACGCGATCGGCGGCGCGCTGCACGGCCTGTTCACCGAGCAATTGCTCTACGGCGCGGCCGACGACATGTGGGCGCTGCTCATCCGGATCGCCGAGGGCGTCGTCGTCGGCGGGCGCAGCAAGGTGTTCTATCCGGACAACTTCCCGACCGTGCTGCGCCCGGTGATCGAAGGCTGCCTCGAGCGCGATCCGACGCAGCGGTTCCCGTCGGTGGCCGCGGTCGTGCAGGAGCTCAAGGGCATGCTGCGCGAGCTGCCCGACGAATCGCAGCGCAAGTCCCGGCAGCGGCTGCAGACGAACGCGGGCGAGGAGCAGGCGAAGGTGGTCGAGTCGGTGGTCGCGCAGGCGATCAGCTCCGACCCGACGATCACCGCCGAGGTCGTCGCTGCAGCCGAGCACGCGGTGTGGGAGTGGGGCTACAATGTCGTGCGCAGCCTCGGGCGCGTGCGCGGTCATCCGATCTTCCTGGCGACGCCGCGTCCGGATCTCGTGCAGTCGGGCGGGTTCCCCGACGCGAACATCTTCCCGAAGCTCGTCACGCAGATCGATCTATCGAAGCTGAAAGATCCGCGCGCGTTCGTCGAGGACTGGCAGCGCTTCTTCTGGCCGATCCTGAAGCGCGTGCGCCAGGGCCTGCTGACGTCGCTGCACAAGGTCATCTACGACGCGAACACGAGCTCGCTGCTGTTGTTCAGCGAGTACGTCGACGAGCCGCGCTTCGGCGATCGCATCGCCGAGCTCGACCTGCACGTCGACGGCGCGCTCGCGCTCGGCTTCCTCGTGATCCGCCAGGTTGCGGCGCTGCACGAGCACGGCATGGCGCACAACAACATCTCGCCGGGCGCGCTCCTGTTCAAAGGCATCGCCGAGACTCGCACGGTCGTGCCCGCGATGATCGGCCTGGTCGAGCCCGCGATGGGCCCCGAGGCGATGTCGGGCGATTGCCGCGCGCTCGCCGGGATGATCCTGACGTGGCTGCGCCCGAACCGGATCACCGCGCTGCACGCGCGCATCAAGCCGATGTTCGACGCGCTGCGCGGCAAGCTCAACGCGTGGGCCTTCGACAAGCAGACGCCCACGCCAGCGGTCGATCAGCTGCTCGCGCTGATCAGCGACGCGCTCGCGCTCGTCGACTTCAACTTCTCGGTGCTGCGCGACTCGGGCGGTGACTTGCAGGAGTACGCGCTGCTCGTGATCAGCTTGCGCCTGTTTCACCTGCTGTGGCCGAGCCCGCCCGCGCAGCAGGATCGGCGCTCGCAGACGCAGATGCGGCGGTAGATGCGGCAATGGCTGCGGCTGGCGCCTGCGGTCGTGATCGTCGCGATCGTCGCGGCCGCGTTCGCGGTCGCGTTTCGCGTGTCGCACGCGGCGGTCGTCCGGCTGCTCGGCGGCGCCGACCTCGTCGCGATGATCGAGCACGCGCCGTGGTGGGAGCGCTTGCTGTTGCCGGCCGCCGGCGGCCTCGGCGCCGGGCTGATCGGGCTCGAGCTCGCGCGCCGGCGCGGCGCGGGCGGCGTCGGCTACATCATGGAGGCGATCGTGCTCGGCCGCGCGCGCATCCCGCTCGTGCGCAGCGCGCTGCAGGCGTTCGGCGCGTGGCTCGCGATCACGACCGGCAACTCGCTCGGCCGCGAAGGCCCGCTGATCCAGATGGGCGCGGCCTCGGGCGAAGCGGCGCGCCGCGTGTTCCGCCTCGACGACGCGACCGCGCGGCTGGTGCTCGCGGCGGGCGTGACCGCCGGCTTCGCCTCCGCGTACAACGCGCCGATCGCGGCGACGCTGTTCGTCGTCGAGATCGTGACCGGCGTGCTCGTGCTCGAGGCCGTCGTGCCGATGTTGATCGCGACCGTGATCGCGACGACCGTCACCCGCCTGGCGTCGGGCGACGCGCCGATCTACGGCGTCCACGACTTCGGCACGCGCTCGCCGCTCGAGCTGATCTCGTTCGCGGGGCTCGGCCTCGTCGCGGCGCCGCTCGGCGTCGGCTTCTTGCGCCTGCTGTCGCGCGCCGACGTGCTGTGGCGCCACCTGCCGCTGCCGGTGCGGCCGGCGGCCGGCGGGCTGGCCTGCGGCGGCGTGCTGTGCGCGCTGCCGCTCGTCACCGGCAACGGGCTCGAGCCGCTCGGCATGCTGCTCGACGGCAAGCTCGCGATCGCCGCGGTCGCGTGGCTGCTCGTCGCCAAGCCGATCGCGACCGCGGCCTCGGTCGGCTCGGGCAACCCCGGCGGCGTGTTCACGCCGACGCTCTTGCTCGGCGGCTGCCTCGGCACGCTCTACGCGGCCGGGATGCACGGCCTGTTCGGCGATGCGATCGGCACGTCCGGCGCGTACGCGGTCGTCGGGCTCGCCGCGGCGCTCGCCGCCACGACGCACGCGCCGATCACCGCGGCGGTCCTCGCGTGCGAGCTGTCGGGCGACTGGAGGCTCGTGCTGCCGCTCCTCCTCGCGTGCGGGCTCGCGGCCGGCCTCGCGCGCCGGCTCTACATCGACTCGGTCTACACGGCCGAGCTCACGCGCCGCGGCTTGCGCTGGCGGCTCACGCTCGACGGCAGGCGCGTGATCGAGAGCGCCGAACCGAGCTAGGGCACGCGCGCGCAGCGCACGCCCATCTCCATGTAGCGCTCGTTCGGCGGATCGTAATAGCGATACGCCGTGCGAGCGCTGTCCTGATCGGCGTTCCACGCGCCGCCGCGCACCGTACGCGCAGCGATCGTCGACAGATCGGCGCAGTCGTCGCATGTCGTGAACGAGTACGGCGTCACGTAGCTGTCGAGGACCTTCTCCCACACGCTGCCCGCGAGATCGGCCTGGCCCCACTTGCCGTCGCCCTGCGGTGACGTGCTGCCGACCGGCAGGAGCCCGCCGGTCGTTCCGACACAGTAGCTGCCCGCCGACGGGAAGTAGTCCGCGTCGTTGCAGCCGATCGCGACCGAGCCCGCGGGGCTCGACCACGGATACGCGCGCTGGGCCGTGCCGCCGGCCGCGGCGTAGTTCCATTGCGCTTCGGTCGGCAGGAAGCCGCCGTCCCAGGCGCAGAACGCGAACGCCTCGTACCACATGATGCAGTTCATCGGCAGGTTCTCGTTTGCGCCGGCGGTCGCGGTCCACGTCGCTTTCATCGGATCGCACACGAGGTCGGCGCTCATCGTCGGCGTGTCGGGGTCGAGATATTGATCCCATGACGAGCTCCAGCCGCTGCTGCCGATCAGCGGATGCGCGCCGTCACCCGGATTCGGCGGGTTCGCCTGCGTGCCCAAGCCGGCCTCGACGAACTTGCGGAAGCGCCCGACCGTGACCTCGTAGGTATCGAGCCGGAAGACGTTGATGGTGGCGGGGTAGGCGTTCGAAGGGAACATGCCGTCGCCCGCGACGTCGAAGCTGCGATAGAACGTGCCGCCCGGCACCAGCGGGCTGCCGCAGCACGATTCGTTCTGACTCGGCCCGCAGGTATCCGCGAGGCCGACGCAGCTGGCCGTCATCAGCGTGCCGCTATCGGTCAACAATGTCTCGGCGTCGACCATCGACCCCGACGAGTCGCTGGTCGTCGAGCTGGAAAAGCCGAAGCGGCCGCAGCCCACCACGCCCAGCGTCCAGGTCAGGACTGCGAGCAGCTCACGGTACGCGCGCACAGCGCACGCCCATCTCGATGTAGCGGTCGGTCGGCGGATCGAAATAGCGATAGCCGGTGCGCGCGCTGTTCTCGTCGGCGTTCCACGCGCCGCCGCGCACGACGCGCGCGCTCGGAGTCGACAGATCGACACAGTTGTCGCAGGTCATCGACGTGTATTGCGCGCCCGCGTACGTGTCGAGCGTCTTCTCCCACAGGTTGCCGGCGAGATCGGCCTGGCCGAACGGGCCATCGCCCTGCGGCGACGTGCTGCCGACGGGCAAGACACCGCCGTTGGGCGCGACACAGTAGCTACCAGCCGAAGGATCGTAGTTCGCGCTGTTGCAGTCGATCCCGATCGAGCTCGAGGGGCTCGACCACGGGTAGGCGCGCTGGTCGCTGCCACCGGCCGCCGCGTAGTTCCACTCGTTCTCGGTCGGCAGAAAGCCGCCGTCCCACGCGCAGAACGCGAACGCCTCGTACCAGGTGATGCAGTTCATCGCCTTGTTCTCGTTCGCGCCCGCCGTATCGGTCCAGGTCTGGAACTGCCCGCTGCACTTGATGCCCGAGATCAGCGCCGGCGTATCGACCACGAGGTTCGCGTCCCAGGCCGAGCTCCAGCCCGTGCCGCCGATCTGCGGGTGGGCACCGGCCGCGGGCAGCGGCGGTGATGCCTGCGTGCCCATGCCGGCCTCGACGAACTTGCGGAAGCGTCCGACCGTGACCTCGTACTGGTCGAGCCGGAAGTCGTCGACGGTACCGCTGTACATCGTCGACGGGTACATGCCGTCGCTGGCCATGTCGTAGCTGCGCTTGTAGCTGCCGGCGGGAACCATCGGGCTGCCGCAACACGACGCGTTCTGCCCCGGTCCGCACGTCGGCGCCAGACCCGTGCAGCTCGCCGTCATCAGCTCGCCGCTGTCCGAGATCGGCGTCACGCCGTCGACGGTCCCGGAATCGGGACTTCCGCCACCACCGCCGCCGTTGGTAGTCGAGAAACCGAATCGGCCGCAGCCGACCACGGCGATCCCCAACCCGAGCAGGACGGCGCATCGGGACATGACTTTCACTATACGCCGGTGGTGCGCGCGTTGGAGATATAGTGAGCAGGTGATCGCGAGGTCGCTCGTCGTGGTCGCGCTCGTCGCGTGCGGCGATTCGCCAACCGATCCCGTCGCCGTGCTCGAGGATCCGGCCACGTGTGGGGGATGTCATTCCCAGCACTACATGGAGTGGTCGGGCTCGATGCACGCGTACGCTTCCGAGGATCCGGTGTTCGTCGCGATGAACAACCGCGGCGAGCGCGAGACCTACGGCCTGCTCGGGAACTTCTGCCTGCAATGCCACGCGCCGATGGCGGTCGCGCTCGGCCTCGTCGACGGCAGCAACGGTCCGTTCGATCCGACGCAGCTCCCTCCGCCGGCGCGTGGCGTGACCTGCTACTTCTGCCACGATGTCGCGGAGGTCCAGGCCGACCACGACAACGGCCTCAAGCTCGCGATGGACACGACGATGCGCGGCGGCGTGTCCGACCCGGTCGAGAGCTCCGCGCACCATTCCAAGTACGACCCCGAGCTGATGGCGTCGGCGACCAACGGGTCGAAGATGTGCGGCTCGTGCCACGACGTGGTGACGCAGCGTGGTGTCCCACTCGAACGCACGTACGTCGAGTGGCAGTCGACGATCTTTGCACAGTTGCCGGCGGGCGCCGGCGGCATCACGTGCAGCGGCTGTCACATGGGCACGAACGTCGACCCGGCCACCACGATGATCGTCGACAAGCCGGGCGTGCGCGGCAAGTCGCGCCCCGACAGCTTCCACGAGCACCTGTGGCCGGGCATCGACCAGTCGATGACGCCGTTCGCGGGCGTCGACGCGGCCGCCGCGCAGGCTGCGGGGATCGCGCGCGATCTCGATCCCGCGCTGACGATCGTCGGGCCCGCGAAGAGCGGTGGCCAGATCGGCGAGGGCGGCATCTGCGTCACGCACGACGGGCGCATCACCGTGCGCATGGACTCGCGCGGGCCGGGTCACGACTGGCCGAGCGGTGCCGCGCACGATCGACGCGCGTGGCTCGAAGTGATCGCATACGACGCGGCCGGCGATGTCGTGTTCTCGTCGGGTGACGTCCCGGACGACCTCGATCCCGAGCAGCTGGACGATCCGGATCTGGTCGGGCTGTGGGAGCGCGCGCTCGGCGAGGACGGCACGCCCGCGCACTTCATCTGGGACGTGGCGAGCGTGTCGAGCATCCTGCTCGCGCCACCGATCACGCTCGATCGGAACGTCGCCGCGTTCGATCACTCGATGACCGCGTCGTTCCCGATCGGCACCATGCTCGCGGCGAACATCGATCACATCTCGGCGCGCGTGCGCGTTCGCCCTTATCCGCACGCGGTGCTCGACGATCTGGTCGCGTCCGGCGATCTCGACTCGACGATCGCGGCTAACCTCGGCACGCTCGACATCGCCGGTGCCGATCGCCACTGGACCGCGGCCGACGTCGATCCGGCGAGTGACGGCTGCGATCGCGATCCGTATCAATGAGCAGGAAACGCCGCGCGGATTGCCGCCGCGTCGGTCGAGCACGCGCGTCCTTGCGCGAACCGCGCGCACGTCGCACCGTGTGCCACGAACCGGTCGGCGATCGCATCGGCGCGCGGGAAGATCACGTAGAGCGTGCCTGGCTCGAGCGCGATGTCGGGCCACGCGATCTCGCGGTGTCTGCAATCGTGGGGTGGGTGCACGGTGTACGTGTCGTTGATCGGCAGCGCGGTCTCGGACGCGAGCAGCTGGATCTCGGTCGACACGAGGTCGAGGCCGGGTCGATCCGGATCGACCACGCAGTGAAAGACCGGATAGATCGCGACTCGCTGGTGGGTTTCGATCAGCGTGCGCCACGTCGCGAGATCGAGACTCGTCGCCGTCGGGCCACTCGCCTGGGCTCGCTGCAATGCCCAGTCACCGCGCACATCGAACAGCTGAACTGCGAGCGCGAGCACCACGATCCAGAACCGCGTTGCGAAGCGCGTGAACGCCCAGTGCAGGACGAACAGCATCGCGAGGTACATCGGAATCCACACGAAGCGCCCGGGCGAGCGGAACTGATCGGGGAACCGATGCAAGAAGCTCGGGATCGAGTAGGTCGCGATCTCGTGCGAGCCGAGGTAGACGTGATTGGACAGGGCCACGAGCCCGAACACGATCGCGACGCCGAACAGCAGCCCGTGGCGGCGCACGACCGACGGCAACATCGCGGCGTGTGGGGCGAACGCCGCGAGCAGGCCGAGGTAGCCGAGCCCGAAGTACGCGTAACCTTCCCACTGCTGGTCGGTCGCGAGCGTGTTCGCGAGCCAGCGCGCGTCCCCGAAAAAGCCGCTGCGCACGGGCACGAGCCACGTCAGCAGATTCGCGCTCTCGGCTTCGAAGCCCCACTGATGTCCGTGCGACTCGCGATCGAAATAGCCGGCGATCCACGTCGCGAGCACGACCGTGGCGATGCAGACGGGTAGCCACGTCACGATCGAACGTCGATCGCGCGTGCGCACGAGCGCAGCGGCGGAGATCGGCAGCGACATCACCGGGTGGTACGGCGTGACCAGCGACCCGACCGCGAGCTGCGCGATCAGCGCGTAGCCGAGCCTGCGCGGCAACCGCTCGCGCGGCGGCGTGCGTAGGTAGAGATAGAACGCCCACAGCTCGATCCAGTGCGCGGACAGCGCGCCGTGGCCGTAGCGAAAGATCCACGCCGGCACCGCGAGAAAGAACAGGGCGCCGACGAGGGCCTCGCGCCAGGTGCGATGGCCGAGGGCGCGCAGGCACGCGATCCCGAAGCACGGCTGCAGCACGTACGCGAGGCCATGCCACATGCCGAGATAGGCGCTCGCGCTGAACACGCGCCACGGCGGGACGAGGGTCGCGACGAGCTTGTTGAAGAGCGCCCACAGCGGGATCACGTCGAGGAACGCGAGACTGCGCGTCGCGGGCACGGCGATGCGATCGCTGTCGAACAGCGGCCAGTGCCACGGCTCGAGCAGGAAGTAGCGGTAGCCGACGAGGTTCATGCGCTCGTCGTTGATCGGCATCGTCCAGTACGCGCTCGTGCCGAGCAGGTGGCCTGGCCCATACACGACGAGGTACGTCGCCAGCCCGAGCGCGGCCGCGACGGCGTAGACGTGGAGCGCGCGCGGGGTCTGCATCAGTGGAGCTCGGACCCGAGCTCGTCGAGAAAATGATCGAGAAACGACTCGGGCACGGCATAGTAGGACTCGAACAGGTCCAGCACGTAGAGGTCTTCGCCCACGAACGCATCGCGCCACTCGGGCGTGCGAGGCTGGACCGGGGTCGGTGCGTGATCGGGGCCGGTGAACAGCGTCGTGTTGTAGTAGTCGAGCCGAGCGCTGCGGAAGCGCCGCGACAGCTCGGCATCGCGGAGCAGCGCCCAGCAAAAACTGGTCCCGACGAACATCACCGAGACCGCATCGGTCATGGTCGGTGGCTCGTGGGTCACGCGCGGGACGAAACGATCGTGCGCGACTCCCCAGGCGTTCAGCAGGCGCAAGAGATCGTAGTCGTCGTCGTAGCTCGAGCCCTCGCCGAGGCTGGCGTGGCAATCGTATTCGAGCCGGCGCCCGGTCAGCTCCGTGAAGCGCGATGCGATCTGCTGCAGTGCGAGGCAGGCCCCGTAGGCGGACCAGTGGCGCGCGGTCGGTCCCCACAGCATCGCGCGCGGCTGCGAGGACGTCACGAGCAGCTCGCGTGCATCGACGTACGTGACGTGGTGCGAGTCGAGCGCGCGCTTCATCGTGCGGTAGAACATCGCGTCGCTCGGCGGGGGCGTGCCGAGATCGCGGGTCCAGCGCGCTGGAACCATGTCGCGATAGATCGTCGTCTTGCTCGGGATGATCACCGGCACGAACGCGCGATGCTCGGCGCGAAGCCGGGCCTGGAGGTCCGCGATCCGAGCCGCGAACGCGTCGAGCCGCGTCGGATCGAACGGTGCGGTGTCGCGGTTGTAGTACCAGATGTCTTCGTCCATGAAGAGGACGTGATCGGAGCCGATCCGGACCGACGACCCGGTCTTCGTGTCGTCGAACAGGTGGTAGAGCAGCGTGTTGTCGATGTAGATCGCGTAGCCCTCGAGGCCGAGCCGGTTCTCGAACCAGGCCTTGTAGGCTGCCTGGAACGACTCGTCGCGAACGCCGTCGAACGTCAACGTCGGATGTGGTGCCTTCGCGATCACGCCGTCGATCGCGTGATCGCGGACGTGGGCGTGCTTCGCGGCAAACGGCAAGATCATGACCGCGAGAAACGCGACCACGACGATTCTGTCGCGCAGCGTGGGCATCAGAACTTGAAGTAGATCAGCGGGGTGATCCGCATGTTGGTGAGGTGGATGGCCGAGCCGGTGAACACCAGCCAGCATGCGGCGCTCGCGAGCGCGACCGGGATGCGCGGCCGCCACGCGCGGTATCTGCCCGCGATCGGGGCGAGCACGATCGCCGTCCCGGCGATCATCGCCAGCTGGGCGAAGTGGGGGAAGATGTCGGCCCCGGCAGGGCCTGCCACACTTCCCGTGCGGCCGAACATCGCGGCGATCACGTCGAGCGCCTGGCCGGTGCTGCCGGCGCGGAAGAACACCCAGCC
>DATJXL010000172.1:0-23790 GCA_035500135.1 Kofleriaceae bacterium
GTCGGGACAATGGGTCGTCGATCGCAAGTGGGGGCGGCAGTTCCAGGTCGCGACGTGCGTGCCCGATACGCCGAAGACCGTGATCGGGATCGAGAAGTTCCTCGGCTCGAAGGTGTTCCCGGGGATCGGTCCGGCGCTCGCCAAGCGCCTCGTCGAGAAATTCGGGCGCGAGACGCTCGACGTGATCGCGAACCAGCCGCAGCGCCTGACCGAGGTGATCGGCATCGGCACGCAGCGCGCACGCCAGCTCGCCGACACGATCGGCCAGCAGCGCCACGTCCAGGAAGTGATGGTGTTCCTGTTCGGGCTCGGCGTGTCGCCGGCGTTCGCGGCGCGCATCGTGCGCAAGTACGGCAAGGACGCGATCCACGTCGTGCGCGCGAACCCGTACCGGCTCGCGCACGAGGTGTGGGGCATCGGGTTTCGCACCGCCGACGCGATCGCCGACAAGCTCGGCATCGCGCGCGACGCGCCGGAGCGGCTCGAAGCGGGCCTCCTGCACGCGCTCGAGACCGCCGCGGAGGACGGCCACCTCCACGTGCCCGACGACGAGCTCGCGGCGCGCGCGGCCGAGCTCTTGCAAGTGCCGACCGAAGGCCTGCTGCCTCGGCTCGGCGCGCTCGAGGCGCGCGGCCTGGTCGTGCGCGAGGTGCTCGGTAACCGCGGCGCGTGCAGCGCGCTCCCCGAGCTCCAGCACGCCGAAGCCGAAGCGGCCGCACGGCTCGCCGAGCTCGCACGCACGGCGCCGCGCACGCTCGCGCTCGACGTCGCCGCCGCGATCCACGCGTTCGAGAACGTCACGGGGGTCACGCTCGCCGACCAGCAGCGCCGCGCGGTCGAGGCCGCACTGCGCGACGCGTGCACGGTCATCACCGGCGGTCCCGGTGTCGGCAAGACGACGATCGTCAAGGCGATCGCGCACCTCGCGCGGCTCGGCCATCGCCGCGTCGCGCTCGCCGCGCCGACGGGTCGGGCGTCGAAGCGCCTCGCCGAGGCGACGGCACTGGAGGCGATGACGATCCATCGCCTGCTCGAGTACCAGCCTCACGAGTCGGCGTTCGCGAAGAACCGCGAGAACCCGCTCGAGGCCGACGTGATCGTCGTCGACGAGGCGTCGATGATCGACACGCCGCTGTTTCGCGCGCTCGTCACCGCGGTGCGGCCGGGCGCGCAGCTCGTGCTGGTCGGCGACGTCGATCAGCTGCCGTCGGTCGGGCCGGGCCAGGTGCTCGCCGACGTGATCGCATCCGATGCCGCGACCGTGATCCGGCTGACCGAGATCTTCCGCCAGGCCGCGGCGAGCAAGATCGTGGTGTCGGCGCACAAGATCAACCGCGGCGAGGTTCCGGATCTGGATTCGGCGCCCGGCGCGTCCGACTTCTACTTCATCGCGCGCGACGACCCCGATGCCGCGCGCGCGACGATCGTCGAGCTGGTCGCCGAGCGCATCCCGGCGCGCTTCGGCTTCGATGCGGTCGCCGACGTGCAGGTACTGACGCCGATGCACCGCGGCGAGCTCGGCACCGCCGCGATCAACCAGGCACTGCACGAGCGGCTCAACCCGCCGCGCGACGGCGGCGCCGAGCTCGTGCGCGGCGATCGCCGGTTCCGCGCCGGTGACAAGGTGATGCAGCTGCGCAACGACTACGACAAGAGCGTGTTCAACGGCGACATCGGCGTGATCGCGTCGATCGACGTCGACGGCGGCGTCGTGCGCGTCGACTTCGGCGATGGCCGGGTCGCGACGTACGAGCGCGCCGAGCTCGACCAGCTCGTCCACGCCTACGCGGTCAGCGTGCACAAGAGCCAGGGCTCGGAGTACCCGGCCGTCGTGATCCCGCTCGTCACGCAGCACTTCATGATGCTGCAGCGCAGCCTGCTCTATACCGCGGTGACGCGCGGCAAGAAGCTCGTCGTGATCGTCGGGACGAAACGCGCGGTCGCGCTCGCGGTCAAGAACGCCGACGCGCGCCGCCGCTACACGTGGCTCGCCGAGCGCGTGCGCGCCGCGCTGTCTTAAAAGAACGTTGTCTTCACGAGGTCTTCGCGATCGCGCAGCCGCGCCTCGCGTAGCGTGGCGGCGTGAGGATGCTCGTGGTGCTTGTCGCGGCGTGCAATTACTACGCGCCGGGCGCGTTCGCCGACGACGAAGGTGCGTTCGCGGGCGCGCGCGCGACGGTCGGCTGCATCGACGTTGCGGTCTCGCTCTCGTACGACCGCCACGGCGTCGGCCCGGTCGTCGGCTTTGACTTCGGGAATCGCTGCAGCCACGAGGTGCTCGTCGACTTCACGAGCGTTCGCGTGTTCGCCGAGCGGCTCGGCGTGCGCTGGCAGCTCCAACCGTACGATCCGCAAAGCGAGATCGAGCCCACCTACCTCGACCGCGCGCAGGTCGGCCACGAGAAGATCCTGTACCCCGAGCGCGGCGCCTTCGATCGCGTGTGCGTCGACCTCGGCGCGGTCGGCGGCGACGCCGCGGCAAAGCGGTGGGTATGTATCGCTGCGTGATCGCGCTCGAGCTCGCGCTCGCGCTCGGCGCACGCGCCTCGCCGGGTCACTCGTGTACCGACTGGAATCCGATCGTCGGCGTCGGGCGTTGCCATCGCTTCGGCCGCTGGTCGGAGGGCTTGTGGACCACGGTCGACGCCGGCGTGCTCGCCGAACGCCGCGACGTGTGGCTGGCCGGGCCGAGCCTGCTCGTGGTGGTCGGCTTCGCGCGATGGTTCTACTTCGGAGAAGAGATGGTCGGCGGCGTATCGCGCGACCGCGACACGATTTTCGGGAACTGGTCGATCCCGGTCGGCGTGCGCCGCGAGCTCGGGCCGATCACGCTCGCTGGCGAGCTCGCGCCCTGTTTCGCCTCCGAGGATGGCCGGGCCACCGCGTCGGACCGCTTCGAGCTCACGGCGCGCGCGCGCCTCGACTTCTGGCTCGGCCACGGCCTGACGCTCGATTTCGTCGCGGGCACCGGCGCCACCGATTCGCGCGAACGCGTCTATGGCATCGCTCTCGGCATGCATCCGGCGCTGTGAGTTACTTCGCGGTCGCCTTCGCCTTCGCTTCGTCATAGCTCGCGACCTTCACCGGCTGATTCGTCCACAGCTGGTCGCCGGCGAGCACGTTGCCGTGAACGGCCATGTCGCCGTCGTAGCTGAACGTCTTGTTGCTCGCCTTGAACTTGTCGGCGGCGAGGCTGCACGTCGCGTCCTTCGCTTCCCACTTGTCGAACATCTGCGTGTAGAACTTGCAGCCGCTCGCGTCGAACACGAACACGCCGTTCGACATGCACGCGATCGTCTTGTCGCCCTGCTTGAGGCCGGCGTCGCCGAGCCCCATGTGCAGCGTGTCGCCGTCGAACACGAAGTGGCTGACCGTGCCTTCGGTGCCGTCCTTCGTCTTCACCGACACGGTGAGCTGGCAGGGCGCGTCGATCTTCAGCGTCGCCGTCTTCTCGGTGTTCGCCTTGCTGTCCCACATCTTGACCTGGTCACCCTTGATCTCCCACGCCTCGACCGAGCCGAGGTAGCCCTGGTCCTTCATCACCCACGCGCCTTGCAGCTTCGCCTGGATCGCCGCGGCATCGTAGGTCCACGGTGTCGCCGGTCCGGGCGGTGCGGCCGGGGCAGCCGGTGCCGTCTCGACCTTCTTCGCCGCCGGCGCCGCGTTGTCGGCGTCCTTCTTCGAGCATGCCGCGAGGATCAGGAACAGGGCAATCGATGTGCGCGTCATGTGGCTAAGAGCCACGATCGGCGCCCCGGTCGCAAGCAAAAAAACGCGTTACTCGCGCTCGAGCTCCGCGAGCAGCTCGACGAGCCGGCGTACGCCTTGTTCCGGAAACGCGTTGTAGATGCTCGCGCGCAGCCCGCCGACCGTGCGGTGGCCGCGCAGGCCGCTCATGCCGCGCGATTCCGCGGTCGCGACGAGCCGATCCTCGAGCTCCTTGGTCGCGCCGCGGAACGTCACGTTCATTGTCGACCGGCTGCCGGGCGTCGCGTGCCCGCGCCAGACCTTCGAGTGATCGAGGAAGTCGTAGAGCAGGGCGGCTTTCTTGCGGTTGCGCTCGGCGAGCGCGGCGAGGCCGCCCTGCGCGAGGATCCAGTCACACGTCGCGCCGATCATCCAGATGCCGAACGTGTTCGGCGTGTTGTACATGGATTTCTCGCGGACGTAGGTGCGGTACTGCCAGAGCGGGGCGAGCTCGGTCGAGCCGGTCTCGACGAAGTCCTTGCGCGCGATCACGAGCGAGATGCCCGAAGGCCCGAGATTCTTCTGTGCGCCGGCGTAGATCAAGCCGTGCCCGGCGAGCGGCAGCGGCCGGCTGAAGATGTCGCTCGACGCGTCGCACACGAGGGCTGCTGGTGCGCCGGCCGGCGGCACGACCCACTGCGTGCCGTAGATCGTCTCGTTGCTGGTGTAGTGCACGTAGCGGGGCGCCGCCGACCAGTCGCAGCGCTCCGGCGTGCTCGCGAAGCCGTCGTCTTCCGACGAGCACGCGAGGTGAACGCCGCCGACCCGCTTCGCCGCCTCGATCGCCTTGCCCGACCAGATGCCGGTGTGGCAATAGTCCGCGGTCTGCCCGCGCGACAGGAAATTCTCGGCGACGAGCGTGAAGTGATGGGTCGCGCCGGCAGTGACGAACAGGATCGCGTAGTCATCGCCGATGCCGCCGACCTCGCGCACCGCGCGCTCGGCGTGGTCGAGCACGCGCCCGAACTCCTTGCCGCGGTGGCTATGCTCGAGGATGCCGATGCCGGAACCGTCGAGGTCCCACAGCGCGGCCTGAGCTCGACGCAACACTTCCTCGGGCATCATCGCGGGGCCCGACGAGAAGTTCAGCGCGCGCACTATCTGGACGGCTCTTCGAAGTAGAATACGGTGATCGCGATGCAGTGAAACGCCTCATCCGAGGACTGCGTGATCACCATGTCGGTCACTTTTTTGTGCGGGTTCTTCGCGATCCAGTCGGTCACCTTCTCGCCGAGCTGCTCGCGATCCGCGACCATCGTCGCGGAGAACACCTTCACGCCGTTAAACTTCACGTCGGTGCGAAGCGTGATCGAGCCGGACTTGTTCGACGCATTGGCGGACATCTGATTGCACGCGCAACGTAGCACGCTTTGGCGGCGACGCGAAATCCGCCGCGTTACACGTTCATCCCGCCGCAGACGCGTCAGTCGTCGTCGTCGAGCGCGCGATCGAGCGCGTTCGCGAGTCGCTCTGCCTCGGCAGGCGACATCGTGTTCGGCGTGAACGATTTCTCCGCAGTCTCGACCAGGGCGACCATGCGCGCCTGCTCGGGCGACATGCCCGACGGATCGTTCGTGATCCACTCGTCGAGCTCCTCGGTCAGCCGCTTCTTGCCGGCCGATCGTGCCTCGAGCCCGCGCGGCTCGAGCCCCTTGGCGGGCGCGCCCTGGCGGCGATACGTGATCGAACCGTATGCGCCCTCGAGCTCGCGGCGGAACTCGATCATGTTCTGATAGCGCTTGTTCGGATCTTTCTGCATCGCCTTCAAGATCACGGATTCGGCTTGCTCCGTGATCTCGCGGTGCGGCGCGAACTCGCGCGGCGACGGCGGCGGCGAGTGGATGTGCATCGCGAGCACCTCGCTCGACTGCGGCGCCTCGAACGGCGGCCGCCCGCACAGCATGTCGAACAGGATCACGCCGAGCGAGTAGACGTCGGCGCGGTGATCGACGTCCTCGCCGCGCGCCGATTCGGGCGACATGTACTCGGGAGTGCCGAACACCGCGCCCTGCACGGTCTCGGCCATCAGCTCGTCCTGGATCATCACCTTCGCGATGCCGAAGTCGAGCAGCTTGACGAAATCGTACGATTCCTCGCGCTCCGTGATCCAGCTCTGATCGGGGCGCATCCGAACTAGATCGCGGCGCCCGGGCTTCTTCAGCAGCATGATGTTGTCGGGCTTGAGATCGCGGTGGATCACTCCGATCGCGTGCGCGGCATCGAGGGCGAGCGCGATCTGGTTCGCGATGTTGAGCGCGCGGTGCAGCTCGACCGCGCCTTCCTTCTCGATCACGTCCTCGAGCGACTTGCCCTCGAGGAATTCCATCACGAAGTAGACCGGGCCCTCGGGCAGGATGCCGAAGTCGGTGACGTCGACGATGTTCGGGTGGTTGATCGACGTCGCGGCGCGCGCCTCGCGCAGGAAGCGGTGGATCGCTTCCTGGTAGCGCGCGAACTGCGGGTGCAGGATCTTCACCGCGACCGGCTTCTTGATGTAGACGTGCTCGCCCGCGTACACGGTGCCCATGCCGCCGCGCCCGAGGATCTTGTCGAGCCGGTAGTTCCCGACGCTCTTGCCGAGCCGGGCGATGTCCTCTTCTTCCACGAGCACCGCCGAATCGTGCAAGCAGAACCGCTCGCCGTCGGGGAAGCGCGTGAAGCATCGCGGGCAGACTTTCACCGAAGGTCCTCGCTGTGCTCGGCCTTCGGCACAAGCCCGCCATTTCCGTCCACCACGCTCGCTTTGCTCGCTTGCTTCACGTGGTCTAGTACCTCGCCTGGACGTAGGCGCTGAGGAAGCGGTTGTCGACGGGGCTCTGCGGATCGGGCGGATCGACGTTGAGCAGCGTGAATGCGAGGCCGATGTCGAACTTCTGATTCGGCGACGCTTCGACGCGCACCGTCACCGGGACCTGAAACGCGCCGGCCGAGGTGTCGAAGTCCGGGATGATCAGCTGCGCATACGCGAGCAGCGACAGCTGCGGGATCGGGTTCACGGCTAGCCCGATCGACGGCACGAAGTCCGGGGTGGCCTTGTTGCCGACCGGAACGTAGGTGGTCAGCGTCTCGGTCTGCATGTTCCCCATCGAGTCGGTGTAGTTCACCATCGTCGAGTTCGGCAGGACGTGGTCCTTGTTGACACCGTTGAAGTCGATCTTGAACAGCGTCTGCAACGCGACGATCGCGATCTCGGGCTTGAACGCGTACCGAAACGGGAAGCCGAGGTTGACCGAGAATTGCGTGTCGCCGGCGTGATACGTGCCGTCGGGAAGGTTGACGATCGCGGCGGTGGCGCTGTTGCCGCACATCGTCGGGTCGGTCGGGTTCGGCTGATCGGTCGAGCTGACGGGCGAGCAGTAGTTCGCGTATTCGGCGATCGCGTTGCGGTGGACGTCCGCGGTGACGCGGATGTCGATCAGGTCGTACATCAGCGCGCCTTCGAACCCTGCGTAGACGTCGAACTGCTTCATGTTGTAGGCGTCCGTGAAGCCGCCCAGCAGCATGAAGTTGTCGCTGATCGCGTGCAGCGCCTCGAGGCTGACGCCACCGGTCTGGAACGCGCCCTTCGCCGACAGGTCGGTACCGAGCGAGAGCCGCATCTGCGTGAGGCGCTGCGTCATCGTCAGCGGCCGCTGGAGCTCGTTGACGGGATACGTCTGGAGCGTGAACAGGCCGCCCGCCGTGACCGGCGGCTGGTCCTTGTCGTCGGCGCTCTGTTCCTCGTCGCCCTCGTCGCCGCTGTCGTCCTTGTCGCCGCCGGCGGCGCCGCCGTTGTCGTCATCGTCGTCGTCGTCGCCGCCGCTGTCGTCGCTGTCGTGCTTCTTCGCGAACGCGTCGCGCGTGTGCCACGTGACATACGCGGTGCTCAGGCCGACGATCAAGGCGAGCCGTAGCCCACCCGAAACAGCTGGCAGCATCCTCACCTTCGAGAGGTTATCCCAAAACGGAAGGGCCCGCCGTCCCCGGCGAGCCCTTCTGTTTTAGTCGAAGCTAGCGCTTGACGAGCAGCGTGTTACTTCCGCTTGCCCTTCTTGCCGCCGCCCTTCTTGCCGCCCTTCTTGGCGGTCTTCTTCGCGGCCGACTTCTTCGCCGCCTTCTTCGGGGCAGCCTTCGCCTTCTTCGCGCGCTTGCTGCCACCGACCTGGCGCTCCTTGCGGGCCACGTCGCCGTCGCCGTCCAGGTAGTAGAGGTACTTGCTGTAATCCATCTCGATGCCGGCCGCAGCGACCTTCGCGGCCTTGCCCTTCGGCTGGCCGGGCTTCTTGCGCGGCGTCGCCCAGACGTCGCCGCTCTTGATGTAGTACATCATGTCGTTGTCACGCTTGATTCCGAGCTTCGCGATCTTCTCGCCCATGGTTTGAGACCCTCCTAGGGTTTGATTGGGTCTGCGCAAGCTACACGAACCGTCTGACAATAAAAGGCCAAAGCTCGACGAAGATCATTTTTTTCTCGTCGAGGATCTCCTCCGGCGGCGGCGGGGCGACGTTCCTCGTCGAGGAATGCCTGTGGATAACTCGTTTCTCGACGAGGATCGAACCGGGGCTAAATCCTCGTCGGAAAAGGCCATTTTCTCGTCGAGGATCGCGACGATGACCTGGCTCTCGGCGCCGGCGTCGAGCGGACGGAAGCCGAAATCGCCGTAGCGCTCGCTGACCCGGAAGCCGTTGTAGGCGAGCAGGGCCTCGAGCTCGGCCGGGAAGAATTTGCGCTGCGACAGCTTCACGATGCGGATCGGGCCGGCACCGTCGGCGGGCTCGTAGTAGAGGCGGATCAGCGCGATCTGCCCGACCGGATCGTACTCGTGGTTCGTCGAGTAATACGTGATGCGGCCGGTCGTCGGATCCTTGAACCGCGTGCGCGCCCACCGCTTCCACGGATCGCGCACCAGCCACGCGAGGTCGGGCATCTGGACGTCGAACGCGAGCGCGCCGGTGGGTACGAGCCGCGCCCGGACGCGCGCGAGAAACGCCGCGACCTCGCCGCGCGTATACAGGTGCTCGACGACGTTGAACGCGGCGATCGCGAGCGGGAACTTGCCGGGCACGTCGAAGTCGCGCAGATCGCCCTCGACGACCGTGATGCGGCGCGCGACCGCCGGGGGCAGCGCCGCGACGCGTGCGCGCAGCCGCGCCAGCATCGCGGGCGACCGATCGACCGCGACGACCTCGTGACCGTCGCGGGCGAGCGGGATCGTGACGCGGCCGGAGCCGGCGCCGAGCTCGAGCACGCGCCCGGCGCCGCGCTGCTTCGCGAGCGCGCGGTAGAAGCTGACGTCGGCGCGCCGCCGGCGGTACTCGTGGTCGTAGAGCGCGGCGTCGGAGTAGTGCTCTTTCGAACCTGCATCGACGAGATCATCGACGAGCTCGTTCGAGAGCGGGCCAGAGTCGAGAGCCCGAGGCGCCAGGCCCTTCTGCTCACGCGTGCGTTTCGCCACGCCTGCGCCGTCCGCCGCGCCGACGACGCCGCCGCTTGCGCGGTTGATCGGCATCGTCGTCTTCGCCATCACCGTCGTCGCGGTCGCCCTTCGCGATCGGCTCGGGCAGCGCCGGATCGTGGCCGGCTGCACGCTCGAGCAGCGCGAACAACAGGACCGCGTCGTCGATCAGCTCGCGCCCGCCGGCGAGCTCGGCCTGGGCGCCGCGCTTCTTCGCGGCGACGAGCTTCTTCTGCGCGATCAAGATGTAGCGCAGGCGCTCGCTGTCGCGCCGCGTGACGTGGAGCTGCTGGATCAGCGGATGCGATAGCTCGTGCACCGCGCCGTGCAGGTCGCCGCCGCGCAGCTCTTCCGGCATGAGCGGCGCGAGCAAGACGCCGAACGCGACCGCGTTCGACGGATCGCGACCGTCGGTGACCGCGCGGTCGAGCTCGCCGAGCGCGGCCCACGCCAGCTCGCGGCGGCGCGCCAGCTCCGCGCCTTGCACGAACGACAGCTGCACGGAGACCGCGTGCGCCGGCCGCGGCGGCGGCTCGTCGGCCCACACGCGGTGCCACTCGCGCTCTTCGTCATCGAGCTCCGCGTCCACTTCGTCCTCGCCGTTGCCGTTCGTCGGCAACGAGCCCTCTTCTTCTTCCGGGTCGTCGGGATCGCGCTCGGCCGGATCTTCGTCGTCGTTGTACTCGACGCGCGCGACGGTCGGGCGCGGCGCGCTATCGCCGAGCGGCGGTGCCTTGGTCGGCGCGCCCGGACCTTCGAGCAAGCCGGCCAGGTAGGGCGACAGCACGGCGAGCACGCCGGTCTCGACGAGCAGCTCGAACGACGGCCGCGCCGCTCCGCCGCGCAAGAGGCGGTGCACCTCCTCGAGCAAGCGCGGCGGCGCGCACTTGCTGATCTCGCTCCGCCAGCGCAGCAGCGCCCGCCAGGTCGTCGGCTCGAACCCGAAGCCGAGCCGCGCCGCGAACTTGATCGCGCGCAGCATGCGCACCGGATCTTCCTGGAAGCGGATGTCGGGATCGCCGATCGTGCGGACGAGGCGGGCTTCGAGATCGGCGAGCCCGCCGACGTGGTCGATCACTTCCTCGCGCTCGACGTCGTAGAACAGGCCGTTGATCGTGAAGTCGCGACGGCGCGCGTCGTCGGTCTCGGTGCCGAACACGTTGTCGCGGCGGATCAGCAGATCGGGCACGTCGTCGTCGCGCGGGTTGGCGCGGAACGTCGCGGTCTCGATGATCTTCGAGCCGAAGAACACGTGCGCGAGCCGGAACCGGCGGCCGATGATGCGCGAGTTGCGGAACGTCGCCTTGATCTCGTTCGGGGTCGCGCTCGTCGCGACGTCGAAGTCTTTCGGCGTGCGGCCGATGAGCAGGTCGCGCACGCAGCCGCCGACGAGGTAGGCCTTGTACCCGGCGCGCGTGAGCTTGCGGACCACGCGATCGGCATCGGGGTCGATCGCGGCACGGTCCAGAGACGGCATAGTGACGATCGACGGTTAGCACGACTAGCGCGCGTTGAGCGAGATTCGACCCCAGGGATCGAACATGCGCGGCGTGTCCGCATCGAGATGAAGCACGCCGCCGCCGACCAGCGGCTCGTAGCCGGGCGCGACGACCATCACCGTGTATTCGCCGGGCACGGGCACGAGCTGCTTGAGCCGGACCTCGCCCTGCGCGTTGGTCTTGCCCCAGGCGATCGCCTGGTCGTCGAGGCGATTGGTGTCGATCGAGCTCGCGTTCACGCCGGGGCGCAGCACCATCACGAGCGCGTCGCGGATCGGCGCCTCGTTCGCGGCGTCGAGCACGGTCGTGAAGATGCGCACGCCTTCGGGCGCGGCTTCGATCGCGCCGGGCGCGAGATCGCACGACGAGTGGCCTTCGCGCGGCGTCCAGCCGGTCGTCGCGACGTCGAGCAAGCAGTTCGCGGCGCTGATCGGGCGCACGAGGCCCGGCTGCGGGCTCTCGATCACCGAGCCGTCGCCGCGCACGAGCTCGCGAAACGCCGACGCGATGCCGACGAGCCGGCCCTGATCGTCGACGACCGGGCCGCCCGAGTTGCCGCGCGTGATCGACGCGTCGGTCTTGATGAAGCCGGACGTGCGATCGCCGGTCTCGGCGCCGTTGTCGCCGGTCCAGCCTTCGACCTCGCCCTCCGACAGCGTCAGGCCGCCGCCCGCGACGTCGGGATAGCCGAGCACCCACAGCCGCTGGCCCATCGCGACGTCGGTCTTGCGCGCGTCGGGCAACGTCGCCCACACGCCGGTGTTCGCGGGATTCCACGCGCGGCCGTCGAGATCGAGATCGCACTTGACGAGCGCGAGATCGATCTCGGGCTGGAGCTTGCTGCGGCTGGGACGGCCGGCGCACTGCAGCGTCGGTGCGCCGTCGGGGCTGGTGAAGCGGCCGACCACGAACACGTCGTGCAAGCGCCCGTTCTTGTCGTGGATGACGTGATAGTTCGTGAGGATCGAGCCGTCGCCGCCGACGATGACGCCCGAGCCGCCGCCCCGTGCGCGCAGCCGGCCGTCGACGAGATCGGCGACGACGATCATCACGGTCGAATCGAATGCACGCTCGACGCTGTTCGGATACGCGTGGCGGCTGATCCGGCTCGTCTGCGGCACGAGCGGCAGGCCGGCGCGCGACTGCACGCGCAGCGACGGCCGCACGACCTCTTCGATCCGATCGAGCTCGCCGGGCGTGCCGAACAGGGTGACGACGTAGATCTGATCGCGATCGATCGTCGCGTACTCGATCGCGCGGTCGACGCGCGGCACGTCGCCCTTCTCGGCCGCGTGCGCGTAGCGGTACACCGTGCGCAGCCAGTCGTAGTCCTCGATCGAGACGACCGCGCTGTCGTCGAGCTTGTACAGCTCGCCCCAGCGGGTGCGGCGATCGAGCTCGAGCCCGGCGACGATGTTCGACCACGCCGGCTTCTTGTCGATCACGACCTCGATGCGCGCGCTCGGATCGAGCGTCGACGTCAACGCGACCGAGTACAGCTCGTCCTTGCCGCTCGGGGGCGGGCCGAGATCGCGCACGAGGCGCGGCGGCGGCGGGGCGAGCGGCTCGGGCGCGAGCCACGCGGCGGAGTGCTCGAACGACAGGCCGTGCTCGGCGAACGTCTGCGTCGGCGGCGTGACGAGCCGCGCGTGCAGCCGACCCGCCGCGACGATCATCACGAACGCGATCACGAGCACGACGATGTCGTGGCGGTGGTAGTGCGTGCGCAGCTCGGCGAAGTCGGTGCGCGCGCGCGTGCGCAGCCGCGCGATCGCGGCCGCGGCGATCGCGACCGGATCGATCTCTTCGGGCCCGACCGCGTCGTCGGCGGTGGTCGCGCGCGTGGGCTCGCCCGGCGACGACTCGAGCCGGGCGCGCGACTCGCGCTTCGGCGGCTCGGGCGCGACCTCTTCGTGGAGCGCGCGCAAGATGCGATCGCGCGACAGCTTGACCGTCGTCATCGGATCGCCGCCCTCGCTCGTCGGCAGCTCGAGCTTCGCGGCATTCGCCGCTTCGATCGCCGCGCCGGCGGCCGCCGCGGCCGCGATGACGGCGCCGGACTCGCTCTCGATGTCGACCATCTGGCTGACCAGGCTCGCGGCCTTGAGCGCGGCTTCGGCGGGAGATGGCAGCGACGGCGGCGGTGCAACCGGCGGCGGAGCAGGAGTGGGGACGGTTTCGGGCTTCTCGCCGGCGAGGATGAAGTCGTCGTGCGATTCGGCGGCGGCAGCGGCAGCGGCGGCGGGGGCGGGTTCGGCAGCGGCAGCGGGTTCGGCAGCGGCAGCGGGAGCGGCAGCGGGTTCGGCAGCGGCGGCGGGTTCGGCAGCGGCAGCGGGAGCGGCAGCGGCGGCGGGTTCGGCCGCGGCCGCTTCGGGCTTCTTGTCGCTATCGTCGGTCATGCCGCGCCCTCCTTGCGGAACGGCGACATCGCGAGCAACCGCTGCGACACGATCCAGATCACCGCGAACACGGCCGACGCACACAGCGCCGCCCAGCCGACCCCGCGCCAGGGATGCTGGGCCATGCCGCCCTGGACGACCCAGGCTTCGACCACGCCGAACGCGCCGTTGAGCGCGGCGGCGCCGAGCAGGCCGGTCATCAGGAGCGCGCCGCGCACCGGAGCGGAGCGGCGCGAGAACTTCGCGCGGCCCATCACGTAGCCGAGCGCGCCCGCGAACGACGCGTGCGCGAGCGTGGTGACCACCGCCTGCGCCGCGCCGGTCGACAGGTACACCTGATGGCCTTGCCCGCTCAGCCGGTGATAGTTGACCCACACCGCGAAGCCGGTTCCGCACGCCATCATGTAGACGATGCCGTCCATCGGCTCGTCGAACTCGCGCGACGTATAGATCGTGTAGCGGACGACCGCGTACTTGCACATCTCCTGCGACAGCCCGGCGACGAACACCGCATAGATGATGCGGTCGAGCGAGAAGAACGAGATGCCGTGCACCGCGAGCGGCACCGGCGGCACGATCTGCGACAGCACGAAATCGGCCAGCGGCGCCGCGATCAGCGTGCCGAGCACGCACACGCCGAGCACGAGCTGCTTGGGCTCGGGCTCGTGGCGATCCATCAGGTAGAAGAAGCCGAGCCAGAGGACGGCCGGGATGCCGGCCATGAGCCCGGCGAGCAGCGGGCCGAGATCGACCGCGCGATGCAGCCCGGCGACCAGCTCGGCGAGCCACGCGACGAACACGAATCCCACCAGCCCTGCGATCAGCAGGAACTTGGTCCCGACCAGGACTCGGGCTCGGTGGAGCGACCAGCGCGGTGGGCGCACCACGAAATCTTACGCCGCTAACCCCGCGTGCGCTCGTCGTGAGGGTAGAATGCGCGCGGCGCGCGATGTCCAAAAAGCAAGGAGCAGACGGCCAGATGCTCACGATGCACGAGCTGGCGAAGTACCTCCACCTGGACGAGGCCACGGTCGGCAAGCTCGTGTCGTCGGGAAAGATTCCGGCACTCCAGGTCGATCGGCAGTGGCGGTTCAAGCGCCCCGCGATCGACCAATGGATCGCCGATCAGCTCGTCGGGGACGACGAGAGCTTCGTCGACGTGCCGGATGGCATGAAGCTCCCGCTCGAGGACCTGCTGCCCGATCAGGCGATCATCCCCAACCTGCGCGCGAACAGCCCGATCGGCGTGATCGAGGAGCTGGCGGCGCGCGCGTACACGAACGGCTGGCTCGCCGACAAGCCGTGGTTCGTGGGGGCGGTCGTCGAGCGCGAATCGCTGGCGTCGACGGCGATGGAAGGCGGCGTCGCGTTCCTGCACACGCGCGCCAAGGACAAGGGCAAGATCGCGCGACCGTTCGTCGTCGTGGGGCGGTCGTGGGAAGGCATCCCGTTCGGCGCGCCCGACGGTGCGCCGACGTTCCTGTTCTTCCTGCTCGGCCTCAAGTACGACCGCCTGCACCTGCCGATCCTCGGCCGCCTCGCGCGCGCGCTGCGCAATCCGGCGACGATCGCGAAGCTGCGCGCGCTGAGCTCGCCCGATCAAGTGCGCGCGCTCTTGCTCAAGGAAGACGCGGCCGTCCGCGCCGGCATCGTGCCCGAGATCGCGGCCGCGGCATTCAAGCCCAAGCTCGATCGCCAGCTCCGGCTGCGCGCGATCCGCCGGCTGCAGACCGCCAAGGTCAAGCCGGATCCCGAGCCGGAAAAACCGGCGAAGAAGCCGGCAAGGGCGCGGAAGGCCTGAACTCTCCATTCCGGTTCCCCGGCTGGAGATCGCGGCTGAATAGGGAATAGGGAACCGGAACCGGAACCGGAACGGGTTGCTAGACTTCTTAGCGTGGGCCGCACCGCGCTGTACGCCGACCCCGTGCCGTTTCGGCCGGCACGCGCGGACATCCAGCTCGATGTCGACGCGCTCGTGCTCGCGATGCCGGGCGGGCTCGTGCGCCGGCACTCGCTCGACGGCATGTCGGCGACGACCAGCGACGGCTTCGTCGCGCATCACTCGCGGCGCCAGCGCCGGTTCGTGAAGATGTTGCTGCTCGAGGGCGGCGACAGCGAGCGGCTCGCGGTGATCACGCCGCCCGATCAAGGTGCGGTCGCGCCGAGCGTCGTACGCGTGCCGGAGGCGCCCGCGAATGCCGCGATCGTCGAGCTGCTCGCGTGGGAAGCGCTCGCCGACTGGTTGCTCGGCGGCGGGCGCCTCGCGGCGTGCTCGATCTCGGATCTCGCGCGGCTCGCGTGCATCGCGACGCCGCAGTTCGCGGTGCTGATCGGTGAGGTCGCGGCGCAGCGCGCGCTCGAGCTGGCATGGGTCGTGGCCGGGCCGCTTCGAAGTGGCTCGGATCTCGAGTCGGCGCTCGTGCCGCTCGTCGTGGCAGCGCGAGATTCTCCGCGCGCCGCCGAGGCGCTCGTGTCCGCGCTCGCGCACGCGGCCGGCGTCACGCGCAGGCGCCGGCGGTAGTGGCGCGCGCGGCGTGCTCGCGTTAGCTTGCACGGCGTGAGGTCCACGCTCGCTGCACTGCTCGTGCTCGCATCGTGTCAGAGCTCCAGGGTGTCGTCGAAGCTCGGCGCCGAGTGCAGCCTGAATACCGACTGCGCGCAGAAATGCCTCGACGGCCCGTCATGGCCGAACGGCTTCTGCACGACGATCTGCGACACCGACAGCCAGTGTCCGAGCGGCGCGCGCTGCATCTCCGAGGACGGCGGAGTGTGCGCGTTCGAGTGCACGGAGAGCTCGGACTGCAGCTTCCTCGACACTCTGTACATGTGCGAGACCGTCGACGCGATGAGCGGTCAGGTAATGGTGTGTCGCGGCGGTGGCTGATCGCCGTCGCGGCGCTGCTGCCGGCCGCCGCGCGCGCCGACTCCGTGCCGGTTCCGGCACCGCCCCCCGTGCCGACCGCTGCCGACGTGATCGGCGATCAGGGCATCGGCGCCGAGCTCGGGCTCGCGACCGGCGGCCGCGTCACGCCCGGCGGCCTGCGGCTCGCGGGCCACTACTTCTATCAGCTGTCGGATCAAGACTGGTTCGACGGCAGCGCGTCGTTCACGTTCGGCGGCGACAGCGCACAGTGCTTCCGCGACCGCACCGGCTCGTTCGTGTGCGATCACGGCCTGACCGACGGCGACGGCGTCGTGATCTCGGCGACCGTACGGCGCTACTTCGTGGCACAGGGCATGTTCCGCCCGTTCGCACGCGCCGGCATCGGCATCGGGCTCGCGCGGTTCGGCGCGGATGGCGTCACCGGGCTCGTGATCCCGCTCGTCGGCGGCGCCGGGCTGCGCGCGGAGATCACGGAAGGGATCGCAGTGGTCGCGCGGGCCGATCTCGAGGTCGGGCTCGGCATCTTCGACAAGAGCCTCGGGCTGCAGCCGCAGCTCGGCGGCGTCGTCATGATCGGCGCCGAGTTCCGGCTGCAGTGATGCGGCGCGCGCTGCTCGCCGTCGTGATGTTGGCCGCGTGTGGCCACCGCGGTCAGCCCGTGACCTCGACGACGACGCTCGAGCTGTCGATCACCGACGCCGGCAAGCCGGTCGGCGCGCGCGTGCTCCTGTTCGGCGCGGATCGCGAGCCGCTGCGCTTCGGCACGCTCGATCTCTACGGCAAGCGCCAGGCGACGACCGCGGTCGCGTTCGCGCCCGGCGTGCTCGGCACGTGGGACGGCATCATCGTCGCGACCGGCGCCGCCGAGCTCGCGATCGGCTCGACGATCCCGTACGGCCGCTACCACGTGTGGGCGTGGCGCGGTGTCGAGTTCGAGCGCTGGGAGGGCGACGTCGATCTGTCGGCGGACCGCGGCAAGGTCGCGCTGCCGATCGCGCTCGAGCGCGCGTGGACGCCGCGGCACACGCTCGCCGCCGACCTCCACGTGCACGCGCACGCGTCGAACGATTCGACGCTGCCCAACCCGCAGCGCGTGATCTCGCAGGTCGCGGCCGGGATCCAGGTGATCGGGCTCTCGGATCACAACACGAACGGCGACCTCGACAGCGAGATCCACGCGCTCGGGCTCGATTCCGTCGTCGCGTCGATCGCGTCGAACGAGCTGACCGCCGAGCAGCTGCACGTCGGCGTGTATCCGGTGCCGGTCGAGCGCGGCAAGCCCAACAACGGCGGACCGACCGTGCCGGCGAACGCGTCGCCGCAGCAGGTGTTCGATCTCGCGCACGCGTTTCCCGGCCACCCCGTCGTGCAGCTCAACCACCCGCGCTTCCGCGTCACGGCGCTCTACGACGGCGCGAAGTGGGACGGCACGAGCTGGCCGCCGCCGTTTCCGCTCGGATTCGACGCGGTCGAGGTGCTCGCCGGCTACAGCGCGTTCAACGCGCCGGGCGACCGCCGCTTCGACGACAGCGTGCGCGACTTCTACACGCTCGTCGATCACGGCCACCTCGTCGCGCCGCTCGGCAACAGCGACACCCACGATCTCAACTGGGTGCTGGACGGCACCGCGCGCAACTACGTGTTCGTAGACTTTCCCCGCACGCAGCCGTTCGACGAGGACGGCTTCGTCAACGCGATCCGCGCTCGCCGCGTCGTGGCGACGACCGGCCCGTGGCTCGACGTGATGGCCTCGCGCGATCGGGACGCGAGCGTCACGGTCGGTCCGGGCCAGGCGCTCGCCGCGAAGGACGGCGCGATCTGGCTCGACGTGACCGTGTCGCAGACGCGATGGATGCACGTCGAGCGCGTTCGCATCACGATCGGCGGGCCGAGCGGGCCGCAGCTCGTGCAGACGATCGACGTGCCGCCGGGCGTGCGCACGCACCACTGGGCCGGGCGCATCGATGTCGGCAGTGCCGACACGTGGGTCGGTGTCACCGCCGACGGCGACGACGCGCTGCCGCTCGAGCTCACCGGCAGCTACCAGCGCGATCGCTGGAACCGCGCCGGCGTGACGCCGTTCGCGATCGCCTCGCCGATCCTCGTCGACGGCGACGGCGACCACCGCTGGAAGCGCGGCGACGCCGATCTCCCGCTCGACGACCCTTGATATGCTCGTCGTGCGATGGAGAGCTTCGTCCAGGGCTGGTCGCTGACGATCGTCCTGTGCGCGTTCATCGTGCTCGTGTTCGCGGCCGGCTGGCTGCACGTCCATCGCGAGCTGGCGTGGGTGAAGATGTTGACCGATCAGCTCGGCATCGAGCTGCTCGATACCAGCCCCAAGAAGCCGGCTTCGCTCGAGCAGCAGGCGATCCGCGACGAGGCGCACGCGATCCTCGACGCGAAAGATCCGGCGTGGGCGCAGAAGCAGGTGCGCAGCTGGCAGATGCGGGTCGAGCGGCTCGAGCCCGCGCTCGCGTTCTGGGTCGACCTGCTGCGCCAGCTCGGCTTGCTCGGCACCGTGCTCGGCATCGGCCTGTCGCTCGCGTACACCGGCAGCGACCTGACGAAGCTGCTCGGGCCGCTCGCGCTCAAGGTGTGGACGACGGTGGCAGGCCTCGCGTGCAGCATCGCGCTGTCGGCGAGCTTCGCGATGCGGCTGACCGCGTGGGTCGACGCGTGCGAGAAGAACCTCGAAGCTTGGGACGCCAAGCGTCGGGGGCGCGCGTGAGGCGATCGCGCAGGCACGTGCGCGTGCCGCCGGATCTGACGTCGCTGTTCGACGTGCTGTTCATCGTGATCTTCGCGTGCCTGATCCGCGCGGCGGCTGCGCAGCACGCGGCGGAAGCGGCGGAGGTGAAGCTCGCCGAGCCCAGGCCGGTAGTGCGCGACGAGTTCGTCACCGTGCATGTCGCCGCGCGCGGTGCGATCACGGCGATCGACACGCGCGGCAGGACGATCGCGGTCGATGCGCCGCTGCTCGAGCGCAGCGCCGACCCCGACGTGGTCGAGACGTACCTCGGCGACCGCTCGAGCGAGCTGCGTGCGTGCCGGGTCGCGGCGCTGCACCTCGGGGTCGCCGATCTCGCGAGGTACGTCGTCGTGATCGCGGTCGATCGCCCGCTCGGCGAGCTGCCCCACGCGCTCTACGATGGGCTGCATCGCGACGTCGTGCGCTGCGCGGCGGAGCAGAAAGGAATGGCGGTGATCGTCGCGCCATGACAACGGACGAGCGAGACAAGAAGCGCAAGCGGCGCAGGATCGTGCTGCTCGGGATCTGGACGGCGCTGATCGCCGCGTTGGTGTTGTGGGTGAGGTGCGGACCGGGATGGGGGATCGGAGGCGGAAGTGGCAGCGGCTCGGGCTCGGGCTCGGGATCGGGCTCGGGCTCGGGCTCGAGCTCGGAGCCGAAGCTCTGCCACATTCGCGTGACCGTGAACGGCCTCGAGGTCGACGGCAAAGCGATGACGCGCGATCAGGCGCTCGCCGCGTGCAAGCAAGGCGCGGACGCGATCGTCACCGGCGATGCGCCCGAAGGCGAGTGGGACGAGCTCAAGCGCGTGTTCGACGCCGCGCACGTGCCGCTCAAGAAATGACCATGCGCATCCTGCTCGTCCGCCACGGCGAATCGCTCGGCAACGTCGATCCCGGCGTGCACGCGAAGACCGCCGATCACGCGATCCCGCTGTCCGCGAAAGGCTTCGAGCAAGCGCGGGCGGCCGGACGCGCCGTCGCCGACTACTACGCGCGCACGCACGGCGCCGCGCGGCCGCACGTGCGGCTGTGGGTGAGCCCGTACAAGCGCACGCGCCAGACCGCCGACATGCTCGTCGAGACCGCGGGCGATCGGATCACCGATCGCTTCGAGCACATCTTGCTGTGCGAGCAGCAGTTCGGCCTGTTCGACGGCGTGCCCGAGGACGAGCTGCCGAAACGATTTCCCGACGAGTTCGCGCACTACGATCGGCAGTGCCAGTTCGGCGGCAAGTTCTGGGCGCGCATGCCGCAAGGCGAGAGCCGCTTCGATGTCGCCAAGCGCATCCACCAGGCGTTCGGCACGTTTCACCGCGACGCGCTCGAGCACGGCATCCGCGAGCTCGTCGTGATCTGTCACGGTGTCACGCTGCGCGCGTTCGTGATGATGTGGTGCCACCTGTCGCCCGAGTGGTTCGAGAGCGAGCGCAATCCGCGAAACTGCGCGATCCGCCTGATCGAAGGCGGCGTCGATCGCGGTTACCTGGACACGCCCCTGGGCAGCAATAGCCAGTAGCGGCCGCTGCCGCCCATGCGGCCGCCGAGCTCCTCGGCGTCGCGGTCCGCGCCCCAGTAGATGTCGCCGCGCACCGCGCCCTGGATGCCGGCGCCGGTGTCCTGCGCGACCAGCAGGTGCTGCCACGGCGCGACCGTGCCGGGCTTGCCGACGACAGGTGCCTTGGTCTCAACGAAGATCGGCGTCGACATCGCGATGAACGCGCGGTCGACCGCCATCGATCGCTTCGGTACGAGCACGGTCTTCTGCGAGCCGATCGCGCCGGGCTCGGCCGAC
The DNA here is from genome assembly GCA_035500135.1 of Kofleriaceae bacterium. GTDB lineage: Bacteria > Myxococcota_A > Polyangia > Haliangiales > Haliangiaceae > JABFXX01. The sequence continues at coordinate 20,510 of DATJXL010000172.1, forward strand.
GTCTTGAAGAACACGTACGACGCGTCCTGATCCGCGATCTCGTCGAAGCGCGACGGGTGATCGCCGAACCACTTGCGGATGCCTTGCATCGTGAACCCGCTCGGGCTCGACTCGCCGAGCTCCTTGAGCACGCCGCCGACGCCTTTGTACGAGCGGCCGTTCTTGCCGTCGAACTCGAGCCAGAGTTCGCTGCCGTCGTCGAGCTTGGCCTTCGCCGAGCCTTCGATCTGCGCGAACAGGAGATCGACCGGATCGTCGGCGAATATCAGCTCGAGCCCTGACTTCGCGAGCGCGCCGGTGCGGATCTCGGCGCGCGTGTAGTACGGCACGAGCGTGCCCTTGTCGAGGCGCCCCCACACGTGGCGGCCGTGGCCGTCGTGCACGAACGCGCCGAGATCGACCATGACGAGATCGGCCGGGCGCGCCAGCACCGGCACCGCGTACTTGCCCTTCTTCGTGCGCGACGCGTGGATCTCCTGCACGTAGTAGCCGGTGAGCTTGCCGATCGGTCCCTTCCGGCCTGCCGCCTCGAACGGCGCGAACTCGGTCTCGAAGAACGCACGCGCGGCTTTCTCGTCGCCGGCCGGCACCTTCGCGGCGGCGGCGCACGCGTGGCGCCACTGCTTCGCCTTGCCGCCGTGACCGTCGACGCCGACCGGATCGTCGTCGCGCAGCTCGGCGAGCTTGCCGCACGACGCGAGAAACGCCGGCATCGCCTCGGCAAGGTGATCGTCGGCCCAGCCGGGCAGATCCGCGAACTTCACCGAGCGCAGCGTCAGCTCGTCGTGTGCGGGCGGCGGCGGTTCGGCCTCGGCACAGGTACACGCGGCGGGCTGAGCGGTCGCGGCGCGCGCGGAGGCGATCAACAGGGCAGCGGCGACGCGCGAGGTCATGGCTGACCATGACAACGCGCGCGGCCCGACGCAAATTCCTCGGCGCCGTATCGCGTCAGCTCAGAACGTCTGCGCCGCGCGCGCGAATACCTCGACCCAGTTGTCGTCGGTCGGCTGATCGACGACCCAGTTCGACATCACGAGCTGCGTGCCCGACAGGATCGCCGCGACGTAGAAGCCGTAGCCGCCCGGCCACGGCATCGTCGCGCCGGCGACCGAGACGTGGTTCCACTGGCTCTGGCCGTTGACGTCGGCGAGCAGCAGCTCCTGCGTCGTGCCGTCCTGATACGCGATCATCGGGCTCGTGCCCGCCGGCAACACGATCTTCGCGTCGGCGAGGATGTGGAACTCCGGCTTGGGCAGGCCATCGACGGTCTGACCGACGACGCGATAGCCGTTGTCGACGACCTGCTGCGTCGCACCCATCGCGTCGGTGATGTAGTCGAGATCGTCGTTCGTGGCGTCGACGTACGCGACGTGCGCGACGCCCGCGGTGTCGACCGCGACCGAGGGCGTCCAGCCTTCGTCGACGCCGTTCGAGCCAGCGAGCACGACCGGCGTGCCGAACTGGCCGGTCATCGCCGAGAACCGCGACTCCTTGAGCTCGCCGGCCGCGCGGTCGTAATAGACGACGACCGGCGTCTGATCGCGCGGGTCGCGCGCCGATGCGATCCACAGACCGAGGCCCTCGGGCAGCGGATAGACGTCGTTCGGATCGACGGTGATATCCGCGGTGTCGACCGTCGAGAACTGCCAGTCGCTCGCGCTCATCGGCAGCGCGACCTGCGCCGACGCGTAGCGCACCTCGGCGTGCAATCCGCTCGCGTCCTGCACGTGCGCGAGGTACGCGACGCCCGGGCGGCCGTCATCGCTGCGCAGCGTGAGCGACGTGAACATGCCGACCAGCGAGCCGCTCGTCGGCATCAGCATGCCGGTGCCGGCGTCGACGGTGTGGATCTGCCACGTGCCGTTGACGTTCGCCGCGAACTTGAGCGAGGCGTTATCGACGTCGAAGTACGTCACGACCGGCGTGCCGTCGGGCTCGACCTGGATGCTCGTGTACATGCCGACGTTCGGGCCGTTGTCGGAGATGCCGCCGCGGATCTTCGAGCCCGGCACCGTGACCGGACCTTGCGGCACGCCGTCGACCCACTGCCACGTCGTGTCGTCGATGCGGCCGCCGCCGTTGACCTGCGCGACGACGAGGTCGCCGTAGGTCTGCGCGTACGCCGAGACCCAGAACGACGAGCCGTCGGGCGTGCCCGCGATGCTCTCGTACGGTCCGATCTCGCCGGGCGGGATGTCATCGGAGCACACGCACGTGTTGTCGATGCAGAACGCGATCTGGCCGGGCGGGCAGCTCTCGTTGCTGCAATCCGAGTTCATCTCGCACGACTTCGGCGAGCTGCCGCAGCTGCACGCCGGCATCGTCGACGAGATCGCGACCGTGCCGATCCACATGCCGGCGACGCGCAGCCGGCGGCGCGAGACCGCGCTCAGCGTACGCCGACGCCGCCGCAGCACGAGCGCGCCGACGAGCAGCGCGATCGCGATGCCGCCCGCGCCCGGGTGACCGGCCTCGCACGTGCAGCCCGACGTGCCCGCCGAGCCGTGGAACGGCGCGACGTACACGGTCGTGATGTTGCCGGCCTCGTCGCGCGCGAACACCGCGATCTCGCCGGTGCCGGTCCAGCTCATGCGCTCGAGGTCGTCCTTCGACAGGGACGCGGTGGCGGTCGGCATGGTGGCCGGCATCCACTTCTCGGGCTTGGTGGCGCCGATCGCGCCGAAGCCGACGTCGACGTACGGGCCGCTGACCACGTCCCATACCGGTACCGTCCAGGTGTCGCCGTCGATCTCGGCCTTGTCGGTGAGGATGCGCGGGCCGACCGAGTCGATGATGACCGGCGTGTCGAGCTCTGCCGACGTCGTGCGGTAGTCGCCGACCACGCGCGACTTGAGGCCGATCGTGTAGTGGCTCTGCCACGCGAACGCCGGGTCGCTGAGCACGAGCGCGCCCGTCGGCACGGTCTGGAAGTCGTGCCACATGCCGCCGTTGAAGTTCCACGACCACTCGAGCGGGCGGCCGAGCCCGTCGTACTGATCGATGTTGAACGTGACCTCGGGCAGCTTGCCGCCGGACTGCTTGAGCAGCGCGCCGCGGATCACTTCGGGCTTCGGCGTCACGACGCTCTGCAGCGCCGCGCGACCCGTGCTCGACGGCTGCCACGGCGAGATATCCGCGTCGATGTTGTCGAGCGTCTCGCGCGCGACGGTCTCGCCGCCGAGCAGGTGCGCGAGCATCGGGCTCGAGCCCAGCGTCGCGTACAGCGCGAGGAAGTCATCCTGGCTGGTCGTGACGTGCTGGATCGACAGGTTGTTGAGTGA
>DATJXL010000173.1:0-24410 GCA_035500135.1 Kofleriaceae bacterium
CTTCGATGACGATCGCGAGCTGCGTTTCGTCACCCTCTCACACAAGGTTGAGGCGGCGGTTGCCGAGCTACGCGGCATTCCCGCCGAGCCAGCACTGGCGTTTAGTGGCCACGAGTTCTTGGCTCTTCCGTAGCCATCGTCACAGGTGTCAAGCGACGCCAGCAAGCAGTCCGGTTACGACAGCAAATGTAGTCCACCCGGATGTTCAGGTATCTCGGCCCAGAAGGCCGGCTCGCTTCTTCGCCTTCGCTTCCTTCGAGCGGTCACGCGTCTGCCAAGCAAGACGAACAGCCGGTCGCACGAGATCGCGTGCGACGAGGAGGCTGTGCGTGCGTGAACACCGGCGACTGGTCTGCGATGAGCTTGCGTGCAACGGCGAGCATCTCGGCCTTGGTGAGGTGCTCTGCCGCGGCACGTGCCCCGGGGTAGACGCAGTTGATCGCGGCAAGCGCTTGCGCGTCGCGCAGTGCGGTTCGCACGGTGGTCTCCGACCATGCCTCGGGATCGTGATCGAGGAGGCGCCAGACCAGGCCTGCGGTCGTCCAATCTCCCGCGCCTGCGGCGTCGACGACCTCCACCTGGAAGGCAGGCAGTAGGATCGACTCGTTCGCGAACGTCGCGCGAACGCCCCGCTTGCCATCCGTCACGATCTCAAGCTTCGGCTTCGTCTGCGACCGAAGCTCGGCGATCGCGCTCGCGCGTTCGGAGCTGTACTTGAATATGTCGGCCGCTTCGAAACAACGCTCGAACTCTCGGCCGTTCGTGGACGGCTCGAACATGACGATCGTACCCTTCTTGCGAAGCTCCTCAGCGAGGATCGCGGTCGCCTTCGATGCGCGGTCGAAGAAGAACAGGTCGGGCTCCAAGCGCTCGGCAAGGGAACGCGCGGTCGGTTCGTCGAGCGGGCGATATTTCGGAAACCGGCGACCGCACTCGGGGCAGTGGAAGTAGAAGCGATGGCCGTTCGCGCGGATCTCGTGCACGACGAGCGGTGTGCCCCCGCTGCGGAGCTCGACATCGTCGACGTTGACCTCGCTCTCCTCGAGGTCGCGCACGATCGCGCGGCCGGCGGCGTCGGCGCCGAGCACACCAGCTAGACGGGCTTTCCACCCAAGGAACGCGAGGTTCGCGGCGACGTTCGCGGCCGTACCTCCCGCGCGATGCGTGAGTCGTTCCTCGTAGGAGATGAGGTCGAGCGCAGCGTAGCCGGCACAGAGCACTTCCTTCATCGGTACGGGCTCCCATCAATCCAGAGGCAGACGAGCTGGTCGTGTTTGCTCAGCTGCTCGCGGTCGAAGTCCGGAGATAGTGACCATCCCGTCGGAGGTGCGCTGACCACCGGGAGATGGTGCTCGTACGCTGCGAGCAAGACACCGAGCGAGAGTAGTTTCGACGAATGCGCCGACAAGATTACCTTCACTTCACCGAGTGGCTTCAGGGTCTGCGTGAACTTCGCGTTCAAGCGGGAAAGGGTTCGATAGAGGTCGAACGGGTTCCGCTCATCAGCATAGATGATATCGCCGGGGTTGACCCGCATCTCCTCGAAAAGTAACTGGCGATAGCCGAGCGCGAGATCGTCGCCCCGCCGTGGATCCGCTGCAGGGAATGGAAGCACCGGGCAGATCTCACGGGCCTCGAGACGATCGCGGATCGCCCGGAGCGCGACGGCTTCGCTGGGTCCGAGCACCGGGGCCCAGATTCGCACCTGCTTCGATCCGGCTTCGAGATCGAGGCCATTTGTGAAGCCGTTGATCGCGTCGGCCGCCGCGGTTCCGAGGTTGGTGATCGCCGCGTCCATCGCTGGGTTGTCGCAGACGACGATCTGGATCTCCTGGCTCTTCGCCGCCTTCTCGCAGTGGGCAAGGATTCCGCCGGCGAGCGCGAAGTGGATCGACGTCGGCATCGCCGACACGTCGAGTACGATGTGATGCGCGTCCTTGAAGTGGCCAGCTTGGATCACCGAGTGCGCGATGCGTTGACCGGCGGCACGCGGTTCCGACACCTGCGGATACGGGATCGTTACGAGCTGGGCGTTGTGCTTGGCAATCAGCGCGGTGCGCTCGGCGATGTTCTCGCCGGCGAGCTTGAGCGCGAGCTCGTGCTTCGTCGGCGGAAGTGCGATGGCGATGATGAGGACATTCTCGAATGTCCCCGACGCGAGGAACCGTCGCAGACCCGTGATCGTGCGAGGGTCGAAGCCCTCCGCCATGACGTAGACCGCGCGACGCTTGGCACCGGCCGCCTGCCACAGCTGCTCGATGCTGCCATCCCCGTCGTGCGCGAGGACGTAGTCGTTCCAGCGCAGTTCAGAAGGAGAGCTGCTCTGCGGCTTCATGCTGTGGTCCCTCGATCGGGTTCGTCATCCACTTGGCCATCACCTCGAGCTTCTTCTCACGATATCCGCCGCGACCGAGCGGAAGCTTGAACATCGGGCACAGGAGTCGGTTCAGATAGATGACCATGACCTGCTTGTTCTTGACGCTGCGATCGAGCTCGGCGCTCACGATGTTGAACGAGATCGCGTTCGAGAGCGCCGCCAGCAGCTGGTCGGCCCCAGGGATCGATTCCCGCACCTTCGGATCGAGCAGCCGCTCGCGGTCGCTCATGTGGAGCGCGGTGCCCGTCACGCCGGGTGGGTAGGGGACGGTGGGCTTGATGTTGTCCTGTTCGGCCATCTTGACGATCGCGAGCACGAGCTGCTGGACGAGGTGGCCGTCGGGCACGCGCCGTAGGATCTCCTTCCAATACCGCTGGCTCGCTCGGTGAACGATGCGGTCTTGGCGCTGAGCCGAGACTTTCGGCTTGCGCTGCAACGTCATTTCGGCGTGCATCTCGGCGAACAGGTCGCCGCATAGCGCCAAGAATTGCTCGACGTTTCGCGAGCCGAGCTTCGGGAGCAGGTCGGTTCCGGCGTAGTAGGGCAACCCATGCGCTTGTGCCAGCGCGAGCGCCGCCGCTTCGCGGATCGCCGAGCTGCTGCGATCCTTCGAGTCCGCCACGGTGAGCCCTTGCGAGAACATGTCGGTCTGGGTTCGATCGCGATCGCGCCGGATGAGCACGTCGAGCTCGCGCAAGCGCAGGGCAGCTTCGTATCCCGACAGCTTCGCAGCATCCTGAAGCCACTCGGTGTACCGCGCGTCGCCGTTCGCGACTTGTTCTCTGAGCACTTTGATGACGTCGGCATCTCGATCGAGTAACAGCTCGTCCTCCTCGAACTCCAGGAGTTCGGAGAAGTCGTGCTCCTGCTCGAGTGATCGGCTGAGCGGCTTGAACGCCCGCCGATTCGCAATGTCGATGAGCATCTTCTCGAACCTCTCCGTCGAGAACCGTGCCTTGCCGTCCGACGACGCCGCGCCGCGCGCGATGCTCTCGAGCTCCACGAGCTCGAGGTCTCGGCCCTCTTTGCCGACTTGATCGAGGAGGTCCTGCCGGGACAGCGCCTCGTATCGCTCGGCGTACCACCTCGCGACGTCGAGCCCACGATCCGCGAGCCGCTCGAGCAGCGCGCTTCGTTGCGTGGGGTGAAGCCGATGGCCGTCATCGAACATGATGAGCGGTCGAACATCGAGGAGATGTCCGTCGACGAGGAGCTCCGATGCGGACAGCAGTCGCAGCGAGTAGAGATCGTTGTGTCCGCCATCCTCGTGCTCCCACTCGACGGGGAGGAGCGAGTCGAGCATCTCGAGCATCTTCTTCTCGGCCGCAGCGCACGCGGTATAGATGGCCGCCCCGTCGAGACCGCCCAGCCGCCTCGCGGCTTGCTCGACAGCGGCATCCGGATTCTTCGGCCGAACAACGATTCGCCCGACGTCCTCCGGGTACGTGTGCTTGCTGAGCACGAGTGCGGCTCGGACGAACGCGAGCATGACGCGGACGTCCAGTAATCGGAAGAATAGCCGCTGCGCGATCGTGCCGTTCGCGCTGATATCGATCAGCGAGCGGTAATCCCGCTCGAGGTTGATGTATGCGCCTAGTACGGCGGGCGACGAGCCTTCAGTCGCGCCGGTGCTCGCGAGCGCTTCCTTGAGATCGCGAAACGTATCGGCGTCGTCGATCACCGCGCGAGTGCTCTCGGCGGTGAACACACGCATGAGAGACGTCTTTCCCGCGCCCGGGGCACTACGGAGCACGACGAGCCGATCCCAGACGGCCTCGGGCAGCATGTGCAGCGCCGCCGGTCCGAAACCTAACAAGAATGCGCGGAGGTCGCGCTGCTGCTCCGAAGCGCGGTACCGAAACGGATTCTGGTAGCTGATCATGGCCGGTTCGCCGAGTGGCGCTCATAGCGGGGAAACAAGGCATGCCTGCGCAGCGTGTCGGGCATCTCGGACGTGTCGATCCAGAGTAGGCAGATCGAGTTATTCGGTGTGTTGTGCGTGAGCACGAGCGGCAGCCTGCAGTCTCGGTATCCCAACATCGCGTTGCCCTTGTGCTCGTCCTCGAGTGCGTCGTCGTAGTAGTTCTTGCAGAGCGTTTCCATCGCCGGGTCGACAACGCGCGACGCGTCGGGGATGCGCTGGATGGTGCGGAACGTCCACGGCAGGCCCGCCCGCCGCAAGTGATCGACGACCTCGCGCTCTGCTCTCTCGCTCGCGACGTACGTGATGACCGTGACGTCAACGTTGGAGTCGAGCAAGCCCTTCGCGGCGAGCGCGTCGAGGTTCTTCTTGACGTCGACGAGCTTGCCGCCGAATCCCTCGCCCTCTTCGCGGATCATCGTGAAGCCGCTGCCCGTGAAGTCGTCGATTAGGAGGACGTGGTTGAACCTCGCTTCGCCGGGGAGCTCGAGCTCCTTCAGCGCCTTCTCCAGCTTCCCGCACATCTTCTTGACGTGTTGATCGGACGGAGTCGGGACCAGCGCGAACTGCTCGTGCGAGAGCTCGGGGCTCGCGCGCCGGAGTCTATCGAGACGGGCCCCGTCCGAGAGTCCGAGGATCAGGAGACGCCGCTGGAAGCTCTTGAACAGTGGATCCTGGGTCAGCTTGCGAACGAGATGTGGCGCGAGCTCGCGCGCGGCGGCAACCTGCGCTCGGACGAGCGGTCTCACGATGTCCCGGTACACGAGCTCGATCGCGTGCTCGATCTCGGCGTCCGAGATGAACACCAGCCGCTTCATGACGAACTCGAACGCGGTGCGCCGCTCCTCGATCGTGGCGAACTGCGCGAGCCAACGCGCGAGCGATTCGAGGAAGTGCTCGCCCGGACGAAACGTGCCGTATTCGTCGTACTTGTACTCGGCGAGCGCCTGGAGCGCGGGTCCGTAGTTTGCCAGCTCCGGCCCCTGCCATCCCATGATCTTGCCCAGCAGCTCCTCCGCGAGGTCATCCTTCATCGCTTGCCCCACCGAAACCGCACGCCATGCCGATCCTTCTGAAGCGCGCGCAGGTATCGCACGAGCAGCGCGGGGCCTCGATGACCATCCTCGTCGAGATTCCAGCACCGCGTCGGATCGGCCGAGCACCGATCCACCGTGAGCGTCGAGGTCATCGCCGCGAGGAGCTCGAAGTCGTTGCCACCGACGTGACCCTGATCGCCGATCGCGAGAGCTTCTTCGCCGTAGCTCGTTCGAACGAGATCGAGTACGACGCGCTTGCTTGTCGACGCGTCGACGATATCGATGGAGTGTGCCGAGGCGACGGTCTTGAGGGCGAGCGCTGGGCTGCGGTGAAGCACTTCCTGCACGGCCGTTGCGAGCGCAGACCCGCTCCACGAGTGCGACGATTTCAGCCGCACCTCGAGCTGGTGGGTATGCGTCTCGAGCGCGAGGAGATGAGTGAACGAGCAGCCCGCGAGCCGTTCGCGTGCTTCCATCAACACGGGGCCGGGCTGCGATTGATCGCTGAGATTTTCGTCGAGACGAAGCTGTACCGCGCCGTTGTAGAGGCCGAGCAGGATCCGGCCCCAGTCCCGGCGAGGAACCCACTTCCGGAGATCACGATGAAGGCTCGCGCCACGACCGCTGGCGAAGCCGAGGCCGAGTCCGAGGTCGATGATCCGCTGGAGTTCGGCTCGAACCTCTGGCTCGGGCAAGGAGTAGCGCCCTTCGGTCGAGCAGCACGTGCCGTCGTAGTCGAGCACGATGCCGGTGAGCTTCTTCGAAGCTACGGCTTCGAGCCACTCCTGTAGTGAGCGTTCTAGCGTCGACCGGATCGATGCATCTGAGCGTGCGCGCCCCATCGAGACGAGCTTGCGCGCCGCGGGCAGCGCGACCTGGCGTTCGGCGGGTTCCTTCGTCGATAGGTGGTAGAGCTTCCGACCGAACTCCGCGACGCCCGGTCGGGCGGGATTCAAGCGCTGGCGCTCGGCGGCAGGCACGATCAGTCTCATCGAACGTCCAAGCAGATCGAGGACGCTGCCAGGCCAGGACAACGAGGATTCGACGATCCTCAAGTCAACCCTCTTCGGCAGCTCGGCGATCGTTCGCCGAGCCACCTGATCATCCTCGCGCGTCTTTAGCGCGATGATCGTCGTGTCGTCGACATGCCGAGCAAGCCCGGCATGACGCCCGTGCGCGAAGTTTCGATAGTCAGCGAGCTGAACGGCGGCGAGGCCCGTCTCGTGCAGGCGTACCTCGATGTCGTTCGCGACAGCCGCGTGGCGCGGAGGGAACAGCACGAGACATCGCGGCCGAACGTCGAAACCGCTCAGTTCGACCGGAAGCTCCGCGGGAAGGGCATCGCCCGGCGTATACGCCTGTGCCACGGCTGTCGCCATCGCGAGTACGCTGTTGGTTGCGAGGAAGCCGTCCTTCTTGATCGGACATGGAACGGTCACAACCGTCACCCGATCGCCACGCAAGTCGCTGGGAAGCTCTGGTTCGTCCTTCAAGGTGACGACGGCGATTGTCGACGGCAGCGTGCGCTTGGCGGCGCGGATCGCGAACGCGGCATCTGGGTGTCGTCCGCTCGCAGTGAACATCACGATCGCCGTGTCCCCGTGAAACGCCGTGGTCGAGGCTTCGAGTGGCGTCATCGCGCGGCCGAGATGGCCGGTGACGTGCTGATGCAGATCGGCCGCGAGTTGCGCGACCGCAAAAGCGCCTCCGGAACCGACGAAAACGGTTGGAACGTCTGCAAGCCGTTCAACCAGACGTGCGAGCGCATCTCCGTTGCTCGTTCGGACCAGCGCGTACGTTGCGTGGAGCAACTCGAGCTCGGCCTTGTAACCGGTCGAGATCCCGCGGATTCCCTTCGAGCGCGCCACCGACGAGACGTACCGCGCACGCGATGCGGTGTCGATGACCGCGGGTGCTTCGGCAGGTTGGAGATCGTCTTTGAACCGGTGAACCATCGCCGATCGAGCCTACGTCCTACCCCTGACATTCCGCCAAGATCGCACTGTCGCAACGAGAAGGCGCACCGGTCTTCCTAGGGCGCCAGGTCAATTCAGTCGGTGCCCCAAACCACTAGCCGCGCCGACGCGCCGGCACTGTCTGCCAGACCACCGAACCCGCCGACAGCGCCTCGTTGCAGTGGGGGCACTCCTCGCGGCGCGCGCCACCCCATTCTTCGAGCGTGCCGCGCAGGCCGTCGAACTTGAGGACACCGCGCTGCCGGCCATCGCCGAGCGCGAGCGCGGCGGGATCGATGCTGCTGCCCCGGTATGCGGTCAGGAGCTGCAGCGCCTCCGATACCGCCTGACCGGCGACCACGGCGTTGAAGCTGACCACCTGCGCTTCGCCGCCCTTGTTCTGGAAGTACGAGCGATCGGCGCGACCGTCGCGCTCGGCGTTCAGTTTCTCGTCGGAGATGAAACCCGTGCACCAGCCGCAGAAGCCGCCCGGGATGAACACGTGGACGTTGCCGCCGATCGCAACACGCGGCTCCGACGCCGGGCGCTCGAGCGCGCGGATGTTTGCGCCGACGTCGATATACGGCACGAGGTTGCGCCAGGCGATGTCCATGACGTCCGCTCGGCCGTGCACGTTGTCGGTTGCGCCGATGATCACATCGGCAGACTTCAAGGCGTCGAGTGTGGCTGGGGCCGGAACGCGCGCCTTGATGCCGACGAACCTCGACCCCGTGCCGATACTCCGCACGAGCCTGGACATCACCTTGATCTTCGGCGTGGGCTTGCGCGCGTCGACGGGCCGCATGCCAATCTGACGGTGAAGGTTCGTGCGGTCGCAGATGTCGTCGTCGATGCCAATGATCCATCCGACGCCGGCGTGCGTGAGCTGCTGGACGACGTGGCTCCCGCCGCCGCAGAGCCCGACGACGACAACGCGCGCGCGCGACAACAAGCCCTGATCGCCGACGACCAGCGCCTGACGATCGAAGACCTCGAGATCGAATGCCGGGTCGCCCTCGGTGCTCGGCCAGTCTACGATCGACTTGCCGAGCCAGCGCACGCTGACATCGTCGTAGCGACGTGCGTTGCGACCAGGAAGCGCGACCAGCCCCGCCGCGGTGCCGCGCCCGAGCACGATCGAGGCGTGCGGGCGGCCGGGAACGCGTGCGCGGAACATCGGCACGAGGCGGCGCGCGCTCGCGAGATCGTCAGCGGACAGCCGCGCCTTCCCGGGGAAGTCGTGCGCGTGCACGACCACGATGCCGAGCCCCTCGCGCATCGCCATCTCGATCACCGGCAACATGGCCGAGCCCTTCCATGCGGCGCCGAGGCTCGGTTCGTCGAGGTAGTCCGCATCGTCGAGCGCGACGACGCGGCGCACGAGCAGGATCGTCGTGTCGCCGACCAGCTCGTGGCTCACGAGACAGAAGGCCACGATCTCGTGGCGCGCCCGTGCGAACACGAGCTCGCGCAGCTGATGGCCGAGCCCTAGCGGAAGGCGCAGCTGCACCTTACGCATCCTGCACGAACCTCTGCCGCGCGGCTGCGATGAAGCGCAGGATGCCATGCTGCTCGGCCCACGGAATGTTGAAACTGAACTGCAGCCACGACTCGTTGCCGATGAGCGTCGTCGACGTGCTGGTCGGCACCTTGCCGTTCGCGAGAAGCTGGCCGGGCTGCACGTAAACCGCGGGCTTGGGCTGGCTCGGGTCGAAGACCAGCAGCATTGGCGTCGTCGGCGGACGCGAGCCGAGGTACAGCTCGACGACGGCGATGCGAACGAGCGTTCGCGGGCCCTCGGTCGCGATGCGAACCTGCTCGCTTCCGAAGGTGTCCGCGATGACGCGCGTGGCCTGCGCGATGAACTCGGGCGTCATCACGACACGGTGCCGGTGGGCAGCGCGAGGAAGCGGTCGCCGTTCTGGATCTCGACCGGCTCATTCACGCCGATGTTGCCGCCGCTCGGCTTGCCGTGGATCAGCCGCGTCAGATCGTCGCTCGCCGGTGCGCCGGCCTTCGTCCGGATCTCGCCGCCGGTGACCGGTGTGTGGTCGAACGTGACCGGCTTGTTCGTGCCGTCGACCTCGACGCCGATGTGGATTGCGTGCGGTGCGGGGTGGGCGTCTTTGGTCTGCTCTGCCGAGGTGTCCATGTGCTACTCCTGCCGGGCGCGGGATAGGTGTCGTCGCCCTTCATGTACAAATGCCGGGTTTCGTGACGATTCCGACAGCCGCGCTTTTTTCGCGATCGATGTCGGAAAGCTCGCCGGACCCGGCATAAGGGTCCGGACTCGAGATTCGAAATGCCTAAGGTCACCGCTGCGACCGTCGATGCCACCCCGGCCGAGATCGAGGCGGCGATCGCCGCGTTGTCGGACGTCGACATCGCGAGGCTCGTGAAGGTCCGCGATTTCTTCGCCTACAAGCTGCGAGCCCTTGGCCTCGGAGTTGAAGGGAAAGATCTGCTGCAGGAGGCGATCACGAGGACCTATGCCGGAGATCGGCACTGGAAGAAGAACAAGGTGAGCTTCGTAAAGCACTTGGAAGAGACCATGCGGAGCATCGCAAGCCACGTGCCGGACGAGCTCAAGGGCGGCATCGTCGTACGTGCGGCGGAGGACGTTTCGCCTCGCGGCCGAGAAGGTGTGCCCGTTGGCGGCGGGACACCGGACTCGCGGCGCGTTGCTTCGGCGCGCGAGCAGCTCGCTGCAATCCGCAAGACGTTCGCAGATGACGTCGAGGTGCTCATGGTGTTGGAGCAGATGGAGGAGGAGAAGAGCGGCCCGGAGATCCAGAGGGAGCTCGGGATCACCGAGAACGACTACGAGACGATCATGTTGCGGCTGCGGCGTGGCATCGATCGGGATAAAGGATGGCGCGTATGAGCCAGCGTAGCGATCCCGAGCGGCTCGCCGCGGTCATGAATGCGCTCGCCGAGCGAGCAGCAGGGGCAACGGATCAGGAAATTCGAGACGATGCCGAGGCCGCGGGTGTTGATCTCCGCGCGCAAGGTGCGCGCGTGCGAGCCGCGTTGGCTGATGCGGTGCTGCGCGCGAAGAAGCAGCGGCTCCTCGATGCGGCGGAACAGCACAAGCGCGCCGTTGCCGCGCTCGGACAGCGGACAGCGCGATTGCCGGTCGCGCCAGCTACCAGGCGTGCGCTGGTCGCACGGGTGATCGCGCGGCGTCCGGAGACGCGCCAACAAGTCTTGACGTTGCAGCATCGCGAATTCGAGGAGTTCACCGACCGCGACGTGGACAGCGTGCTTCCGCAGCTCGCCGCACTCGGGCTGCTCGACGACGAACTAGGTGAAGAGTGATCGCGGCGTCCAAGCCACCCGCGGCGATCATCGAAGAGCTCGGTATCACCGAGCCATCGGACATCGATATCGAGGCAATTGCCGAATACTGTGGCGCGACGATCGTCTACGAGTCGCTCGAGGGCTCGGAGGCGCGAATCCTCGGCGCCGGCGACCGCGCGATCATCACCGTCAACTCATCATCGCCTCGGCCGCGTCAACGGTTCTCGGCCGGCCACGAGCTCGGGCACTGGATGCGCGACCGCGGCAAGGTCGCATTCGCGTGCGAGGAGCGCAGCTTCATACGGGAATGGGGTGATGACAACGCGGAGCGCCGCGCGAACCGCTACGCGGCTGACTTGTTGCTGCCGCGAAAGGTGTTCCAGCCACGGCTTGTCGAACTCGCTCCGACCTTCGACTGCGTACGACAGCTCGCGCGCGAGTTCGAGACGAGCCTCACTGCGACAGCGATTCGCCTCGTCGAGCTCGGGCGCAAGCCGGCGATCGTGATTGCATCGGAGCGCAGCGGACGCAAATGGTTCTTCCGTGCCGATGTGGTTCCGGAGACCCTGTGGCCGTGCGAGCGTCCCGGAAGCGACACGCTTGCTGCCAAGCTGCTGGACGGCTCGATCAAGCCGGCGACCGCAGCACCGATCGATCTCCCGGCCGACGAGTGGATCGACCACCCCGACGCGTCGCGGTTCACGGTGCGCGAGGACTCGATGCTCGCTTACAACGGAACCGTGTTGACGCTCCTGTCGTGGCCGGACGATTCCCAGCTGACCGCGTTGCATGGGCCCGACGAGGAGCTGGTGAACGAGCTCACGGGCGAGCTGCGGTTTCCGAGGCGGTGAGATGACATCGACTACAGCATTCATGGACGAGGTCCAGCATCGTATTGTGGCGCTCCGGGCCGAGCTTCGCGAGCAGACGTCACAAGCCAGGCGGACGCTTGCAGACGCCTACAAGCTCTCCGGCGATGTGTTTGTCGACGAAGTCGGCACGATCGTTCGAGTCGTCAATGGAGAAGGGGAGTTCTTCTACACGCCCGATGCGGCTCGCATGCGAGGCCCCATGCTCGAACAGCTCGCAGAATCGCGAAAGGATCTGTACGGGCGGATCGGGTCACAGTTTCGGCCTAATAGCCGCGTTCTCGTGATCGGCTCCGGCAGCGACGTGGATGCGATCAGGAGCCTCGCCGCCTGTGGCCACGATGTGATCGCGACCGACTTCGCCGAAGTGGTGGTCGACGCGCTTCGCCATCGTGTCGATGTTCCGGCATTCGCTTGTGACCTCTTGTACCTCGATCGAATCCTGCCAGAACCCGTCGACTACATCGTCGGGAACTCGGTCCTCGGATATCTCGACCCTGCGAAGTGTCGGCGGATCGTGTCGAATCTCTGGACGGCGAGCACTGCCGGCGGAGTGTTCACGTTCGATCAGACGCCACACCCGGGCTACTTCGAGATCGCTGAACAACACGAGGAACAACTGCTCGTGAATCCGAGCGCGGCAGACCCGAGGAAGCTCACCGAGTACGTGAAACGTCTCGGCCCCGCGAAGGGCATCGCGGCGATGGCCGTCTACGCGTTCAATCGGTCGCGCGCGATCAACTTCGCGACGATCTCGATCGTGTCCGAGATGTTCCGCGGACACGGCGCACGAACCTCTACTGGCGAGTACGAGCTCGTCACCAAGACCGGCGCGATCAATCCTGATCCGATTCTTCGCATCGCCAGGTCACACGATGCTCTACTCGAGCCCGTCGAGGGTGAAGAGCGCTTCGAAACGGTTGAAGCCGCGCTGAGAGCTCGGCGTGATGAGAAACCGTGGTTGGCGCTCGTGTATGTCGATCGCGGGGCTGCGGAGCCACTCGCGCGCGCGCTAGGCATTCACACGACCGCGCGAGAAGACGCCTGGGGCGTCATGCACTACGTTGCCGAGCATCCGCCGACGAACGACGACATTGCAGCGGTTCGCGACTCCGTGCTCGCGGAGCTCGATCCTGTTCGGGCGGCTACGAGGATCATCGCGGCCATTGACGGGGCGGGATATGTGCCGCCGCGTCCAATGCGCAAGGCCGTCGCTGCGGATCAGACGATTCACAAAGGCGTCGCTGTCGGGGACATTCCCGCGGATCAGGAGCAAGCGGATCTCGGGATCGATAGGGCGTATGCCGCCGAGCGCCAGCAAGCGGTTCACCAGTCACAACGCGTGAACACCGAGCGTTCAGCGCGGGACCGGCGGGAACAGCGCAAGCGGCAGAAACGCGATCGCAAGCGACAGCGCGGTCGCTGAGACCGAGAAGGAGCAAGTGTACCAGAGCTTTCTCGAGGCCCATCCCGAGTTCATTCCGCGTGATTTCGTCCAGAACCACGGCATCAACTACCGCCTGGTATTACGGAAGCTCAAGCTCGGCAACGACTACACCAGCGACTTCTTCTACCTCTCAAAAAGTTCCGACGACTGGAACTGCGTTTGTTCATCGAGCTCGAGAAGCCATGGTCCCGATTCTTCAAGGACAACTCGAACGAGCTCCACCCCCACTTCCTGCACGCCCTCCAGCAGATGGCATGGTGTCGCGGATGGCTAACCGCGAACAAGGCGCACTTCGAGAACCACACAGTCGGCTTTCTCCGGAAACCGCTCTTCGACAACCCGTGCTTCTTCAAGTTCGTCCTCGTTCACGGTCGCCGCTCGGAGTACCAGGGCAATGCGACTCGGCGCGGACTGATCCAGGCCCAGGAGCGCATGATTTCAAGATCATCACGTACGACTCCCTGCTGGAGAACCCGCATGACGGTCGCCTTTACATTGCCGCAAGAGACAACGAGGGCATCTCGATCCTGAGTGACGCATTCGGTACCGACAATCTGTTCGCGTACGTCGATGCCACCCAGATCGAGGTGAGCGCCGCGCTACATGCCGAGTTGTCCAAGAAGGAGAACTGGTTTTCCCGCGACATCTCGCTGAACGCGTTCCATCTGGAGCGCGCACTCCCACGGCTGCGGATACGGAAGTAATCGACGGGCATGAGCAGCTCGTCGTGATGCTGGGGGATGCGGTAGGCTGCGCCGCCAATCATGCCCACCGCCTACGAGCAGAAGTTCGCCGACTTCCTCCGCATGTGTGATCAAGCGAAGCAGGGGAAGCTCGATGCCGTCATCGTTCACGACCCCGAGACTCTCGGCGACGATTACAAGGAGCTCGTCGAGAGCCTGAACCGGCTTGCGGACGCGAAGCTCAAGCTCGCGATCGTTCCGCGGGCCGAGCGGGGAAAGTAGACGCGCGTGCCGGCAGCGACGAAAATCGTAGCGACGAAATCGTCGACGATTTTCTGCGCTCGGCTCGCGTCACCGGCGCGCGCCCGGTTGCAGCGTTCGGGTCCGAGATTTCATCTTGGAGATCCTGTAGATCAACCCACCGAGCGTGCCCCCGCTACTTTTCTGAAGTAAAAACAAATGGTTATCCCGCCAGTCCGGCGGGATTTCGCCGTTTCGGGGCGCGCGAGATTCGATCAAGATTCGCGCGCCGATCACGTCGGCGAACGCGAGGACTTCACCGCTCTCGTCGTTCTTGTCGAGCTGGATCGGCGAATCGTTGAGCCAGCGGCGCAAGCAAGCGCTGATGGTGCAGGCTCGCCCGCCGTCGCTGCCACGATCACGCGAGGTGACTACGGACAACATACGATGACGGCCAGCGTGTTCAGCTGGATGCATCCGGGCGTGTGCAGCCGCTCGTCGAGCTCGCGATTTACGCCCTTCTGCATCACCTCGCTCTGGCTCCAGAGATACGCCTTCGGTGCCGCTGGTGGGCAGCGCTCGTCGGATTCGGGACGCCGGTGATCGGATCCGCGGCACCCGAGTGCAAGCACCATGATCGGGATCCATGACAGGTGGCGGAGCATGAGTGGTTCTATCACCAACACGTCCTCGTCGCCTGCGCGCCGAGGGCGTCGCGCTTTCGGCGACGGTCGCCCCGGCCACAGCACTGCCGAGGAAGTCGGCCGTGACGACCCACCGCCCGCGAGGAATCACCCGAGCGAGTCAGAAGTAGAACGGGAAGACGAACGACCCTCCAGCCTTCGTACGCGGAAACGTCGCGGTGCGCACCGCTGCCTTGACGCAGTCAGCGAGTCCATTCGCCTCGCCGACAAGTTCGGACTTGGTCGTCACGACGGTCGAAACGCTGCCGCTTCGGTCCACTGCCACGTGCAACCTGAGAATGCCTCGCGCTTCCCACTTGTCCCCGCAAACAGACAGCTTCGACTTGAGCGACTTCATCGCGGTCGCCACCATCGAACGGTCGAGAGCCGGCGACTCGTTCGTCGGTGTAGTCGCAGCGTCGCTGGCATCCGCGGTGGCCGTCTCCTCGTCGCGCTCGTGAGCCTCGGAGTCGGATGCAGGCGGCGGCTTAGATACCGCTTGCTCGTCGTCGGGTAGCGGAATCATCGTTCCAAGGTCCGGCGATGCTGACGGGTCGCCTTTACAGCGCACGATGAGGGTGACGCGCGGTTTCGAGATCGTCGTCGACTCACCGGATGTATTCACAATCGCGGTGTTTCCGATTCGGTTCCCGTATGCGGTCGAGTCGACCATCGTCGTATTGGACTCGCCCTTGTCCGCGTCGACGACGTCGTACCCAGCGGGACAACGTTCCCCGGCGCGCCGATACGCATACCCGAGCGCGACTCCGGGCGCCGTGTAGGCATTCGCCGCGACATCGATCTCGACGAGGCCCGTACCCAGATCTGAGTCGCGATAGCCACCGCTCGAATCCATCGGTTGATATGGCGTCGGCTCAGGCTCGACCTGAGGCCGAGCGACGTGACAAGCCGCAACGCACGCGATCGCGAACACCACCCGCACCGCTCAAACATAGCGCTAGCCCGGCCGTCGTTGCATGCGTGGCGCTACGGCCGGAGCTTTGTTAGCTCCGTTTGCCACCGCCGAGGCCCGGATCGATCCTGACGTCCAAGGCAGATCGGGACTACGTGAGGTCGCGGCCGCCTCGACGAGAACGAGCACGCTGCATACCACGACGCAGTCGCCGCGCCAATCGGCTTCAGTGCTAGCATGTCGCATGTCCGACGAGGCACTGCGCGCGATGATCGTTACGGCCGTTGCGCAGCTGCGTGCGTCGACGGACCTCACGATGAGCGAGATCATCGGCGTCAGCGCTCTGCCTGAATCGGCGCGCACGCCCGAGGTCTGCTACTCACTGGGCGTGATCGCAGGCGCTGCCGCTGCGTTGCGTGGCACGCAGCACGAGCTACTCGACGAGCTCGACCTGTTACTAGCTCCAAAGCGCGGCTAGCTCGCATACGCTTCGAATCGTGGCTCGACGTGTCGGCCTCGACCGGGTATCGTACGGACTTGGCAGGGGGCGAAAGGCAGGACGAGCGGCGACGCGATGTGAGAATCGCTCCGAAGGGCACCGTGGTCGTGCGCGCCGGGACGTACGTGCTTCGCGGTCGCATCGCCAACGTCAGCCTCGGCGGCCTATCGGCCATGACTCGCGTGACGGCGCCCGAGCGCCTGCTCGGAGCTCGCGTCGCGATCGACCTTCGCCTCGACGGACGCGACCACGGTTGGTTCGAGCTGGG
The DNA here is from genome assembly GCA_035500135.1 of Kofleriaceae bacterium. GTDB lineage: Bacteria > Myxococcota_A > Polyangia > Haliangiales > Haliangiaceae > JABFXX01. Next base: position 16,193 of record DATJXL010000173.1, read on the forward strand.
CGGTCGGCTCCGGCGAATCGGCGCCAATTCGCTCGCGGTGGCTTTCGAGACTGTGGCGCCAGCATTTGCGAGCACGATCGAGGAGCTGCGCGCGGCCTCGTACGATCGCGGGCGCATTCTATCGATCGTGCTCGTCGACACGAACGCCGAACGTCGTGCGGCGCTCGCCACCGGGTTTCGTGCTTCCCATTGCGCCGTGATCGACGCCGCGACACCGCTGGAAGCGATCGTGCGACTCGGCGAGTCGCACTTCGAGCCCGACGTGATCGCGATCGCCGATTCGAGCCCGGCAACGATCGCGGACGAGCTGCGTCGGTTCGTCGACGCCGAGCATCCGGGCGCACGCATCGTGACGATAGGACACGAGCTCGTTGGACCCGGCGGCGGCAGCCGCTGGCTGTCCTCGGCGGATTCCGGCGACGACCTCGTGACACGTATCCGCCAGCTCCTCATCACGGCGACGCAGTGATGTGATGGCAATCGGCTGCAAGAACTGCGGCGGTTATTTTTCCGAGGACGAAATACGCGTGCGTCCCGTGCCGCTGCATCGTTGGCCGCTCACTCGCGTCGGCGAGCGCGTGTTGCAGGAGAACGAGGCCGCGGGCGGAGATCCTCGGCCATGCCCGACCTGCGGCCAGAAGACCTTGCGCTGATCGCCGCGGTGCGGCGGCTTACCTTCCGCGGCCTGCTAGTCCTTCGAGTACGTGATCAAAGGCGAGCCGTGGTTCTCGATCACGTCCTCGTTGATGAGCACCTCAGACACCGACTGGCCGGGTGTGTCGAACATGATGTCGAGCAGCGCGGCCTCGAGGATGGCGCGCAGGCCACGGGCACCGCTCTTCTGGGTCGCCGCCATGTTCGCGACTTTGACCAACGCACCCTTGCCGAACATGAGCTTGACGCCGTCCATCTCGAACAGCTTCTGGTACTGCTTGACGAGCGCGTGCTTGGGCTGCGTGAGGATCTCGACCAGCGCCGCCTCCGACAGTTCGTGCAGTGGAGCGATCACGGGCAGGCGTCCGATGAGCTCCGGGATCATGCCGTACTTCAGGAGATCTTCCGGTTCGATCTCCTGCAGCAGCTCCCACTGCGTGCGCTCGACCTTCTTGTTCATGCCGGCGCCGAAGCCGATCAGCTGCTGGCCGATGCGGTTCTCGATCAAGTCCTCGATCCCAGTGAATGCGCCGCCGCAGATGAACAAGATGTTGGTGGTGTCGACCTGCAAGAACTCCTGCTGCGGGTGCTTGCGGCCGCCCTTGGGTGGGATGGACGCGATCGTGCCCTCGATGATCTTGAGCAGCGCCTGCTGCACGCCTTCGCCCGAGACGTCGCGCGTGATCGATGGGTTGTCGCTCTTGCGCGCGATCTTGTCGATCTCGTCGATGTAGACGATGCCGCGCTGCGCACGCTCGATGTCGTGATCGGCGTTTTGCAGAAGCGAGACGATGATGTTCTCGACGTCCTCGCCGACATAGCCGGCCTCCGTGAGGTTCGTCGCATCCGCCATCGCGAACGGGACATCGAGGATGCGCGCTAGCGTCTGCGCGAGCAGCGTCTTTCCCGATCCCGTCGGTCCCAGCAGCAGGATGTTCGACTTCTGCAGCTCCACGTCCTCGTCAGACTGGCCGGTGTGCTTGTGGTCGATCCGCTTGTAGTGATTGTGGACCGCGACTGCGAGGATCTTCTTCGCGCGGTCCTGTCCGATCACGTACTCGTCGACGACCTTCTTGATCTGCGCCGGCTTGGGGATGGAGGAGGTGCCGGACGACTGATCCTCCTTCTCGATCTCCTCGGCGATGATGTCATTGCAGAGCCGGATGCACTCGTCGCATACGCAGACGGCATCGCCGGTGATCAGCTTCCTGACCTCCTTCTGGGTTTTTCCGCAGAACGAGCAGGTCGAGCTGGCCCCGTCGCGCTTGTCGATCGGGTGCATCGCCACTTCTCACCGTAGCACTCCTCGATCGTTGTGCTGGGTCGGCCCGACCATAACGGCTACGATTCGTCGGCTGATTCCTCGCGGGGATCCGGCAGCGAGTCCGTACCCTCGTTGCTTGCTGGAAATGATCTGATCCGCTGTCGAGCAACCTTCCAGCCTTGCTGGATGATCCATGACAAGGATCGGTCGAGCCGAGTCGCCTCCTGTTTGATCTCCGCCAGCATCTCGTCGGGGAAATACAGCGACTGCTTTCTCTTGTCTGCGTTGGCCATGTTTGCGCCCCTCGTAGCGGCGAATCTACGCTTTGAGGCCGTTCCGAGCTATCGGGTGGACGCCAACCGGGCGGTGACGCGACGTACGCTTCAAGGCCCGACAAGACGCCGAAACTGCGCGGGATGGCGTTTCCGCTAGATGCCGGACGGTTAGTGGGCTAAAAGTCTGGGTCCCGCTTTCGAGCACGAAGGCCCCTCGTAGGGCGGGTATTGGTAATCACTGGGCCAGGTTTGAGTAAGCGATGAACACTCGTCTGTATGTTGGAAATCTTTCGTTCAACACGTCGGCTGACGGCGTCCGCACTGCGTTCGAGCAGTTCGGCACGGTCAGCGACGTCCACCTCGTGACCGATCGCGAGACCGGCCGCACGCGCGGCTTCGCGTTCGTGACGATGGGCAACGCCGAAGAAGCGGCCAAGGCCATCCAGGGCATGGACGGCCAGACCCTCGACGGCCGCCCGCTCCGTGTGAACGAAGCCGAGGAGCGCCAGCAGCGCGGCGGCGGCGGCGGCGGCGGTGGTGGCGGCTACCGCGGCGGTGGTGGCGGCGGTGGCCGCGATCGCGGTGGCCGTGGCGGCGGCGGAGATCGCTGGTAGGCCGGCCGCTGGCATCGCTGCAGCTGCGCGTCTCGCGAGCTGCGTAGCCGTTCGCGGCTGCGCAGCGCGACACCGAATCCTGGATTCGATGGATGCGCGAGCGCGTTTCGTGTGGTCTACGTCTGGCTGCTATGTCGAACGAGCGCACCCGAGATCGCGGCAACCTCTTCGAGACGCTGCAGAAACAGAAACCCAGCCAGCCGGCGTTTCACGGGGACTGCACGATCGACGGCACGGCGTACGAGATCCGAGGCTGGCGCCGCGAGGATCGGCTCGCGCTGAGCTTCGCTCCTCCGCGCGGCGACAAGAACACGTTCCCGCCGGAGGTGTTTCGTGGCGCGCTCGACCCGATGCCCGTGAAGCGTGGCCGTGGGGCGAAGGACGCCGGACCCGAGCTAGCGCCCGTGTGGTCCGGCGACATTGTCAGTCAAGATGCGGCTTACACGGTCCGTGCGTTCGAGAAGCAGGGCAAGACCAGCACGTACCTGACGCTGACGTTCGAGCGCATCGAGAAGCCGGCGCAGACCGAGCGGCCTTCGAGCTGGGAGACCTCCGAGCTCGACGACTGAGCTCCGTGGTTACCCTCGTCGCGGCGCGGCGAGCGTTTCCCGGGTGACGCTACGACGTGTAAAAGACCGTGATCGCGATGCAGTGGAACGCCGCGTCGCTTGACTGCGTGACCACAACGTCGGCGATCTGGTACTTGGGGTGGCCTGCGATCCAGTCGCTGACCTTGTCGCCCAGACGCTCGCGGTCCTGAAACATCGTCGCCGAAAAGACTTTTACCGAGTTGAACGACCTCGACACTTCACAGAGCCTACCACGCACGCCGCGCGAAGCTCGGCGCGTCAGGTGGGCGCGTCGCAGCGCTCGATGTGGACGTGGCGGTCCTTGTCATCGGGACGGCGCAGTGCCGCCGCGAAGCGCTCGACCGCGTCGTTCGCGATCTCGACGCGAGTGTCACGCGCGAGGATCTGGATCTTCCCGATCGCGCGCTTGGTGATATTGCCGCGCCGGCACAGCATCGGAACGAGCCACTTCGGATCCGCGTTCTTCGAGCGGCCGACGTTGATCGTGAACCAGGTATAGCTCCGATCCGACGGTCGCCCGGGGGCGCGCGCAGGGCGCGGAGGTCGCGCGGAGCTGGGCGGCGTCAGCTCCTCCGGCGCCGGGCGTGCATCGCGGCGCAGTCGCACGAGCGCGCTGACGAGGTTCTCGGCGGAGTGCGCGGCGAGCAAGGAACGCGCGACGAGCCGGTCGTCGTCCGTCGCGGTCGCGGCGAGCGCGGCGATCTCGGTCGCGAGCTGGTCCTGGTCGCGACTGCGGATGTCGCGCGCCGATGGCGGAGGACGCCACGACACCTCGACGTGGGCCGAGGCGACGAGGCGCTCCACGTGTCGCCGAGCGCGCTCGGGCACGAGCAAGATCGCGATGCCGTGCTTGCCGGCCCGTCCCGTGCGACCGCTGCGATGCACGAGCACTTGAGCGTTCTGCGGGACATCGGCGTGGATGACGAGACCCAGGTCGGGTAGATCGAGGCCGCGCGCCGCGACGTCGGTGGCGACGCACACGCGAGCACGCCCGTCGCGCAACGCCTGCAGCGCCTGATTGCGTTCGCGCTGCGAGAGCTCGCCGGAGAGTGCGACCACGGCAAACCCGCGCTCGTGCAGGTTCGCCGCCAGGTGCGTGACGCCATCTCGCGTCGCGCAGAACACGAGCGCACCGGGGGCGTCGTGAAACCGCAGCAGGTTCACGACGGCAAGATCGCGTTCGCGCGCGACGATCTCCACGGCGCGATACTCGATATCGCGGTGGAGATCGTGCGGCGCAGCGGTCGCGATGCGCAGCGCGTGACGCTGGTAGCGCTTCGCGAGGGTCGCGATGTCCTTCGGGATCGTGGCCGAGAACATCAGCGTGCGTCGCTCGGCGGGGGCAGCGTCGAGGAGCCGCTCGAGATCCTCGCGGAAGCCCATGTCGAGCATCTCGTCGGCCTCGTCGAGCACGACGACCTCGACGTGCCCGAGCACGAGCGAGCCGCGTTCGAGGTGATCGCACAGCCGGCCGGGCGTGCCTACGACGAGGTGGACACCCGCAGACAGCGCGTGGCGCTCGCGATGCGGATCCATGCCGCCGACACACGTCGTGATCCGTGCGCCGGTGTCGGCGAACAGCCACGCGAGCTCGCGGCAGACCTGCTGCGCGAGCTCGCGGGTCGGCGTGACGATCAAGGCACGGGGCGAGGTGGCCTTGCCGAGACGCTCCGCCGCGCCGAGCACCGTCTGCGCCACGGCCAGCCCGAACGCGACCGTCTTGCCGGAGCCGGTCTGGGCCGACACGAGCAGATCTCGATCGCGCGCCTCGTCGGCGAGCACCGCGAGCTGGACCGGCGTGGGCTCGACATACGAGCGCGCCGCGAGCGCGCGTCGCACGCCGGGATGGGCGGCCGAGAACGACAAGGTCGCGCACCCTAGTCCGGTTGTCGTCGCGAAGCAACGCCTGCGTCGGCCGGTGGATTGTCAGCGAGCCTCGCTCGTGGTAACCATCCGGCACGTTCTCGACGAGGGCGCGCGGCTGCAAGCCGCGGTACTCGCCCCTCCGTGCGGCTTCAGGTGGTGGCGTTCGAATCAGCCGCTGTGAGGAGCATCATGTCGAATCGTCTTTATGTCGGGAACCTTCCGTTCCACGTCACCCACGAGCTGATCACGCAGCGCTTCATCTCGTGCGGCGAGGTCAAGGCGGTCGACGTCGTGCTCGATCGCGATACCGGTCGTTCGCGTGGCTTCGCGTTCGTCGAGATGGCGACGCCGGCGGCAGCGGAGAAGGCGATCGCCGAGCTCGACGGCCAGGATTTCGAGGGCCGGCCGTTGCGCGTCAGCGTGGCCGAGGATCGCCGCTCCGGCCGTGACCGCGGCCCCCGGCGAGGCCGCTAGGTGGCGGGGGTATCCGGAACGATCCGGCTGAACGCTCGGCCCGATCGGATCTTCGTCTCCGTCGATCAGAGCACGGGGCGCTCGACGATCTCGTTCGCGCCCCCGACCGCAGGAGGTCCGATCCTGCATGAAGGCGATCGCACCGGTGCGCTCGCGATGCGCGACGCGAAGGCCATCGCGGAGAGCTATCCCGGCTCGTCCATCCATGGCCCGCACTTCCACGCGGCTCGACCGCCCGGACGCAAGCGGATCGTCCGCAAACCTCCCAACGAATCCGGTGACGAATGAGCAACCAACGACCGTCGTTTGCAAAGCGCGAACGCGAGATGAAGCTGAAGGACAAGGCTCGCGCCAAGGCCGAGCGGCGCGCCGCGCGCCGCGCCGAACCTCGCTCGGGTCACGGGCCTCCGATCGCCGCCGAGGACAGCGGCGCGCCGGCCGCGAGCCCGGCCGCGAGCCCGGACGCGACCGGCGCGAGTGCGAGCACGCTGCCGGTTCCGACGCCGGTTCCGACGCGGCCCCGCTAGATCGCGGCTCGCATACGAGCCGATCCGTACGGGCTCGGCCGCTGCACCAAAGCGGCACATTGCCCCGCCGTGGCGCACGGGTATCAGGTGGGTATGAGGAACGGCCGGCGCTCGAAGCTGCTCCTGCTCGGCGCGTTCGGGATCATCGCCACGCTGCTCGCCTGCATCCAGGTCCTGCAGTACTTCCAGGGGCGGGACACGCAGCGATCGCTCGAGCTGATCGAGACCAAGGCGCTCGTCAACACGCGCGTGATCAACCGGACCGCGTTCGACGTCCAGCGCGAGCAAGTGCTGCTCGCGTATCACATCTTCGAGCGCGCGCCGCGCGAGATGGCCGTGCTCGAGCACCGGCTCGCCGATCTGCGCGCTGACTACGTGGAAGCCGCACGGGTGTACACGCCGGACCCGATGCCGAGCGACGAGGCCATGATCTGGTTTCAATTGCAGCAAGACATCGCGGCGACGCAGGCGCAGGACGATCGCATTCTCGCGTTGTCGCGTGTCAATCGCGACGGCGCCGCCCGGGAGGCGATGATGGCAGCCAAGACGCTGTTCGGAGTGATCGAGCACCGAGCGGCGGCACTCGTCAGCCTCAACCACCACGCGGTCGAGCGCACGGCATACCAAGCACGCGCGCATCATCGGCGCAACGACTGGATCCAGCGCGCACTCGTCGCCGGCATCTTGCTCGTCGTGCTGCTCGGCGGCTATGCGGTCACGCGCTCGGTCGTCCACGCCCAGGACCAGCTCGAGCTCAAGAACCGCGAGCTCGACGCGTTTGCAGGGCGCGTGGCCCACGACCTGCGCAATCCGCTCAACACGATCCGGCTCGCGTCGGAGCTGGTGACCGTGCGAGTCCCGGACGCTGCGCGAGCCGCGGCGGCGATCGAGCGCGGGGTCGCGAAGATCGCGCGCCTGATCGACGATCTGCTCCTGCTGTCGCGGATCGGCACGACCGAGCAGGGGGCCGCCTCGACCGAGCGGATCGCGTCGTCGGTCGAGCAAGACCTGCTGCCACTCCTGGGAGAGGCGCACGGCACGCTGCGCGTTCATCTCGATCCCGCCGAGGTGCTTGGCAACGAGCAGCTGCTGTCTCACGCGCTGTGGAGCCTCGGCGAGAACGCGGTGAAATATCGCCGGCCCGACGCGGATCCCGAGCTCGAGATCGAGGGTCACGTCGAAGCGGGCAGGTACGCGATCCACGTCTCCGACAACGGGACGGGAATGTTCGACGACGATGCGCGACACGCGTTCGAGCCGTTCTACCGGGGCAAGCACGTGGGCGCGATCCCGGGCACCGGGCTCGGCTTGTCGATCGTCCAGCGCATCGTGCAGGCGTGCGGCGGACGAATCGCGCTGACGACCCGACCGGGGGTGGGGACCACGTTCGTGATCGTGCTGCCGAAGGCGTGACCCTACTGAAACACCACGGTGCTGGCGTTCCACTCGCCCGCGGTCGACTTCCAGCTCACGGCGAAGGAGCCGGGCGTCGACGTGATCAGGTACGCCGTGTCCTCGCCGTCCTCTTCGCCCACGTCGGTGAACGGACTGGACGCCGCGAGCTGCTGGATCGCCGCGCAGCTCGCGGCGGTGGTGACCACGAGCCGGCCACCTGGTGCGGCGATCGGGGGGACGTCGATGGTGGTCGTCGAAGGCTGGTCGTTCGCCACCGAGCCGGCGCCGATCGGGTTCGACGACAGGCCGGTCACGCGGAGGATCCACAGCTCGGTATCGGCAGCCGCGCTCAGCTTGACGGTGATCGAAGCCCCGCCCTCGAACGCCGGGACGAACCACAGCTCGGCGACGTTGTTGCAGCCCGTATCCACGGACCGCTCGCCGGTGGACGTGAAGCTCGCCGAGTCCGTGGGGCCGACGAGGGTGATGCTCGTCACCGTGATGGCCGTCGAGGTCTCCTGAGTGATTCCGACGATGACCGTCTCTCCGGCCGTGGTCG
>DATJXL010000174.1:0-10254 GCA_035500135.1 Kofleriaceae bacterium
CGAGCCGCTGTTCCGCTGCAACCTGTCGTGCACCGGTTGCGGGAAGATCCAGTATCCGGTGTCGCTGCTCAAGAAGCAGCTGTCGGTCGCGGAGTGCCTGTCGGCCGCCGACGAGTGCGGTGCGCCGATCGTGAGCATCGCGGGTGGCGAGCCGCTGCTGCATCCCGAGATCACCGACATCGTCGACGGTCTGGTCGAGCAGCGCCGGTTCATCTACCTGTGCACGAACGCGCTGCTGCTCGAGCAGAAGCTCGACGAGTTCGAGCCCGACAAGCACCTGACGTTCAGCGTGCACATGGATGGCCCGCGCGGCGATCACGATCTGTCGGTGTGCCGCGAGGGCGTGTACGACAAGGCCGTCGCCGCGATCGGCGAGGCGCTGCGGCGCGGCTTTCGCGTCACGACAAACACGACACTGTTCGAGGGCGCGAACCCCGAGCGCATGCGGCGCTTCTTCGACGACATGATGGAGCTCGGCGTCGAGGGCATGATGATCTCGCCCGGCTACTCGTACGTGAAGGCGCCGGATCAGGAGCATTTTCTCCGGCGCGAGCGTTCGCACCGGTTGTTCTCCGCGCTGCTCGAAGGGTCGCATCGGGCGTGGCGCTTCAACCAGTCGCCGCTGTTCCTGCAGTTCTTGATGGGCAAGCGCGACTTCGAGTGCACGCCGTGGGGCAACCCCACGTACAACATCTTCGGCTGGCAACGGCCGTGCTACCTGCTGCAGGACGGCTACGCGAAGACGTTTCGCGAGCTGCTCGAGGAGACCGACTGGTCGAAGTACGGGCACGCGAGCGGCAACCCGCGCTGTCAGGATTGCATGGTGCACTGCGGGTTCGAGCCGACCGCGGTCAACGCGACGTTCGGCTCGGCACGCGCGATGTTCGCGACGATCTCGTCGCGGATCACGGGGAGACTATGAGCGACGACGACCTCGCCGATCTGGTCGAGCGCGCGCTCGACTACCGCGGGTTCGTGACCGTGCGCCGCCGCGACGGATCCGAGCTCGTCGGCTTCGTCTACGATCGCGGGCCCGACCACGTCGAGCTGTTCGATCAGACGGCGTCGCAGCGGGTGCGGCTGCCGATCACGGAGATCGACAACGTCGTGCTCACGGGCGACGATGCCGCGGCACGCGCGCAGGCGATCTGGGAGCGCCGGCGCGGCGCGCTCGAGCCGCGCGAGACGTCGGCGTGGGGAGACTGGGAGGATCGGCCGACGCTGCTCGTGGTCGCGCTGCCGCGCGAGCTGCGCGGGATCGGCCGCGTGCTCGGCGCGAAGCCGCGCGGCATGGCGGTGACCGGGCGGCTCGGCGATCACCGCGCGGTCGCGCTCGCGGTCGGCATGGGCGGCGGATCGGCGCAGGCGATCGCGGAGCACGCGCCCCGCCTCGTGATCAGCTGCGGGTTCTCGGGCGCGCTCGATCCGTGGCTGCGGCCGGGCGATGTCGTGCTCGCGTCGTCGGTGTCCGACGAGCACGGCGAATCGATCGCGGTCGCCGAGCCCGATCTGCGCATCGCGCGCCAGGCACTCGACGGCTGGCAGCGCGTGGTCGAGGGCGAGATCGTGTGCACGACGCACGTCGCCGCCACCCGCGACGAAAAGCGCGTGCTCGCGCGCCGGGGCCGGCTCGCGGTCGATCTCGAGAGCTGGGCGGCCGCGCGTGCCGCGCGCGACGCGAAGATCCCCTGGCTCGGCCTGCGCGTCGTGCTCGATCCGATCGAAGGCGACCTGCCGGAGTTCACGCGCGAACGGCACGCGGGCTACGTGATCCCGGCGCTGCGCCACGCGCTTGCCGGCTCGCGCGGTGCGCTCGACCTCGCGCGGCTCGCGTTACGCTCGCGGATCGCGCTGCGTTCGCTCGAGCGTGCGCTGTCGCGGCTCGCGCCGGTCATCGCGAGCCTTCACCCGATGGAGCGCGCGTCATGAAGGCGCTCGTCACCGGTGCGAGCGGCTTCATCGGCGGCGGCGTCGCACGCGCGCTGCTCGCGAACCACATCGAAGTGCGCGCGCTGCTGCGGCCGGGCTCGGCGCCGAACGTGCCGGAGCCGGCCGCGCTCGAGGTCGTGCACGGCGATCTGCGCGACGCCAGCTCCGTGCTCGCGGCCGCCGCCGGTTGCAACGCGATCTTCCACGTCGGCGCGCTGTACTCGTTCGCCGCCGAGCGCGGCGAGTTGCACGCGACGAACGTCGAGGGCACGCGCAACGTGCTCGATGCCGCGCGCGCGATCGACGCGCGTGTCGTCTACACGTCGAGCATCTCGACGATCGGCGGCATGCGCGGCGGCACGATCCCCGACGAGCGCCAGCACGCGGTCGGCGCGCCGCCCGGCCCGTACAAGGACAGCAAGTGGCAGGCCGAGGCGCTCGTGCACGACGCCGTGCACCGCGGGCTCGACGCCGTGATCGTCAACCCGACGTTCCCGATCGGCTGGGGCGACGTCAAGCCGACGCCGACCGGCGCGGTCATCCGCGACTTCCTCGCCGGCCGCATGCCCGCATACGTCGACACCGGGATGAACGTCGTCGATGTCGACGACGTCGCCGAAGGCCACTGGCTCGCGTTCCGGCGCGGCCGCCGCGGCGAGCGCTACATCCTCGGTCACGCGAATCTGATGATGCACGAGCTGCTCGCGCTGCTCGCGCAGATCTCGGGCCGCACCGCGCCGCGCGTGCGTCTGCCGTACGCGTTCGCGCTCGCGCTGGCGTACGGTGCGAAGCTGCTCGGCCACGCGCGCGTGCCGCTCGAAGGCGTGCGCACCGCGCGCGAGATCCGCTTCGCGAGCAGTGCCCGCGCCGTGCACGAGCTCGGACTACCGCAGACGCCGGTGCACACCGCGCTCGAGAAGGCGGTGCGCTGGTTCGAAAGGAGCCGACTCGCATGATCGAGCCTTCTGTCCCCGGAAGCGAAGAGATGACGGTCGACGTCGTGGTCGAACGCTCGCGCGACTGGTTCCGCGCGAACCAGTTCGACGACGGGTTCTGGTGGGCGGAGCTCGAGTCGAACGCGACGATGGACGCCGAGTACATCCTGATGACGCACTTTCTCGGCGAGCGCGACGATGCGATCTGGCGCGGCATCGCGCAGGACATCCGAAGCTACCAGCGCCGCGACGGCAGCTGGGCGCTGTACGCGGGCGCGCCCGGCGACCTGTCGACGACGATCGAGTGCTACTTCGCGCTGCGACTCGCCGGCGATTCCGGCGCGCACCTCGACGACGCGCGCCGCTTCATCCTCGAACGCGGCGGCGTCGCGCGCGCACGCGTGTTCACGCGCATCTGGCTCGCGCTGTGCGGCGAGTGGAGCTGGGACGATCTGCCGGCGATGCCGATCGAGCTGATGCTGCTGCCGCCGCGCGCACCGCTGTCGATCTATCGCTTCTCGTCGTGGGCGCGCGCGACGATCGTGCCGCTGCTCGTGCTGATGAACGAGCGGCCGATCCACACCGTGCCGGCCACGGCGAGCCTCGCCGACATCCGCGTCGGCGGGCCGGTGCCGCTCGAGGCCGAGACCGCGACCGATCGCGTGTTCCTCGCGCTCGACGCGGCGGCGCGGATGTATCAGCGGCTGCCGTGGCACCCGGGCCGGCGCCGCGCGCGCGATCACGCCGAGAACTGGATCGTCTCGCACCAGGAAGCCGACGGCAGCTGGGGCGGTATCCAGCCGCCGTGGGTGTACTCGCTGATGGCGCTGCACGCGCTCGGTTACGGCAGCGACGACGCGGTCATTCGCAAGGGCCTCGATGGCATGCACGACCGCTGGATGATCCGGCGCGGCGACGGCAGCATGCGCGTGCAAGCGTGTCTGTCGCCGGTCTGGGACACCGCGCTCGCGCTCGTCGCGCTGCAGGATGCGGGCACCGGGCCGCGCGATCCGGCGGTGCAGGCCGCGGCGAGCTGGCTCGTCGGCAAGGAAGTGCGTGTGCCCGGCGACTGGCGTGTGCGCGTGCCCGACGTGGAGCCGAGCGGATGGTCGTTCGAGTTCGCGAACGAGCTCTACCCCGACATCGACGACACGGCGGTCGTGCTGATCGGCCTGCATCAGGCCGGCGCGCTCGACGAGCCGGCGCGCGCGCGCGCACTCGCGTGGATCTTCGCGATGCAGAGCGCGAACGGCGGCTGGGCCGCGTTCGACAAGGACAACACGTCGCGGTTGCCCGCGCTGATCCCGTTCGCCGATTTCGGCGAGATGATCGATCCGCCGAGCGCGGACGTGACCGCGCACGTGATCGAGATGCTCGCGGTCCTCGGCGTCGAGCGCAGCCATCCCGCGGTCGGCCGCGCGCTCGATTACCTGTACGCGCAGCAAGAGCCGGAGGGCTCGTGGTTCGGCCGCTGGGGCGTCAACCACATCTACGGCACCGGCGCGGTGCTGCCGGCGCTTGCCGCGATCGGCGAGCCGATCGACAGCGTGTGCGTGCGGCGCGCGGTCCGGTGGCTGGTCGAGCGCCAGAACCGCGACGGTGGCTTCGGCGAAGGCTGCGAGTCGTACGTCGTGCGTTCCGCGCGCGGACGCGGCCCGAGCACGCCTTCGCAAACGGCGTGGGCGCTGCTCGCGCTGGTCGCGGCCGGTCGCGCCGCGACCTCGCCGGCACGGCGCGCGGCGACGTACCTCGCCGACACGCAGCGGCGCGATGGCAGCTGGGACGAGGACGCGTACACCGGCACCGGCTTTCCCGGTTACGCGGTCGGCGAACCGCGCGGCGCACGCATCCGCGAGGGGCGCGAGCTGTCGGCGGGCTTCATGCTCCGCTACCACCTCTATCGCAACTGCTTCCCGTTGCTCGCGCTCGGGCGCTATCGCAAGGCCATCGCCACGACCGAGGGGCTCGCATGAACGCGGCGTTGTATCAGCGTTTGCTCGACGAGGTCTCGCGGAGCTTCGCGCTGTGCATTCCACAGCTCGAACCGCCGTTTCGCGATCACGTGTCGCTCGCGTACTTGCTGTTGCGCGTGCTCGACACCGTAGAGGACGCGCCGTTCGGCAGCGACCGGCTGCAGCAGCAGCAGTTCGACCTGTTGCGCGACTTTCTGACCGACAAGCCGACGCGCGCCGAGGTCGACGAGTTCGTCGCGGCGTTTCCCGGCGAGCTCGCCGAGCGCGAGCATCACCTGCTCGCGTACGCGTACCACCTGCTCGCCGACGCGCACGCGCTGCCGGTGCCGGTGCGCGCGACGATCTTCCGCACGACCGATCGCATGGCGCGCGGCATGGCGGCGTACACGCGGCGCGCGGAGCGGCTGCGCCTGCTCGACGTCGAGGACGTCGCGCGCTACTGCTGCTTCGTGGCCGGTCTCGTCGGCGAGATGCTCACCGAGCTGTGGGCGATCGGCAACACCGAGCCCGCACCGCCGCTCGTGCTCGCGTATCACTTCGGACTGTTCCTGCAGAAGGTGAACATCCTGAAGGATCAGCGCGACGACGAAGCGGCCGGTCGCTTCCTCGTGCCCGACCGCGCCGAGCTACTCGCGAGCTTGCGCGGCGACGCGCGCGGCGCGCTCGAGTACCTCGCGGCGCTGCCTCGGCGCGACCGCGGTTACCGCACGTTCTGCGCCTGGTGCTTGATGATGGGCGCGGCGACGATCGCGCAGCTCGACGAGCCCAAGCGCAGCCACCGGTCCCAGACCGCCGACCTGCTCGCGCGCACGAAGGCGATCGTCAACGACAACGCCGCGCTCGCGCACCAGTTCGACGAGCTGTTGCCCGAGCTGCCGGTGCTGACGGCGCGCGCGCCGCTCGCGAAGCCCGAGTCGTTCGAGTGGTTCCGCGAGGCGCTCGCCGCGCCGTTCGACGAGGCCGAGCTGCAGCGCCTCGGCGTGGTGCGACGCGGGCGGTAGAAATGGCCGCGGACGTCGTCTCGCGGACGTTCGCGCACCTGCAGCGCCGGCGCGGCATCGTGATCGCGATCTTCGCCGTGCTCGTGCCGCTCGCCGCGATCGTCGCCGGTCGCATCCCGAACCGCGGCGCGATCGAGCAGCTGATCGTGCCGAGCGATCCCGACGTCGTCGCGACGCGCGCGTTCCACCGCGTGTTCGCCGAGCCGCAGCTCGCCCTCATCGTGATCGAGGCTCGCGATCCGTGGTCGGCACCGGCGATCGCGCGCGTCGATCGCGCGGCACGCGTGGTGGCCGCCGTACCGCACGTCCGGGCGTTCTCGCTGCTCGACGCGCTTCGCCGCGCCCGCCCGGGCGCGACGCCGGCCGAGCTGCGCGCGCTCGCGCTCGGCACCGACTTCTTCCGCCGGCAAGGCCTCGTCGGCGATGACTTCATCACGGTCGTCGCGAACCTCGACGTCGCGAATCCCGGCGAGCGCGACGTCGCGCTCGCGGGCATCGATCGCGCGCTCGCGGCCGCCGCGGTCGCGCCGGTGCGCGAGGTCGGTGCGCCGTACGTCGACTCGTGGCTCGAGCAGAGATGGTCCGCCGAAGCCGGCCGCGCGTTCCCGGCGTTCGGCGTGCTCGTCGTGATCGTGACGCTGTTCCTGTACCGCTCGGCGCGCACGCTGCTCGCGATCCTGCTGTCGCTCGGCTCGGCGGTCGCGCTCGCGCTCGCCGCCGGCGCCGCGTGCGGCTTCTCGTTCACGATCGTGTCGGCGCTCGTGCCGCTGACGGTCATGGTGAACACGCTCGCGACGCTCAACTACATCCACTTGCGCTTCGTCGATCAGCCCGAAGGGACGACCGTCGCCGAGCATCAGCTCGTCGCGCTGCGCAACAAGGTGAAGCCGGTGACCGCGTCGACGATCGCGGCGGCGCTCGGCTTCGCGGCGCTCGCGGTCTCGCCGATCCGCCCGATCCGCGAGATGGGCCTGTGGACGGCGCTCGGCCTGGTCGTGGCGTGGGTCGTCGCGCTGACGCTGTTTCCGGCGCTGCAGCTCGCGCTGCGCACGCCGACCGGGCGCCGCGTCGCGGTGCGCAGCGCGGCCTACGATCGGATCGCGCGCGCGATCCCGGTCGTCACCTATCGCTATCGCTACGCGTTCGTCGGCACCGCGCTCGCGTTGTGCGCGGCCGGCGTCGTCGCGATCGCGACGATGACCGTCGAGGTCGATCCGCTCGCGAACATCGACCACCACAGCGCGATCTATCGCGATACGCGGTGGTTTCGCGACCACGTGATGGCGAGCGACGTCGCGCGCGTGTGGATCCACTTGCCGCGCGCGACCGCGACCGATCCCGCGGTGCTCGCCGCGGTCGATCGCCTGCAGCGCGAGCTCGCGCTGCTTCCCGACGTCACGGGCGTGACCGGGCCGACCACGCTCTCGCACCTGCGCAGCTACTTCGCCGGCCGCGGCTGGAGCCTGCCTGCAGGGACGGGCGCGTTCGCCGACGTCGAGCAGCTGATCTTGACCGAGCCCGAGCTGCGCGCGTTCATCGATCCGGACGGGCTGGCCGATCTCCAGCTCGTCGTGCTCGTGCGCAAGGGCGACTCCGCCGGATACGCCGCGGTCGAGCGCGGCGTGCGCGCAATCTGGGACAGCGTGCGCGCCGACGCGCCGGCACTCGCTGGCGCGCGCATGGATGTCGTCGGCGAGGCGCTGCTCGAGGCCAAGGTCGGCGCCAGCCTCGTGCCGACGCTCGCGCAGAGCCTCGTCATCACCGTCGTCTTGATCTTGCTCGTGTTCCTGGTCGTCACGCGCAGCGCGACCGAGCGGCTGCTCGCGATGATCCCGTCGGCGTTCGCGCTGCTGGCCACGTTTCTCGGCCTGCGCTTGCTGGGCGGCACGCTCAACATCGCGACGATCATCATCGCGACCACCGTCCTCGGCACGACCGAGAACGACCAGCTCCACTTCTTCCATCACATGCACGAGCGCGCCGGCGCGCCGCTCGAGGAGCGCCTGCGCCACACGCTGGCGGTGTCGGGCAAGGCGATCGGCTTCGCCACCGTGATCTATGCGTGCGGCTTCCTCGCGTTCTCGATGTCGAGCTTTCCGCCGCTGCGCCAGTTCGGGCTGGTGACCGCGGCGGCGTTCGTGCTGGCGATGATCGCCGATTTCACCATGCTCCCCGCGGCGATGTGGCTGGTCTCCCGCGAGCAGCCGGCCGCGATGAAAACCGTTACGTCCGGCCACCACATGGGGCGAGGCAGTTCGGCTACACCAGCAGGAGCCCCATGCGCACCATCCCCTTACTCGGAGTGCTCGCCGCGTCGACCACGGCCGCGGCGCAACCATCGGTGACCCCGGCGTGCAACGTCGCCATCGCGCGCGCGCCCGATGACGTGCGCGCGGCGATCGAGGAGTGGGTGGCGCGCGAGCCCGGCTGCGACGTCACCGTCGACGTCCGCGCGGTGCCGACCGAAGGCGGGTACTACTTGATCGCGCGCGACGAGGATGGCCGGGTCCACGAGCGCATCGTGCCCGATGCCGACAGCGCGGGTGTCCTGGTCGCGAGCTGGGTCGCGAACTGGGAGCCGATTCCACCGCCCGAGCCGGCGCCCGAGGCCGCGCCGGCGCCCGGGCCGGTCGAAGAAGTCGCCTCCGAGCCGGCCGTCGCTCCCTCGCCGCCGCATCACCGCGCACACTGGGTCTCGCTCGACGCGTTCGCGGGCGCCGGTGATGGCGGGGATCTCCATGGATTTCGCGGCGAGATCGATCTGCTCGTCGGTCAGCACTGGCGGCTCGGCGTGGCCGGCATGATCGGCCAGGGCCAGATCGGGATGAACGCGACCGGCTTGAACGGCGCGTTCGAGGGACCGATGGCGACGGACGATCATCAGGTGCTCGCGTACGTCACGCGCGAGGTCCGGCTCGGAGCGTGGCGCATGCGCCCCGCATTCGGGCTCGGCCAGATGTTCACGACCGCTCACATCAATGACCAGGGCGCGCCGCTGTACTTCATGACCCAGGACGTCGCGATCAGCTCGACGTTCGCCGAGCTATCGCTGCGCGTCGCGCGCGACCTCGGCCAGGAGTGGGGCCTCGAGGGCGGCGTGATCGTCGACGTCATCCCGCAGAACATGATCCTCGAGCCCTCCCCCGTGCCGGGCGCGTTCCCGGAACAGTCGGTCTACACCGAGATGCTGCACCGCGGAAACGCGATCGGGTTCGCGATCGGAGTGCGCCACCGCCTGTGATGCGCCGCGCGAAGCTCGTCCAGCTGCACCCCGAGGCGCCGGAGCTCACCGACGCCGGCGTGGTCGCGGCGTGTGCGGCAGGCGATCGCGGCGCGCGCGCGATGCTGTTCGAACGCCACGTCGATGCGATCCATCGCTTCGTCGCGCGCATGCGCGCGAGCGACGCGGCCGCGGTCGACGATCTCGTGCAGATCACGTTCATGCGCGCGTTCGCGGCGGCCGCGCGGTTTCGCGGCACCAGCACGCGGTCGTGGCTGTTCGGGATCGCGGCGAACGTCGTGCGCGAGCACGCGCGCAGCGAGATCCGGCGCAAGCGCGCGCTCGTCGCGCTCGCCGATTCGTCGGAGCGCGCGCGGCCGGCGCGCGACGAGCTCGCGCTCGCGCGGCTTCCGGACCTGATCGCCGCGCTGCCACACGACCTGCGCGCCGCGTTCGTGCTCGTCGATCTCGAAGGCGAGCGCGGCAGCGATGCGGCCGCCGCGCTCGGCGTCCCCGAAGGCACGCTGTGGCGCCGCGTGTTTCACGCGCGCCAGGCGTTGCGCCGCGGCTTCGACGGAGGTGACGCGTGAGCTGCCCGGTCGACTGGCGGCTCGCGGCCGCGGCGGCCGGCGCCGACGACGATGCGGCCGCGCACGCCGAAGCCTGCGCGCGCTGCCGCGCGCTCGTCGCCGAGCAGCGTGCGACCAGCGAGCTCGCGCGCCGGCTGCGACCGCCGACGTTGTCGCGCGGCGCGCGCGAGGAGCTCGCGGCGGCGGTGATGGCCGGCACGATTCCGGCGCCGCACAACCGCCGCACGTTCGCGGTTGCCGGCGCGACGCTCGTGCTCGCGGCGACGCTCGTGCTGGTCGTGCTCGGCCAGCGCACGGTGCCCGAGCAGCCGGCGTCGCACGACGAGGCGCGGATCGCAGCGCCCGCGACCACGTCGCCGTCCGCGCCGTCGGTGTCGATCGCGAGCGGCCGCGCCGAGGTCACCGCGCACGACGGCGTGATCGTCGAGACCCACGTGCTCGCGGGCAGCGCGGTCGTCACCGACTCGGGCAAGTCCGTCGTCGTGCACGCCGGGCACGTGTGGAAGCGCGAGCAGCCGGTGCCGCCGCCGCCGCCGCCGCCGCCGGCTCCGCCCGAGCCCGAGACGTCGCTCGCGGCGTTTCGCGAGGGCTGGCAGGCGCGCGATG
>DATJXL010000175.1:0-15826 GCA_035500135.1 Kofleriaceae bacterium
CGCGATCCTGACCGGCGTGTCGGACGCCGCGACCGCGCGCGCGATCGCACAACGCATGCTGCAGGCGATCGCGCGCGCGATCGACATCGCCGGCCACGCGACCGAGGTCACCGCGTCGATCGGGCTCGCGCTGTTTCCCGATCATGCGACCGAATCCGCGCTGCTCGTGCGCTACGCGGATCACGCGATGTACGAGGTGAAATCGGCCGGCAAGAACGCGGTCGGCGTGTTCGCGTGAGCGCGCGCGACTGCATCCTCGTCACCGGCGGCGCGGGTTACGTCGGCTCGCACTTCGCGCGCGCCGCGCACGAGGCCGGCAGCCGCGTCGTCGTGCTCGACGATCTGAGCGCGGGCCCGTATCCGGCGCTGCCGCGCGACATCGCGTTCGTGCACGGCGACATCGCCGATCGCGCGCTCGTCGCGCGTGCGATCCGCGACCATCGCGTCACGTCGATCGCCCACTTCGCGGGCAAGATCTGCGTCGGCGAATCGGTCGAGAAGCCGGCGCTGTACTTCGAGCGCAACCTGGTGCGCACGCTCGCGCTGCTCGACACCGTGCTCGCCGAAGGCCCCGGGACGGTCATCTTCTCGTCGACCGCCGCGGTCTACGGGATGCCCGAGCACGTGCCGATCGTCGAGACCGCGCCGCTCCAGCCGATCAACCCGTACGGCGCGAGCAAGCTCGCGATCGAGCACGCGCTCGCCGCGTACGGCACCGCGCACGGCCTGCGCTGGGCCGCGCTGCGCTACTTCAACGCCGCCGGCGCCCATCCCGACGGCACGCTGCGCGAGGCCCACGATCCCGAGACGCACCTGATCCCGCTCGCGATCGACGCCGCGCTCGGCCGGCGCGGTCCGCTCGCGGTGTTCGGGGATGACTACGCGACGCGCGACGGCACGTGCGTGCGCGACTACGTGCACGTGATGGACCTCGCGCGCGCGCACCTCGCGGCGCTCGCCGCGCTCGATCGCGGCGTCGCGGTCGGCGCGACCAACCTGGCGAGCGCGACCGGCTTCACCGTGCGCGAGGTG
Organism: Kofleriaceae bacterium; assembly: GCA_035500135.1. Classification (GTDB taxonomy): domain Bacteria; phylum Myxococcota_A; class Polyangia; order Haliangiales; family Haliangiaceae; genus JABFXX01. The sequence goes on from DATJXL010000175.1 coordinate 1,033, forward strand.
ATCGACACCGCGGCGCGCGTGCTCGGCCGCCCGGTGCCGCACGCGATCGGCGCCCGCCGCGCCGGCGATCCCGCGGTCCTGCTCGCGAGCTGCGCGCGCGCCGGCGAGGTGCTCGGCTGGCGCGCCGAGCGCAGCGACCTGCCGACGGTCATCGAGGACGCGGCGCGGTCGCGGCGCTGACGCGACTACACGATCGCTACTTCGCGCGCGTTCGCGCCCACAGCGAATCGCGATAGGCATCCGCGGTGGGATTGGCGATCAGATTCGGCGGGACACCATCGTTGTAGAACGGGCCGTTGAGCCTGGCCACGGTGGCATCGGGAAGCTCGACCCAGCCACGGATGATGTAGTGCACGACCGGATTGTCTTTGCTGTTCCAGTGGATCGTGAGCACCATGTTCGAGTCGATGGTGGCCTTGCCGGTCCTGGTCTCGTGCCCGCCCTTTGCGGTGGTCGAGTCGACGACGGCGTAGCTCGCCGCAGAAGTCACGTTGCCCTTGCCGTCGAACGTCCAGCTCTCGGTGGTCTGCGCCGAGCTGAACCCGCCGCTCTTCCCGGTGCCGGTGTTGACGTAGACCTTGAGCGCGCCGCCGCCGTTCTGCCATCCGCCCTTGAGATCGGAGACCACGATCGCGCGGCTCGGTGCGGGCACGACCGGATAGCCATACGTATCGACCACCGGCCTGGTGATCGGGATCGCCGGTGGCGCGGTGTCGCCCGCGGGGGCCTCGCGTGGCGATGCATCCGCGCTAGGTGCAGACGCCTTCATGCTCGCCAGGATCCGGGCGACGAGCTCGATGCCACCGAGCCGATCGAAGTCCGCCGTCTTCGCCGCCAGCATGCCGACCACGGCACCGCCGTTGCTGACCAGCGCGATCGCGCCGAGCCGGGCCTTGACGCCGCCGATCGTGGCGTCGCCGATCAACTTGCGGCCGCGCCCTCCCGGCAACGTGTCGCGGGTGACGACCTTGAGATCCTTGGCCACGTTGGCGGCGAGCGCGTCGAGGAGCTTGTCCTCCGTCACGGTCGTGCTCGCCTGCACCATGACGATCACGACCGCCTCGTCCTTGCGGCTCGGATCCTGTTGCGCCGCGATCGCGCCGCTCGCGGAATCCGCCGAAACCTTCCAGCCACTCGGAAGCGAGACGATGACCTTGCCGCTATCGAATGGTTGCAACGCCACCGGTTGGGCCTCGGCGGTCGCCACCAGGGCGGCAAGGACCGAGCCGACCACGCAAGCTTTCGTCGAGACGCGCATGATCGTCGGGTTGTAGCACACCGGTGGCGGCGGTCGCCGACTCCTGGCCGCCGGAGTAATGCTACGGTGCGGCGTCGTGACGACGTACCGCCGCTCGCACCTGCGCACGCTCGAGGACGAGGCCGTGCACGTGATGCGCGAGCTCGCGGCCGAGCGCGAGCGGCCGTGCCTGCTGTTCTCGGGCGGCAAGGATTCGATCGTGCTGTTGCGCCTGGCCGAGCGCGCGTTCCGGCCGGCGCGGTTTCCGTTTCCGCTCCTGCACGTCGACACCGGCCACAACTTCCCCGAGACGCTCGAGTACCGCGATCGCCGCGTCGCCGAGCTCGGCGAGCGCTTGCTCGTCGCGAGCGTGCAGGACTCGATCGATCGCGGGCGCGTCACCGAGGAGACCGGGCCGCGCGCGTCGCGCAACCGACTGCAGACGACGACGCTGCTCGACGCGATCGAGGAGCATCAGTTCGACGCCGCGATCGGCGGCGCGCGCCGCGACGAGGAGCGCGCGCGCGCGAAGGAGCGCATCTTCAGCCACCGCGACGAGTTCGGGCAGTGGGATCCGAAGAACCAGCGCCCCGAGCTGTGGGCGCTCTACAACGGCCGCGTTCGGCGCGGCGAGCACCTGCGCGTGTTCCCGCTGTCGAACTGGACCGAGCTCGACGTGTGGGAGTACATCCGGCTCGAGGAGATCCCGCTGCCGTCGATCTACTTCGCGCACGAGCGCGACGTGTTCGAGCGCGACGGCATGCTGTACGCGGCGAACCCGTTCGTGAAGCTGCTCGCGAACGAGAAGATCAAGACGGAGACGGTGCGCTTCCGCACGATCGGCGACATGACATGCACCGGCGCGGTCGCGTCGGGTGCGAGGACGCTCGACGACGTGATCGCCGAGGTCGCGGCCGCGCGCATCACCGAGCGCGGCGCGACGCGCGCCGACGATCGTTTCACCGAGGCCTCGATGGAGGACCGCAAGCGCGAGGGTTACTTCTGATGTCGGCCGGACTCGTCGAGGGCAGCGAGCTCCTGCGGTTCTCGACCGCCGGCTCGGTCGACGACGGCAAGTCGACGCTGATCGGCCGGTTGCTCTACGACACCAAGACCGCGTTCGAGGATCAGCTGCAGCACGTCGAGGACGTGTCGCGCCGGCGCGGCGACGAGCGCGTCAACCTCGCGCTCTTGACCGACGGCCTGCGCGCCGAGCGCGAGCAAGGCATCACGATCGACGTCGCGTACCGCTACTTCGCGACGAAGCGGCGCAAGTTCATCATCGCGGACACGCCCGGCCACATCCAGTACACGCGCAACATGGTCACCGGCGCGTCGACCGCGCAGCTCGCGATCATCCTCGTCGACGCGCGCCAGGGCATCCTCGAGCAGTCGCGTCGCCACGCGTACATCTCGTCGCTGCTGCGCATCCCGCACCTGGTGTTCGCGGTGAACAAGATGGATCTCGTCGGCTGGGACGAGGCCGTGTTCCGCAAGATCGAGGACGAGTTCCGCGACTTCGCAGCGCGCCTCGACGTCCAGGACATCGCGTTCATCCCGATCAGCGCGCTCACCGGCGCGAACGTCGTGACGCGCAGCGCGGACATGCCCTGGTATCACGGCCCGACGCTGCTGTATCACCTCGAGACCGTGCACATCACGAGCGATCGCAACCTGATCGACGTGCGGTTCCCGGTGCAGTGGGTGATCCGGCCGCAGAGCGACGACCACCACGACTACCGCGGCTACGCCGGGCAGGTCGCCGGCGGCGTCTTGCGCGCGGGCGACGAGGTCGTCGTGCTGCCGAGCGGGCTCACGACGAAGATCGCGAAGCTCGAAGAAGGCGGCCGCGCGATCGATGCCGCGTATCCGCCGATGAGCGTGACGGTGCACCTCGCCGACGACGTCGACGTCTCGCGCGGCGACATGCTGTGCCGGCCGAACAACCAGCCGACCGTCGGCCAGGACCTCGACGCGATGGTGTGCTGGATGAGCGACAAGCCGCTCGCGGCGCGCGGCCGCTACGCGCTCAAGCACACGACGCGGTGGACACGCGCGATCATCACCGAGCTCGTGTACCGGCTCGACATCAACACTGGCCACCGCGACGAGCAGGTCGACAAGCTCGAGCTCAACGCGCTCGGCCGGATCCGGCTGCGCACGACGACGCCCGTCATCTACGACGCGTACCGGCGCAACCGCACGACCGGCTCGTTCATCCTCGTCGACGAAGCGACGAACGCGACGGTCGCCGCGGGCATGTTGCTCGGCGAGCAGCCGTAGCGCGAGCGGCGCGGCATGCAATTCAACAGCTACGTGTTCGCCGCGTTCTTCGTCGCGGTGCTCGCGGTGTACAACGCGCCCGGGCTCACGTGGCGCGGCCAGAAGGTGTGGCTGCTCGTCGCGAGCTACGCGTTCTATTCGGCGTGGGATCCGGTGTTCATCGTGCTCGTGTGGCTGTCGACGTTCGTCGACTGGACGGCGGCGAAGTGGATCACGGCGGCGCCGACTCGCCGCCGGCGCCGGCTCCTGCTGATCGTGAGCGTGGTCGTGAACCTCGGCGTGCTCGGCTACTTCAAGTACGGGCGGTTCGTGCTCGCGAACGTCGTCGCGCTCCTGCACGCGGTCGGCGTCGACTATCACCCGGCCGCGCCCGACATCGTGCTGCCGATCGGCATCTCGTTCTACACGTTCCACACGCTCAGCTACACGCTCGACATCTACCTCGGGCGCACGAAGCCGTGGCCGAGCTTCCTCGATTTCGCGCTGTACGTCGCGTTCTTCCCGGCGCTGGTCGCCGGACCGATCCTGCGCGCGTCGCAGTTCCTCCCGCAGTGCGTGCAGCCGCGGCGCACGACCGGCCGCGCGCTCGCGTGGGGGCTCGCGCTGCTGGTGCTGGGGCTGTTCGAGAAGTGCGCGCTCGCCGACGTCGTGTTCGCGCCGGCCGCCGACGGCGTGTTCGGCGGCAGCGATGCGGTGCGCTTCGTCGACGCGTGGACCGGCACGCTCGCGTTCGCGGGCCAGATCTTCTGCGACTTCGCCGGGTACTCGACGTGCGCGATCGGCGTCGCGCTGTGCCTCGGGTTCTCGCTGCCGGATAACTTCCGCTCGCCGTACGCGTCGGTCGGATTCTCCGCGTTCTGGACGCGCTGGCACATCTCGCTGTCGAGCTGGCTGCGCGACTACCTGTACATCCCGCTCGGCGGCAATCGCATCGGCGCGGCGCGCACGTACGTCAACTTGATGCTGACGATGCTGATCGGCGGGCTCTGGCACGGCGCCTCGTGGACGTTCGTCGTGTGGGGCGGGCTGCACGGCGCGTACCTGATCGGCGAGCGCGCCCTCCGGCGCGTGCTGCCTTCTCGCACCTGGGGAGCGTTCGCGCACGGCGCCGGCGGCGCGCTGACGTTCCTGCTCGTGTGCCTGGCGTGGGTGTTCTTCCGCGCGCCGACGTTCGGGCGCGCGTTCGACGTCGTGCGCGGGCTCGTCGGCGTTGCAGGCGCGGGCGCGGCGCACGTGCTCGGCTTCACCGACCACGCGGTCGTCGTCGTCGCGATCGCGGGCGTGCTCGCGGCGAGCTGGGCGCTGCGCGAGCGGCGGATCGAGCACGTGGTCGCGCGCACGCCGTTGCTCGTGCGATCGGCCGCGCTCGCCGCGATGATCGTCGCGATCGTGATGATGCAAGGAGAGGATCGTGCCTTCATCTACTTCCAGTTCTGACCCGTCGCCGCGCGAGATCCCCGCCGGCGACTGGCGCGGCACGTGGCTCGTCGCGATCGCGCTTGCGGCCGCGCTGGTGTGGCGGCTGGAAGCCGCGACGCGCGCGCACGGCCAGCGCGCGTCGATCACCGACGACGAGCTGACGTGGAGCCTCGCGCGGCGCACCGTCGACGACGACGCGCGCGTGGTCGCGTTCGTCGGCTCGTCGCGGCTGCAGCTCGCGTACTCGGCGCGCGCGTTCGCCGACGCCGCGCCCGGCTGGCGCGGCGTCGAGCTCGCGATCAACGGCGTCAAGGCGCCGGGCATCCTCGACGACCTCGCCGATGACGAGCACTTCCACGGCCTCGCGGTCGTCGACCTCGTCGAGTGGGACTTCGGCGGCGACGACGCGAACGACGCGCGCTCGTACGTGACGCGCTTCCACGACCTGTGGCACGCGCCCGGCGCGGCCGCGAACCGCTCGCTCGCCGAGCTCGTGCAAACGCGGCTCGCGATCCTCGCGGTCGGCGGGCGCGCGTTCATCACCGCGCTCGTGCATCGCGACGGCTGGCCGCCGCCGCACTGGCTCGCGTACTCGCGGCAGCGCGAAGGCGAAGGCGACTTCGCGCTGGTCTCGCCGAAGCTGCTCGCGGCGCGGCGCGCGAGCTGGCCGAACATGTTCCCGGCGCCGATCGCGCCCGACGCGTGGCTCGCCGCCGCGCGTGCGCGGATCGAGCCGGCGATCGCGAAGATCCGCGCGCACGGCGGCGACGTCGCGATCATCCATCCGCCGATCAGCGGGTCGCTCGCGGCCGGCTTCGACGCGCGATTTCCCCGCGCGCGCTACTGGGACGCGTTCGCGAGGTCATCGCCCGCGCTCGTGCTGCACTTCCGCGACCTGCCCGGCATGCGCGACCTGGTGTGCCCCGACGACATGCACCTCGACGACCGCGACCGGCCGGCGTTCACGACGAGCCTGGTCGCCGCGCTGCGCGAGCACGGTTTGCTCACGCCCGCAGCAGCGCGCTGATCATCTCCGCGATCGCGAGCCACTCGTCGCGCGCGCCCTTCGCCGCGCGCTTCCCCGCGCGCGTGAGCGAGTAGACGCGGCGGCGGCGGCCGTCGGGCGCGCGCGTCCACGTCGCCTCGACCGCGCCCTCGAGCTCGAGCTCGTGCAGCGCCGGATACAGCGAGCCCTCGCGGATGCGCAGCGTGCCGCGCGCGCGATCCTCGAGCTTGCGCGCGAGCGCGTAGCCATGCAGGTCGCCGTCGGCGAGCGTTGCCAGCACGAGCGCGCGCAGCGCGCCGCGCGGGACAACGTCGCTGGTGCGCGAGCGCGCCATCACGCGACCGATCTGCGCCGAGCGCGGAACATCTCGACGAAGATCGCGGCGGACACCGCGGTCATGATCGCGAACGCCGACAGCGGCGTGTCGAACTCGGTGATGCCGCGGAACGCGTGGGCGACGATCAACGCGATCCACACGACGTGGGGAACTGCCAGCACGGTGAACGCGTAGGCCAGCGCCGGTCCGATCCGGACGCCGCGGATGAACGTGCCGCGGACGCGCGGGGCTCGCAGCTCTGCGCGCAGCAGATCGAGCACGCGCGCAGGCGCGAGCGCGACTACGACCGCGATCGCGAACATCGCGCCGATCACGCCGTGCATGATCGAGCCGCCTTCCGCGATCGCGATCGCGACGACCAGCGACGCCAGCACGCCGCGCGCGACGGCACGCGGCTTCGAGATCCGGAACGCGGGCTCGATGGCCTCTAGCGACCGCCGCAGCGCCTCGAGGTCGCCGAGCGCCGCGCGCGCGGCGGCGTCCCGGTCTCGGCCTTCACGAACGGCCTGTTCGACCGCACACGACACGTGATCGGTGAGCTCGGCGAGCACGACCGCCTTGCGGTCGTCGGGGATCGCCAGCGACGTGACGAATCGTTCGAGCTCGTCCCTCATGCGAACCATCATACCTCGATTATCGATGCATCGATAGCTCGAGGTGATGCGCTACCGGAATCGCTCCCACCGGATGCCGAGCTTCTGCATGCGCGAACGGAGCGTATTCGCGTGAATCGCGAGCAGGCGCGCCGCGCCGGTGTCGCCTTCGATGCGCCCCTTGCAGCGGGCGAGCGCGGCCTCGATGTGCTGGCGCATCGCCTCGTCGAGCGTCGGGAACGCGGCGTCGCTGGCGTCGGTGCGCGCGGTCGCGGCGCCGGGACGGACGCCGAGCGCGCGCGGCACGTCGAGCCGCTTGCCCTCGCCGAGGATCGCGGCGCGCTCGATGACGGCCGACAGCTCGCGCACGTTGCCCGGCCAGTCGTAGGCCTCGAGCAGCGCGACGTCGGCCGGCGCGAGGTGCAGCGCGCCGGCGCCGAACCGGCGGCCCGCGCGATCCGCGAAGTGCTCGGCGAGCGCGGCGATGTCGTGGCGGCGCTCGCGCAGCGGCGGCAGCCGGATCGTGAACACGTGGATTCGGTACCAGAGGTCTTCACGAAACTGGCGCGCGCGCACCATCGCGGCGAGGTCGCGGTGCGTCGCCGCGATTACGCGCACGTCGACCGCGAGCGCCCGCGCCCCGCCGACGCGCTCGAACACGCCGTCTTGCAGCACGCGCAGCAGGCGTACCTGCGCGGCCGCCGGCAGCTCGCCGATCTCGTCGAGGAACAGCGTGCCGCCGTCGGCGCGCTCGAACCAGCCGCGGCGCTGTGCCGACGCGCCGGTGAAGCTGCCGCGCTCGTGCCCGAACAGCTCGGAGTCGACGAGCTCGGGCGGAATCGCGCCGCAGTTGACGCGCAGGATCGGCCCGCGTGCCCGATCGCTCCGCTCGTGGATCGCGCGCGCGACCACTTCCTTGCCCGATCCGGTCTCGCCGAAGATCAACACCGGCGCGCCGGTCGGTGCGACCTGCTCGACCTGGCGCATCACGTCGCGCAGGCCGGTGTCGGCGCCGACGACGGCGATGCCGATGTCGCGCACCTGCATGCGCGCGAGCGCCGCGTCCTTCGCGGCCTCGGCGGCCTCGCGCAGCTGCTCGCGCTCGCGGCGCGCGAGCTCGGTCGCGAGCACCGCGGCGAGCGGCTCGCTGATCTCCGCGACGCGGCGCACGTCGAGCTTGTGGTCCGCGCACACCAGCAAGACGCCGAGCGCACCGCCCTGCGCGGCGAGCGGCACCAGCCACCAGTCGCCGTCGGCCGGATCGGCGACTCCGCGCAGCAGATCCTTCGCGACCGCCGATGCGCCGCGCGGTCCCGGCCGCTCGAGCTCGCCTGCCTCGATCCACGCCGCGACGCGCTCCGCGGCCGCTGCGGTGAGCTCGCTGCGCGGCTTCGCCGGTCTCGCGACGCCGAGTGCGCCGCGCCGGATCGCGGCCACGGTGTCGAGGTGATGGCGCTCGCGATCCAGCCAGCGCACCGTCACCGCGGTCGCGTCGAGCGCGTCGAGCACGCTCCCGCCGGCCCGCGCCAGGAACGCATCGACGTCGGCCGCGATCGATGCCTCGCGCCACAGCAACGTCTCGAGCGCCATGCCGGCCACGATATATCATGGCGGCCACGATATCACGTGGTTTCCACCATATTTCGTGGCTGACAACGATAACGGATCACAACTGTTCCGGTCACTTAGCTCTGGCCCGGGCGCTGCACTAGCGGCAGCCGCCCCGCATGCTGGCCTCGGCCCTGATCACGCTCGCCGTCACCAGCTTCGTCGCCGCCACGGTGAACGGCGCGCTCGGCTACGGCTACTCGTCGATCTCGGTTCCGGTCGCGCTGCTCGTCACGGTCGGGCGCGTGCTCAATCCCGCGCTCGTGATCGTCGAGGTCGCGATCAACCTGTACTCGCTGTTCTGGAACCGGCGCGCCGCGCGCCGGATGCTGGCGCGCGTGATCCCGCTCGCGATCGGGCTCGTGCCCGGCGTGATCGTGGGCGCGCTGCTGCTCGGCAAGGTCGCGCCGGGAAGCGCGAAGCTGATCGTGTTCTGCGTGCTGTTGCCGCTGATCCTGCTCCAGGCCTCGGGCAAGCGCTGGCCGCTGCGCAACGAGCGTGTCGCGTCGGTGCCGCTCGGCGGCGGCGTCGGCCTGCTCTACGGCCTGACGACGATCTCCGGCCCGCCGCTGGCGCTGTTCTGGAACAACCAGGGCTTCGCGAAAGAGGACTTCAAGGTCGCGCTCGCGATCGTGCGTTCGATCGAGTCGGTGTTCGCCGCGCTCGCGTACGCGTATCTCGGCTTGTTCACGGTCGAGAGCGCCGAGATCCTGCCGTGGATCGTGCCGGGCGTGCTGATCGGCTTCCCGCTCGGCCACTACCTGATCGGCCGCATCGGCGCCGAGACGTTCCGCCGCGTGTGCATGAGCTTCGACGCGTACATCGTCGCGTTCGGCCTGTCGCGCACGCTCGCCGATGCCGGCGTCGTGACGGTCGTCGCCTATCAGATGCTGGTCGCCACCGCGATCATCGATGGCGTCCTGCTGTGGACGTTCTTCCGCAAGCGCGCGCCGGCTCGCGCATCGGCGCCCGTGCTGGAGTCCGCGGCATGAGCAAGGGCGCCGACCGCGATCGCGAAGCGCTCGAGCACGTGCGCGCCGCGCTCGCTGGCTTGCGCTTCGGCGAGATCGTGATCGCCGTCCACGACGGCGAGATCGTGCAGATCGCGCGCACCGAGAAGATCCGCCCCAACCGCACCGACCGCTGACGCACATCACGCCGACTCGACGACGAGAGGCTTCCACGCACGCGCGCGCTCCACCGGACCACCGGCGGGCACGCGGGAAGTCGTATGAAGCTCTCGCACGTCGTCTGGACTCTCCTACTCGTTCGATCGATCGCCGCCGCGCAGCCCGCGCCCGACCAACCGCAGCCGCAACCGTCGCCGCAGCCGTCGCCGTCGCCGTCGCCGTCGCCGTCGCCGCAGCCGTCGCCGCTGCCGTCGCCGCTGCCGTCGCCGCAGCCGCCGCAGCAGCCGGCCGCCGAGCTGCTGCCGCCAGCGCGACCACCGGCGCCTCCGCCGCCCGACATCCCGACGGTGCGCGCGACATCCGGACGCGACGACCTCGGCTTCTACATTCGCAGCGCCGACGGCGCGTCGGTGCTCCGCCTCGGCGGCTACATGCAGTTCGACGGCCGCTACTTCTTCGACGACGACGCGAACGCGCTGACGAACCAGTTCGCGTTCCGCAGCATCCGCCCCGAGCTACGCGGCACGTTGTACCAGCACTACGACTTCCGCCTGCTGCCCGACTTCGCGGGCGGCAAGCTCGTGATCCAGGAGGCGTACGTCGACCTGCACTACGTCGACGAGCTCGAGGTGCGTTTCGGCAAGTACAAGGTGCCGTTCGGTCTCGAGCGTCTACAGCCGGAGGTCGCGACGACGTTCGTCGAGCGCGGCTTGCCAAGCCTGCTCACGCCGAACCGCGATCTCGGCGTCGAGGTGTTCGGCGTGCTCGCGCACGGCGTGGTGTCGTACCAGCTCGGCGTGTTCGACGGCATCGCCGACAACGCGAGCGTCGACACCGACACGTCCGATCACAAGGATCTCGCCGCGCGCGTCTTCATCACGCCGTTCGCGGGCGGCCCGCCGCTCGTGCGCGCGCTCGGCTTCGGCGGCGCCGCGACGGTCGGCTACGACCACGGCTCGCTCGCGCAGAGCGACGTCGGCACGTGGCTCACGCAAGGCCAGAACACGTTCTTCCAGTACGTCGCCGGCGCGACGCCGACGCTCGCGAACACCGCGCTCGCCGACGGCCGCCACGTGCGCGCGACCGCGCAAGCCAACTGGTACGCCGGCCCGCTCGGCGTGCTCGCCGAGTACGTGCGTTCCGACCAGCACGTCGACGAGAACGACCACGCTCCCCTGCTGGTCGACATGGACGCCTGGCAAGTGCTCGCCCAGTACGTCGTCCACGGCGGCACGTCGACGTTCCAGGGCGTGGTCCCGACCGATCCCTGCCTCGGCGCGTTCTCGGTCGCCGCCCGCATCGGCGAGCTGCGCTTGCTCGACAACACCGTCTTCACGTCCGGCCTCGCCGACCCTACGAAGTCCGCCCGCAAGGCGATCTCCGCCGGCGCCGGCGCCGACTGGCTCCCCAACAAGAGCCTCCGCTTCATGCTCGACCTCGAGCACACCGAGTTCTACGGTGGCGCGAAGACCGGGTCGCGCCCGGAGGAGACGTCGCTGATCGGGCGGGTGCAGACGGTATTCTGAGCGGTCCGGCTGTCCTGGAGGACCGTCCCGCAGTTGATCCCGGAGACAAGACAATGTTACGTTTCACAGCCGGTGAGAAGACACGCTCTCCACATAGACGGTTGCGGAGCGAGCAATTTGCGGAACCTAGCGATTTTTCTCTTCGTTTGTGGAAGCCTCGTGGAGGCCCGAAACGCACTGGCCCAAGAGGCGGTTGTGCACGAAGCGCTCGGCCAGACGGAAACCAAGACCGATACCGTCGCGAGTCAGGCGTTCTCCGATGACATGTATGACGCCTCCGCGATGATCGATTTCGCAGGTCGAGGTTACATTCTCTCGAACGGGGCGGAGATCCATAGCGCGGTGGGTCTCGAGGGAGGCGTCGACAGCAACGTCTTCTATCAGGCCAGTAGCGAGAATCCGGTCGGGGCGGCGCTCCTCAGGCAGACCGCATTTGTAACGGTCGCCAACGAGAGGCTGACCGCAGATTCGACTGACGACAGCGAACCGGCAGTCGAAATCACGCCTCGCAGGTTCGAGTACCAGGCCGGCGTTCGTGCGTCGTACCAAGAGTTCTTGAACAGTGCCGACGATGTTCAAGACCAACGTCGGCTCAATGTCGCCGCGTTCGCGGAAGCAGTGGCGCATTCTCAGTCGAACTTTACCCTCGTGTTGCGCGACCGGTTTATCAGGGAAGGACAATCGCCGTCATTCGAGACCGACCAAGTCTTCAACCGCGATGACAACAAGCTTTGGGTGGGAGTCCGATACGCTCCGGTCGGTCACACGTTCACCGATACGGTTCACTACGAGAACTGGTTCAGTGCGTTTGAGAACACGCCGCTGTTCCAACCCCGCATGAACCACACGATCGGGCTTCTGCATTGGTGGAACGTTACGTCGTCCACGAGCGTCGCTGGAGATGTCACCTACGGCTTCTTTGGCCCATTTGGGGACGCCAACTCGATGCTCACTCCCTACGTGAAGACCAGCTCTCAGCCCTTCCGTGCTGTTGTCTCTGCGCAGCATCTGGTGACTTCACGAGTCACACTCAAGGCACACGCCGGTTATTCGCATGCGTCTTACGACGTGGGCCCAGGGTACTCTACTCCCGTCGCCGGAGCGTCTGCAGACTATCGATGGTCGGAAACAGGGGCTCTTACAGCACTATATGATTACGACCACTATGATTCGTTCATTGCGAACTTTTACCGCGACCACCTCTTCGCCCTGAAGTTCGCTCAACAAATCAATTGGATTGTCCTCGACGGCGGGCCCGAGGTTCGAGTGCGCCGTTACGAAGGGATCCCCGCTGCAATCGGACCTTCCTCCCGTAACGACGTCGATACCAGCATTCGCGCCCGCGTTCAGGCATTGCTCAACAACCGTTACGCTTTATCGCTGGAGTATCGCCTCGCTGCCGTTGCGACTGACTATCGGCCGCTATCGATGGACGATCCGAGTTGGACCCGACATCAGGTCACGCTAGGTTTGTGGGCAGCGTATTAATCAAGACGTAACCTCCACATGAGCACGCGCGGCGGAGTCCTACGTACCCACAGCGAGTTCGTAGGGGCACTCCAGAGGCTCGCCGACGGCGCCTGCATCGCAGGGGCTCACCTCCTCGTCGCACTTGCCTACAGCGAACCTTGGCAGGCAAGCATGACCACCGCAACTGCGATTGCTGTGGTTGCTTTCAATTTCTTCGGCGAGGTGAGTGGGTTGTACCGCGCGTGGCGTTCCGAAAGGCTTTCCACCGAACTTTGGCAACTGTGCGTCACCTGGGCGTTCGTAAGCGCCTTGCTATTCGTGCTGGGCGCCATGACAAAGACAACGGCAAACTTTTCGCGCGTAGTCACGTTTGGATGGCTCGCCGGAAGTTTCTTTCTCGCCTCATGCATGCGCATATTCATTCGCTTGGCCCTGCGCGAGGTTCGTTCGAGGGGACGCAACACGCGTCGCGTCGCAATCTTCGGTGCGACCGCAGCAGCCAGCGAACTCTACAAGGCAATACAAGAGCGACCGTGGCTCGGAATGCAACTGGTCGGCATCTATGCCACTCTCACGTCGGGGGCGGACTCCGAGAATGGCACCTATCGTGGCGGGCTCGAAGACCTGGTGCAAGCAGCTAAGGACGGAAGCGTCGATATTGTGTATGTGGCGCTTCCTCTACGTGAGGAGAAACAGATCTCGGAGACTCTACGCAACCTTGCCGATACCACCGCTACAGTTCATCTGGTCACGGATTTCTTCACATACGACCTTCTACACGCTCGGTGGTCCATGCTCGGCCGCCTCCCCGTCGTTAGCGTGTATGACTCGCCATTTCGCGGCCCTGCAGGTCTCGCGAAGCGCACGGAAGACATCCTCGTTGGCAGCCTCATCCTCGTCATCATCGCTCTCCCGCTTGTCGTCATCGCTCTCCTAGTCAAGGTCTCCTCGCCCGGACCCGTCTTCTTCCGTCAGCGGCGGTACGGGCTAAACGGCAGGGAGATCCGGGTCCTCAAGTTCCGCACGATGAGTGTCTGCGAGGACGGTCCGTCAATCAAACAGGCCACCAAGAACGACCCCCGCTTCACTGCCCTGGGCAGGATTCTCAGGCGCACTTCACTAGACGAGTTGCCGCAGTTTCTTCAGGTCCTCGCCGGCCACATGTCGATCGTCGGTCCTAGACCACATGCGGTAGCACACAACGAAGAGTATCGGGTTCTCATTCACGGCTACATGCTGCGCCACAAAGTCAAGCCCGGGATCACCGGCTGGGCGCAAGTCAATGGTCTGCGCGGCGAAACCGATGATCTGTCAAAGATGGAAAGGCGAGTTCAGCACGATCTCGACTACATCCAGAACTGGAACCTTCTTCTCGATCTCAAGATCATCGTATTAACGATCTTCGGCGCTAAGAAGAGTCGAAATGCGGTATGAGTAATCTTAGGATCGAACACATACATAAATCACGTCTTGGAACCAGTCCCTAGTGAGCGCGACGCGTTCCGCTACTGCATCGACGACATCGTGTGCGAACGACGGACAGAGCATTCTCCGTTCGGTAGCCGGTAGAACGCCGATGCGGTACGTTTCAGCTATCTTGAGCCCCGCGCCGAGGACCATCTTCCGGACCTCTTCGCTACTCATCGGTGTCCAGGGTATAGTTCGCCGCAATATCCTGTTCGCCCGAACCAATGTGCTGTTCGAATTCTGATGATTATTAAAGATCAGTGCTCCATCGTTCGCCAGCAGATCAACGAGCGATGTAAGCACCATTGACCGCAATGCAGGCTCGGCGTTCGGAAAGAATCGAAATGCAGTGATAATATCGAAACTTCGTGCAGCGAAAATTCGCGTCGCAGTCAGGTCGGCATTAATCGTTCTGAATGGGCACGTCCGGCGCGCAACCTGAAGCATGCTTTCCGACACGTCAACACCCACTGCGTCCGTGAACATGGAGCCGAGAAAGCCGAGCACACGACCCGTGCCGCATGCGAAGTCGAGCAAGGCACCCCGATGACGAACACGCAGTGCATCGATTAGAGCACGACGCTCCCTTTGCCACGTATAACGCAACCACGCGCTCGTCTCGAACACGCGGTGGTAGCTCTCGCCCTTTGCAGGATGTTTGTGTGACTCTCGATAGTCCATCCCTTTTACCGTCAACTCCAGTGCCGCGACATTAGCA
>DATJXL010000176.1:0-15653 GCA_035500135.1 Kofleriaceae bacterium
GCTTCGTCGCGAGCGCGAGCGCGCACGACGCCGCGTTCCCGACGGTCGCCGCCATGTCCTGGCCCGACCCGAACGCGGTCACCGAGCCGTCCTCGTGGACCTCGACGCGCATGCCGTAGTTGCGCGCGATCGCCGAGAACGCGGAGCTCGGATCGCCGGACGAGACCCAGTCGCGGGTCGTGGTCGGTGCGGGCACGGCGAGGATCGCGCACGCGACCTGATCGCCGGTCGGCAGATCGATCGTCATCGCGGGAGGCTTGCGCGGTCCGAGCCCGGCCGGGCGCGCGGTCGCCATGCCTTCGTGCCAGCCCCTGCGTCGGCGGTGGTCGTCGGGGAGCCCGCCGAGCTCGGGCAGCTCGGCGAGCAGCTCCTCGGCGGTCTGATATCGGTCGGCCGGATCCTTGCGCAGCAGGCGCTGGACGCACGCGATCACGTCGCGCGGGGTCTCCGGCGCGTAGGACGCGATCGCCGGCGGATCGAGCATCACGACCTTGGTGTTGCGCGCGAGCGCGTTGATGCCGGCAAACGCCGCCATTCCGGTGACGCACTCGTACATGATCGCGCCGAGCGCGAACAGATCGGTCGGCGGGCCGAGCTGCTTCTTGCCGCGCACTTGCTCGGGCGACGTGTAGCCGGGCGTGCCCAGCATCGAGCCCGTCCGCGTGAGCGAGTGCGAGACGGCGTCGTCGATCCGCCGCGCGACTCCGAAATCGACGAGCCGCGGTCGTGAGATCTCGCGGTGCTCGAGGATGATGTTTCCGGGCTTGATGTCGCGGTGGATGATCCCCTTCATGTGCAAGGCGACCAGCGCCTCGGCGAGCGCGCGCGCGAGCGCGACCGCCTCGCGGACCGTGCAGCCGGTCGTCGCGAGGTAGTCGGTGAGCGTCGCGCCCTCGATCCACTCCTGCACCAGATACGGCGTGCCCTCCCACGTACCGTGCGCGACGTAGACGCCCAGCCCGGGATGGCGGATCTGCGCGAGCAGCTCGGCCTCGCGGCGGAAGCGGTCGAGCTCGTCGTGGAGCCCGTCGGCCACGACCTTGACCGCGACCACGCGATCGCATTCGAGGTCGAGCCCGCGGAAGACGCGGCCCATTCCGCCGGCGCCGGCGATCTTTTCGATCACGAAGCGCCCCTCGACCGTTGCCCCGGG
The DNA here is from genome assembly GCA_035500135.1 of Kofleriaceae bacterium. Lineage (GTDB taxonomy): Bacteria > Myxococcota_A > Polyangia > Haliangiales > Haliangiaceae > JABFXX01. The sequence continues at coordinate 1,154 of DATJXL010000176.1, forward strand.
GGCGATCGAAGCCATCCGGGGAATTGTACCGCGCTCGCCCGCCACGGGCGGAGGTGGTCCCAACGGTTACACGATCGTGATGACCAGCGGATACCGCGGCGAGCCCGCGAATCGAAAGCGCGTTGCTCCGTCGGAGCGATACAGCTCCTCGTGCCCGGCGTACGGATCGCGCTCGCGGACCGCCGAGCCCAGGACCGCGACGGTCTGCCCGACCTCGACCACCGCTTCTTTCACGCGCAGGCGCCAGTCCCACCAGTCGCGCATGTCGACGCTCGTGCGTTCGAACAGCTCGCGTTCCACCGGCGTGATCTCGCTGGTGCCTTCGATCGGGTGGCCCACGTCGTACTCGGCCGAGAATCGCGCGGCGATCGGATCGATGACGGCACGCGCGCCGTCGTCGACCTCGAACGGGACCCAGCGTTGGTCGAACGCGAGCTGCTGGCGCAGCGCGTCCAGGCGGCGCTCGCGCACGACTTCGACCGCGTAGTACACGCACGCGCGCCGGCTGAGCGGCGCGATCAGCGACGCGTCATCGAGCACGCGAACGACACCCGAGATGCGCGTCAGCGTGTCTTCGCGGAGCTCGGCGATGCCGACAGACGGCACCGCGGGCGTGCGATGGAGGAGCGCATCGAGCCAGCTCCGCAGCGTCACCGCTTGCCTTGCTGATTCAACCCGTACTTCTTCATCTTGTCGATCAGCGTCACGCGCGACACGCCGAGCCGGCGCGCGGCCTCGGACTGGTTGCCGCTGGTCGAGTCGAGCGCGCGCGCGACCAGGCCGCGCTCGAAGGCCTCGACTTGCTCCCGGAGCGTGGGGCCGTTGCGCGCGTCGGGCGCGGGCTCGTCGCTCGCGTTTTCGGGCGGCGCGGGAGGCGGTGCCGCCGGATCGGCGGCGCGACCACCGCGGTCGCCGACCGCGGACTCGAGATCCGCAAGGCCGAGCGTGCCGCCGGTCGACAGCGCGGCGAGGCGAGCGATCGTGTTCTCGAGCTGGCGCACGTTGCCGGGCCAGTCGGCGTGAACGAGCGCGTCGACGAGTGCCGGCTCCAGCGCGATCGCGCCGAGGCCGAAGCGCTCGCCGTAGCGGCGCGCGAACTCCTCGGCGAGCGCGGGGATGTCGTCCTTGCGCTCGCGCAGCGGCGGCACGACGAGCTCGACGACCGCGAGCCGGTAGTACAGGTCCTCGCGAAACGCGCCGGACTTGACGTCGGCGGCGAGGTCGCGATTCGTCGACGCGACGACGCGGACGTCGACCTTTTCGATCCGCCCCGAGCCGACCGGCTGGATCTCGCCTTCCTGCAGCGCGCGGAGCAGCTTGGCCTGGATCGCGAGCGGCAGCTCGCCGACCTCGTCGAGGATCAGCGTGCCGCCGTCGGCCTGCGCGAAGTAGCCGGCGCGGTTCGCGGCGGCGCCGGTGAACGCGCCCTTGACGTGGCCGAACAGCTCGGCGTCGGCGAGCTCGGCGGGCAGCGCCGCGCAGTTGAAGCGCACGAGCGGTCTTCGCGCGCGCGCCGACTGCGCGTGGAGCAGCTCGGCGACCAGCTCCTTGCCGGTGCCGGTCTCGCCGCGCACGAGCACGGTCACGTCGCGCGCGGCGACGCGACTGGCCGCCTCGAGCACGCGCCGGATGCCGCGCGAGCCGCCGACGACGCGGCGGCCGAGCGCCTGCTCGGCCGCGAGCCGGCGGTTGTCGGTGCGCAGCCGCCGCGCTTCGAGCGCGCGTTCGATCACCAGCGCGACCTCGTCGATGTCGAACGGCTTGGTCAGGTAGTCGTACGCGCCTTGCTTCATCGCGGCGACCGCGACCCGCTCGCTGCCGTGCGCGGTCAAGAGGATCACCGGCATCGTCGGATCGCGTGCCGCGATCTGCGCCATCAGCTCGAGGCCATCCATCCCCGGCATCTGGAGATCCGTGACGACCGCGTCGGCCTCGTCGAGCTTGACGAGCGCATCGCCGCCGGAGCGCGCGCCGACCACGCGGTGGCCGCGCTCGCTGAGCACCTCGGAGAGCGTGTACAAGACTCCGGGCTCGTCGTCGACGAGTAAGACCGTGCTCATGAGCAGATCACGCTGCTCACTACGCGCGTGCCTCTGCGAGCGCCGCGCGCACCGCCGGCTCGGGCGCGACGCTCGCGGCCGCCGGCAGCGTGACCACCGCGCTCGTGCCCTGGCCGACCGTGCTCTTGTAGGCGAGCGTGCCGCCGTGCTGCGCGATCACGCTCTGTGCGAGCACGACGCCGAGCCCGGTGCCGTCCGCGCGCGTCGTGAAGAACGACGTGCCGAGCCGGTCGAGGTGCTCGGGCGCGATCCCGCGGCCGGTGTCCTCGACCGCGAGCACGACCGCGCCATCGCCGCTCGCGCGCACGCGCAACACGACCCGGCCGCCGTGCGGTGTGGCCTCGAGCGCGTTCGCGACCAGGTTGATGAGCGCCTCCTTGAGCCGGCGCGGATCGCCCTTCGCCGGCGTCGCCACGCCTTCGACCGAGACCGTGACGCCGGCTTGATCGGCGCGGCCCGCGAGCACGTCGCGAACGTCGCGCGCGAGCGCCGCGAGATCGATCGACTCGGGCTGGAGGTCTTCGAGCGGCCGCGAGAACGACAGGTACTCGTGCAGGATCGTCTCCATGCGCTCGATCTCGGCGGCGACCACCGCGAGCCGCTCCTGCGTGCGCTCGCTCTCCGGCGTGCGCGCGACCAGCTGGCACAGGCCCTTGATCGCGGCGAGCGGGTTCTTGAGCTCGTGCGCGACCTTCGCGCCGACCGATTGTAGCCGGCGCAGCTGCGCCTCGGCCTCGGCGACGCGCTCCTCGCGCAAGCACGCGTACGACTCGCCGGCGAGCACCGCGGCGCGCGAGAGCTTGCCGGCGATGTGATGGAGGATGAACAGGCTCCACACGAGCGCGATCAGGACGCCTGCGATGTAGTCGGGATCGGGGATCGCCGCACCGGTGACGCTGATCGGCAGCGCGAACATCGCGACGATCAGGAGGCCGTTGCCGACCGCGATCCAGCGCGAGGCTGGAATCGGCCCGAAGAACAGGAGCGAGATGATCGCGGGCAGCGCGATCTGCGGGACGAACGGCGAGTGCACGCCGCCGGTCAGCGCGGCCGAGGTCACGATCATGAGCTGTGCGCCGACCGAGATCGCGACGAACGCGCCCTCGATGCAGCGCTGGACCAGCGCCTTGTGGATGTACAGGCGCTGGACGGACATGAACACGGTGAACACGCCGCCGACGACCGCGATCCGCCACGGCGCGAGCCCGGCGTGCCAGAAGATCGCGAGCATCGTCGCGTGGACGCAGCAGCCGCCGAGCGCGATCGCGAGCGGCATTCCCTGGACTTCCTCGACGATGAACGAGTTGCGACGACCTCTCCAGGCGTCGAGCTCGCGAGCAGGCTCGGGCACGTCGCGAGCGACTGCGAGGTGCATGCCATCGTCCATGTCCGCAACTCTACGATCGAAACGTGACCTTCGTAGTCACGAAACGTGACGGTCGGCTGTATAGCAGCCCGACAGCTGGCGGCGACCTGCGCGGAAACTCGCCGCACGCGCGGCTGGAAATGGTGGCACGTCTGGTGCTTTGGTCGGCCGCATGACGCATCGGCTCGCTAGCGTAGTCGTAGTTTCCCTGGCCGCGGCCTCGTCCGCGCGCGCGCAGCCCGCGGGCAAGCAGGCGCCGGCCGACGACATGGCCACGTTCGAGAAGGATCTCGACGCGCTGTTCGTGCCGGGTGGGCTGACGTCGGACGGCGCCGCCGCGCGCGCGGGCAACGCGTCGCCGTCGGTGCGCCGACGCGTCGCCGAGGTCCAGGCCGCGATCGCCGATGCCGAGGCCGCCGAGCTGCAACGCGTGCCGCAGATCTCCGCGAAGCTGACCGCGGAGCGGCTCAACAGCATCCCACCGTTCGCGATCTCGATCCCGCAGCTCGGCGTGAACGAGATCATCCCGTTCTTCACGCACTTCTACGACGGGCAGGTCAACGTCAACGTCAACCTGTCGGACTACGTGCTGCGCTACCCGAAGCTGGTCGATGCCGCGCACCTGGCCGAGGACGTCGCGCGCCAGACCCGCGTGTCGGCCGTGGTCTCGGCCGGCGAGGACGCGCGGCTCGCCTACTACGAGTGGGTCCGCGCGCGGCTCCAGGTGTTGATCGCGAAGCGCCAGCTCGCGCAGGTGCGGGCCACGCTCGATCAGGAGCGCGCGATGTTCGAGGTGCAGCGCATCTCGAAGGCCGACCTCCTGCGCATCGAATCGCAGGAGGCCGACGCCACGCAGACCCTCGACCAGCTCGACAACCTGTCGCGGTTGCGCGAGGAGCAGCTGCGCATCCTGATCGGCGCGCGCGACGAGGAGCCGCTCGCGGTCGGCGAGGACATCCGGCGCGAGCTCGCGGCGCCCGGCGCGGCGCGCCTCGACGATCTGATGGCGCGCGCGGAGTCGACGCGCGCCGACTTCCGCGTGCTCGACGTCGGCATTCGCGCCAAGGAGAAGCAGCGCGACTCCGAGAAGGCGAACTACTTTCCGAAGCTCACCGTGTTCGGCAACGTCGAGGACGCGAACCCGAACCCGCGCGTGTTCCCGCAGTCCGACAAGTTCACGCACTCGTGGTACGTCGGCGCCGGCCTGTCGTGGACGCTCAACGACGCGCTCGTCGAGCGCACGAACGTCAACCGGCTGACCGCCGAGGCCGACGAGCTGCGCGCCGACCGCGAGAACCTCGTCCACGGCACGCGCGTCGAGGTGCTGGCCGCGCAGCAGTCGGTGCAGCTCGCCGTGCACTCGCTCGACACGTCGAAGAAGGGGCTCGCCGCGGCCGAGGAGGGCTATCGCGTGCGCAAGGAGCTGCTCGCGGCCGATCGCGCGACCGCGGTCGAGCTCGTCGACGCCGAGACCGAGCTGACGCGCGCGCGTATCGCCGCGCTCAACGCGCGCGTCGATCTGCGCGTCGCGGTGACGCAGCTCGCGCACGCGATCGGCGACGATACGGCGAGCGCGCGCTGAGCTATTGCACGGTCGCGGAGCCCGACGTCGCGGTCGATTGCGGGTCGTCGAGGGTCGGGCTCATGACCGCATCGGTGTCGATCGTGAGGCCGGAGCCGCCGCGGGTGTTGATGCGGATGCGGCCGATGCCGCCGCCGCCTCCGCCGCTGAGTTGCGCGGTGGCGCCGCCGCTTCCGTTCGCGATCGCCCCGGCGGCGCCGGCGCCGCCCGCACCTCCGGTTCCGCCGCCCGCGCCGCCGAGCGCCTGGTTGCGGTCGAGCGTGCCGTCCGAGCCGCTGTCTTCCAGCATGCCGCCGCTCGCTCCACCACCGCCGTTGACCGCGAGCGCGCCGAGGATGCTCACGGTCGGGGCTTCGAGCAGGATCGTTCCGCCCGCGCCGCCGCCGCCGCCGCCGGCGCCGCCGTTGTGCTTGCCCGGGGCCCCGCAGCCACCTGCGCCGATCCCGCCGCCGGCCGCGATCGCGATCGTGCCGTTGGACGCGAGCTGGATCGCACCGCCGCCTGCGCCGCCGCCGGTGATCATCGCGCCGCCGCCACCTCCGCCTCCGAGCAAGGTCGTGATCGTCGGGTCTCCGAACGCCATGCCTCCCGAGGCAACGTTCGCGCTGGAGGCACCGCCGATTCCGCCCGTGCCTCCGTAGCCGCCGCCGCCGGCACCGTCATCGCCCGCGCCGCGCATTCCGCCGCCGCTGCCCGAGCCGTCGACGCCTTGCATTCCGCCGAAGAAACCACCTGCCCCCGGGATTCCGATGGCGCACCCGGCGTCCATCGTGCCCGCGATCGTGATGTCGCCATCGGCGACGAACGCGGCCGGGTAGTTGCCAATGACGCGGATCGTGCCGTTCACGGTCAGCTTACCGAATCTAAACACCGCGACGTTGCCGCGCATGACGTAGGTGAAGCCCGACGTGACGCCGGTGATCGAGCCGAACGTCGTGTTGATGGTGGTTCCGTTGCCGAGCGTGACGTCGGCGAGCGTGGTGTCGGTCAGGACATCGCTCGGCAGTGCGCCGCCGCCGGCGGGAACCAGCTCGAAGCACGCCGCAGCAGGCGCGCCTTGGTTGCAACCCCAGGCGCACGGGGTCAGCGTGCCGGCCATGCCGGGCGTCGTGCACGTGAGCAGCGTGCTGGCGTCGAGGCAGCTCGTGCCGCTGCCCTCGCAGGTCGTCGGCGTGTCGATCATCGCGTCGCCCGCGCTCGCACCGCCGACCGTGGGCGTGTCCAGACCGAGGAGCTGGCGGCAGCTCGCCACCCCGACGACGATCGCCGCGATCCGTGCGCCCCGCGCGAGGTTCACGCAGGTGATCGTATCAAAGTCGGGCCCGCGACACTGTCGGGATCCCTGACAGCCCCGCGTCGCTAACCGCGCGGCCCGGCGGTGGACGGCGTGGCAGGCTCCGTGCATGGTAGCGCCACGATGCGTGCCCTAGCTGTCGCCGTGGCCGTGCTCGCGATCTCGCCTGCGTGCAAGAAGCCGGGTGATGACGCCAGCTCCGGCTCGACCAAGCCCTCCGCGCCGCCGATCAAGGTGGCTGTCCTCGCCGCCGCCGAGGCGCCCGCGCCCGAGGTGCTGACGCTGACCGGCATGGTCGCCGCAGATCAGCGCTCCGACGTCACCGCCGACACCCAGGGCAAGGTCATCAACGTGATGATCGAGCGCGGCCAGCGCGTGAAGAGCGGCCAGGCGGTCGTGCAGCTCGACGTGCGGAGCGCGGCGCTGAGCGCGAAGGAAGCGGCCGCGAACCTCGCCGGGGCGCGCGCGCAGAAGGAGCTCGCCGACGAGGAGTGCGAGCGCACCAAGACGCTGCTCGCGAAGGGCGCGATCACGCAGTCCGAGTACGACCGCCAGATGACGCAGTGCCGCGCCGCGCAGGAAGAAGTGTCGGCGACGCAGGCGCGCACGGAGATGATGGCGAAGACGGTCGCCGATGGGCTGGTACGCGCGCCGTTCGACGGCGTGGTCGCCGAGCGCGACGTGTCGCCGGGGGAGTGGGTGCAGCCGGGCAAGCCGCTGTTCACGCTCGTCAAGGATGACCCGCTCAAGATCGAGCTGTCGGTGCCCGAGGCCGCGGTCACCGCGATCAAGCAGGGCGAGCGCGTCGAGGTCGTCGCGGTCGCGCACGAGGACAAGACGTACGGCGCGGAGGTCACGCGCATCGGCGCCGAGATCGGCAAGACGCGCTCGCTGATCGTCGAGGCGCAGCTCGACAAGGGCAGCGACCTCGTGCCCGGCATGTTCGCCGAGGCGCACGTCGTGATCGGCCAGACGCCGCGCGTCGTCCTGCCCGACAAGGCCGTCGTCAAGCGCGGCAAGCAGTGGCACGCGTTCGTCGTCAAGAACGGCGAGGCCGAGGATCGCATCGTGCAGCTCGGCACGCCGCCGGCGACCGGGCAGGTGACGATCGTGCAAGGCGTCGCGAAGGGCGAGCAGGTCGTGGCGTCGATTCCGGCCGCGCTCGAGGACGGCTCGAAAGTGACGAACTAGCCGTGCAGTGGCTCGCGAACATCTGCGTGCGGCGGCCGATCTTCGCTGCCGTGCTGATCCTGCTGTTCGTCGTCGTCGGCGTCGTCGGTTACACGAGCCTCGGCGTCGACAAGTTTCCGAAGGTCGACTTCCCGCTCATCACGATCGTCACGCCGTATCCCGGTGCGTCGCCGGGCGCGGTCGAGACCGACGTCACCGACAAGGTCGAGGAAGCGGTCAACACCGTCAACGGGCTCGACACGCTGACGTCGGTGTCGACCGAGGGTGTCTCGCTCGTGATCGCGCAGTTCGATCTCGAGGTCGACCCCGACAAGGCCGCGCAGGACATCAACGAGCACCTCGCGACCGTGCTGCGCGATCTGCCCGAAGGCACGCGGCCCGAGGTGCGCAAGGCCGACCCCGACGCCGCGCCGGTCGTCGTGCTGTCGGTGAAGGGCCCGGCGGGCACGCCGTGGCGCGAGATGACGCGGTTCGCCGACAAGCAGGTCAAGCAGCGCGTCGAGCGCATCGCCGGCGTCGGCCAGGCCGTGATCCTCGGCGGCCAGGACCGCCAGATCGACGTCAACCTCGACGCGATCCGGCTCGCCGCGGCCGGCGTGTCGGCGCTCGAGGTCGAGCGTGCGATCGCGGCCGGCAACGTCAACGTGCCGGGCGGCGCGATGGAGATGGGCCCGAAGAACACCACGCTGCGCGTCGAGGGCCGCGCGGTCGATCCCGATCAGATCGGCGACATCGTCGTGCGCCAGATCGGCTCGAACCCGGTCAAGGTGCGCGACGTCGCCGACATCGAGGACACGCAGAAGGACGCCGAGACCAGCGCGGTGCGCAACGGCACGCCCGCGATCGCGCTGTCGATCCGCAAGCAGACCGGCACGAACACGGTCGCCGTGGTCGACGCGGTCAAGGCCTCGGTCGCCGAGCTCCAGAAGAGCCTGCCGCCCGGCTACTCGGTCGATGTCGTGCGCGACAACTCGATCCAGATCCGCACGTCGGCCGATCAGGTGCTCGAGCACCTCGTGCTCGGCGCCGGCCTGGCCGCGCTCGTCGTCTTGCTGTTCCTCGGCAGCCTGCGCTCGACGATCATCGCGGCGCTGTCGATCCCGACGTCGATCATCGCGACGTTCGGCCTGATGATGGTCGCGCACTTCACGCTCAACTTGATGACGCTGCTCGCGCTCGCGCTCGCGGTCGGCATCGTGATCGACGACGCGATCGTCGTGCTCGAGAACATCTATCGCTTCGTCGACGAGAAGCGCATGAAGCCGTTCCCGGCCGCGATCCACGCGACCAAGGAGATCGGCCTCGCCGTGCTCGCGACCACGCTGTCGCTGATGGCGGTGTTCCTGCCGGTCGCGTTCATGACCGGCATCGTCGGCCGCTTCCTGTACAGCTTCGGCCTGACCATGGCATTCGCGATCGGCGTGTCGATGATCGTCGCGTTCACGCTGACGCCGATGATGGCCGCGCGCATGCTGCCGCTGCCGCCGCCCGAGGGCCAGCACCGCCGCAAGACCGTGCTCGAGCGCACCAGCGACTTCATCTACCGCCCGATCGCGCGCGTTTACTCCGGCGTGCTCGCGTTCTGCCTGCGCCATCGCTGGATCGTCGGGGTCGCGATCGCGGGCGCGTTCGCGTCGTGCTTCGGCGTCGTCAAGAAGGTCGGCGGCGACTTCCTGCCGCCGAACGACGAGGCGCAGTTCGAGATCTACGTGCAGGCGCCCGAGGGCACGACGCTCGAGGCCACCACGCTCACGTCGGAGCGGCTCGCGCGCCGCACGCGGCTCCTGCCCGAGGTCGACTCGACACTCGTCACGGTCGCCGGCGGCGACCAGCGCCAGACCAACGTCGGCAACGTGTACGTGCACCTCGTCGATCCCGAGAAGCGCACGCGCAGCCAGGCCGAGGTGATGGAGGACGTCCGCAAGCACGTGCTGAGCGACGTACCGCCGGGCACGCGCGTCGCGGCGCAGCAGGTCAACGACTTCTCGATCGGCGGCCAGAACGCGATCGTGTCGTACGTGATCTCGGGCCCCGACCTCGACAAGCTCGAGCACTTCGGCAAGACCGTGCTCGCGAAGATGCACGAGGTGCCGGGCGTCGTCGATCTCGACTCGAGCCTCGTCGATCCGGTCGACGAGACCACGGTCAAGCCCGACCTCGACCGCGCCGCGATGCTCGGCGTCGACGCGAGCGACATCACGAACACGCTCGCGGTACTGATCGGCGGCGTCCAGGCGTCGACGTTCGAGGACCGCGGCGATCAGTACCCGGTGTGGCTTCGCGCCGCCGAGCGCTACCGCGACGATCCGCAGGCGCTGACGCTGATCGCGGTTCCGTCGCGCACGCTCGGTCAGGTCCCGCTGTCGGACGTCGTGCGCGTCGGCGGCAACCAGGCGATCTCGAAGATCACGCGCCAGAGCCGCGAGCGCGCCGTGACGATCACGATGAACGTGTCGCCCGGCTTCAGCGAGTCCGAGATCGTCGGCAAGCTGCAGCAGACGATCAAGGATCTCGACCTCCCGCCTGGCTACACGGCGGAGCCGTTCGGCCGCAGCAAGGAGATGGCGAAGATGGCGAAGGCGTTCCTGTTCGCCATCCTCCTCGCGATCGTCTTCATGTACCTCGTGCTCGCGGCGCAGTTCGAGTCGCTGCTCTATCCGCTCATCATCATGCTCAGCTTGCCGCTGACGTTGCCGTTCGCGGTGTTCTCGCTGCTCTTGACCGGAGGCTCGCTCAACATCTTCTCGATGCTCGGCATCATCGTGCTATTCGCGATGGTGAAGAAGAACGCGATCCTCCAGGTCGATCACGCGAACGGACTTCGCCGCCAGGGCTTGCCGCGCACCGAGGCGGTGCTCGCGGCCAGCCGCGATCGCCTGCGCCCGATCTTGATGACGACGTTCGCGTTTGTCGCCGGCATGCTGCCGCTGATCACGAGCCAGGGCATCGGCTCGGGCTTCTCGAAGGCGATGGCGTCGGTCGTCGTCGGCGGACAGACGCTGTCGCTGTTACTGACGCTCGTTGCAGTGCCGGTCATCTACACGTGGTTCGACGACGTCGCCCGCTGGTTCCGCGGCGACAAGAAGCACAAGATCGATCGCGGCGCGGCGGAAGTCGGCGTGATCGACATGCAGTGACGAGTTGTCGCGGTAGTGAGCTTGACAACACCGTGAACATTCGGACGCACGCGCGCTCCGGAGCTGAAACATTTCGGCCGAAATTCGGTTCCGATCGCGATCGCACTTTGGTATGACGCGAATCCCTCACGCCGCGCCTGTTCGTAACAATGTCGAAGACGCCTCGTACCCCTCGGACTCGTGACCTCCGGACCTTGCTCGATGTACCCCAGCACGATCTCCAGGCGCAGGTGGCCAGCCGGCTGTCGCGCCTGGGGTTTCCGTCGCTGCGCCCGGCGCACGTGCAGCTACTCTCGGCGATTCCGCCCGATGTCGGCGTGCGGCTCGCGGACCTCGTCTCGGCGAGCTCGCTCCCGAAGCAGACGGTCGGCGATCTGATCGACGATCTCGAGCACGCGAAGATGGTCGAGCGATTTCCGGATCCCGATCACGGCGTGATCAAGCGCGTGCGCCTGGGACCGAAGGGGCGCTTGTGGGCCGCGGAGGTTCGCCGCGTCGCCGTCGCGACCGAGGCACGTTGGGCCACACGGCTCGGCTCGAAGAAGATGAAGTCGCTGCGCGCGCTGCTCGAGGAGCTCGCCGCGACGGTCGAAGACGGCGTCGTCGTGACGAACGGCGTGCGCAACCACAAGCGCTAGGCGCTGGGCGAGAACGCACACGCGCTCGCCTTCGCCGCGGCGCTGCGCGAGGGATGGGGCACGGTCCGCGCGCTCGCCGAAGGACGCCCGTGCTCGGGCGAACGGGCGCGAGGTAGGTGCACGCTAGGAAGTCCAATCCTAGTCACGAGCGCGCGTCCCGACCCCACCCTCGCTGGGCGCGCCGCGTCTCGGCTCGCTTTGACGTCGTCACGAGGCACCGCTTTCGAGAGCATAGATGTCGAACGACAGCTCGATTTCGAGCTCGGCCAGCTTCTTCGTCTGAATCGTCGAGACCGTCGGGCCGCCGTGGCCACTCGCCGATAGCCAGTAGCAGAAGATGTCGATTCGCGCGCCGCGGTCGACGAGATCGCGGAGCGCGGTCCGTCTGCCAGCTAGCTGGTCGAGGATCCAGTCGAGGTGACGCCGGAGGTCTTTCGAGTCAACAGCTTCCTTCGACGTGAGAAGCCACGCGTGATGTCGGGCCGGTGCGCCGTGCCGCAGCTCGCCTGGGCGAATGCTAACGGTCGGTGTAAGGCCGACGCTGCGAGTCACTTCATCCGGCGCGAGGCCGTAGATGCGAAGCGTGGCGTATGTGGCGCGGCAGGTCTTGTACTCGTCGTCGTACACAGCTTCGTCCCGCAAGCGTCATTCGTCGTCAACGCTCGGTTCGCAAGGCGCGTCGCGCCGCCTCGAGCCGAGCGCTGGCGTCGGGCCGATCCCGCGTGAAGATCCTCTTCGTCGACATTCATGCGGGGTTCACGGTGTCGGCGCGCGCGGCTCCGTCCTCCGAACGCTCGCCAGCAGGCTCATCGCGAGGGCACCCGCGAACCACCAGTACGCGGCGAGCGCGCGCTCTCTGTCGTCGACGAGCATCGTGTGCCACGGCACCACGAGGGCGAGCGCGAGTCCCACTGCGATGCGACGTCCCGCGAGGCGGCCGACGACGAGATGTCGGAGGCCCGCGAGCGTCGCCAACACCGCGATCGCGATGGCACAGAAGGACCACGCACGAGGGAAGGTCGCGCACCACCCCATCGCTTCGTCGCCACCGTCGCAAGACACGCACGCGTTATTGAAGCATACGTCGTCGCGCCAAAGGCTCACGAGCGTGACGGTATCCGGTGCAACGCCATCGTCGTTGTAGCGATAGGGACCGACGATCAGCATCGGCCGAAGCGAGGCGATCCATGCTGTCAGTACGAGGATCGTCGGGAGGAGCCGAGACACGATCTTGCGCACGTCGACAAACGTGTCTTGTCGCGATCGTATTCCAACGCGAACGCTCGGCTCGCAAGGCGCGTAAGCGCGGGTGGGCTCGGGCCGGGCGCGTGTGAGTACGCTGGGCGGTTCTAGCGTGCACGTACCTTGCTCCTGTTCGCGCGTGCGTCGGGCGATCAGTGGCACGCGCCCGGACCGACGCCCATCCCGCGCGTCGCGCCGCCGCGAGCCGAGCGTGTGCGCGTTCTCCGCCGACCTCGGCCCCGTCAGTCCTTCGGAATCGCCCGCAGCCGATACCCGAAGCGATGACGCGACTCGATCAGGTCGCCGATCTCCGACTTCATCAGCGCGCGGCGCACGCGGCGCACGAGCTGCTTGACGTGGTTCTCGCTCGGCTCGCGCGTGTCCCACGACAGGTCGGCGATCAGCTCCGAGCTGCGCACGAAGCCGCGCACGAGCTCGGGCTGGTGGCGCTCGCTCGCCATGCGCTTGATCATGAGGGCCATCAGCTCGAACTGCGTCGTCGTCAGCTGGACCTGCTTGCCGTCGATCTCGACCAGCCCGCCGCCGCCGCCCGTCGGCTCGTGGAGCGCGAACCGCATCTCGGGCAGACCGACGTTGGTGCGCTCTTCTTCGGCAAACTCGTCATCGGGCGGCGGTGGCATCGCGACCGGCGCCGCGGTCGCTGCAGCGGTCGGCGGCAGCGCGGCCGAAGCGCCGACCGGGATCGAGGCCGGGCGCAGCGTGTTCGTCTGCGTGCGCGCGATGCGCGGCGGCGGCAGCTCGCCGATGTCCTCGACCAGGTAGAAGCCGATGTGGCCGAACCGGATGCGCGAGCCGTCGTGGACCTCGATCGGGGCCTCGACGAGGCGATCGTCGACGAACGTGCCGTTCGCCGAGCCGAGGTCGCGGATCGTCCAGGTCTCGCCGTCGAGCGTGAGGTGCGCGTGGTGGCGCGACACGCTCGGCTCGAGCACCGCGAGCCCGTGGCTGTCGATCTGGCGGCCGACCAGCGTGCGGGGATCGAGCGGGTGCGGACGGCCCCACAGGTCGACGAGCGCGGCCGGCGTCGGGCGCTGCACGCGCAGCTGGATCTGCTCGGGGCTGATGCGGATCGGAGTCGCGAGCTCGTCGCGGCACTCCTCGCACAAGACGCCGATCTCGGCGGTGCGCTCGGAGCACACCGGGCAGATGTTCGCGGCCATCGCTTCGAGCGATTGTACGCTACTCCCAAGATGGATACGCGCGACCTTGCACGGGTTCCTCGACACGGTCCGGCGCGACCGCCAGCCGGAACGGGAACGAGCGCGCCGATCGGCCGTCCTCACCCGCGGTCATGACCTGGAAGTGCAGGTGCGGCGTCGTGGAAAATCCGGTATTCCCCGACAGCGCGAGCGGATCGCCGCGCGCGACCCGGTCGCCGGGCGCGACCTTCACCCCGCTCGGCGCCAGGTGCATGTACTCGCCGAGCGTGCCGTCGTCGTGCAAGACCAGCACGAAGTTCGCGCGGCCGTACTCGAGAAACTCGGGCGTCGTGCCCGAGCCCTGCGCGCCGTCGAACGTCGCGACCACGATGCCGGGCCGGGCCGCGAGCACCGGCGTCGCGACCGGGCAATCGAAGTCGACCGCGTACTCGTTCGAGCCGCGGTGCGAGAACACGCCGTGAAAGCCCTGCAGCACGGCGAACGTGCTGCCGCGCGCGTACGGCAGCCGGTACGCGTACGGCCGCGGCCGTGCGAGCGGATCGCCGAAGCGCGCGTGCACGGTCACGACCGGCGGCCGGACCGGGGCATCCGGCGCCGTGAGCTCGAGCTGGGTCAGCGCGACCGCCGCGCCTTCGCCGTCGGGCGCGGGCGCCGGCGGCAGGCGCACGACGCCCGTGGTCGCCATCAGCGGCACCGCGCCGGCGGCAGCGACGAGCTCCCACTCGAGCACGATGCCGACCGCGTAGCGATCGCGCGCGATCTCGTACAGGTGATCGCCGTCGCGGCGCAGCTCGAGCTCGACGCGGCCG
>DATJXL010000177.1:0-2677 GCA_035500135.1 Kofleriaceae bacterium
TCGCGCGCGCGATCGCGACGCGCTGTTGCTCGCCGCCAGACAACCGCGTCGGAGGCAAACCGGCGCGCTTGGCCAAACCCACCACGTCGAGATAGATGTCGGCTGTCCTCATCGCCTCGTTCCAGGCGACGCGCTTGAGGACCAGCGGGACGGCCACGTTCTCGCGCGTCGAGAGCGTGGGGAACAGGTGGTAGTCCTGAAATACGAAGCCGATCTTCCCGAGTCGAAGCGCCGCGATCTGCCTCTCGCGCAGACCCCACACGTCCGTGCCATCGATGGCGACGGTGCCGGAGTTCGGTCGCAGGATGCCGGAGATGATGCTGAGCAGCGTCGTCTTGCCGCTGCCCGACGGGCCGACGATGTACAGCATCTCGTGAAAACGCGCGGCGAACGTCGCGTCGCGTACCGCGTAGGTGCGCGTGTCGCCCTCGCCGAACCAGCGGGTGAGACCACGTGCGTCGATTGCCGTGTTCACCATCGTCAACCTCGAAAGATGTCGTAGGGATCGATGCGCAGGACCTTGCGCACGGCGATGTAGCCGCTGAACGCCGCGATCACGAGCACCATCACGAGTGCGAGACCGAGGTTCTGATACGTGATGATCGACGCGTAGTCGGGCATCCGCAGCTTCGCGAGCGCGACCATCCCCGAGCACAGCCCGATTCCCAGACCGTAGCCGACGAGACCGGTGACGATCGCCTGGAAGAAGATCATCGCGACGAGCTCGTGGCTCTTCGCGCCGATCGCCTTGAGGGCGCCGAACTTCTCGAGGTTCTCGAGCACGAACGTGTAAAACGTCTGGCCGGAGATCGACAACCCGACGAGGAATGCGATCGCGGTCATCATCAGGATGTTCATGCCCATCCCGGTACGGAACGTGTACCAGTGCGTGATCCGATCGACGAAGCCGTCGTCCGTCACGACGTCGTAGCCGAGCTTGGCGACTTCCTCGCGAATGTGCGGGATCGCCGCGGCGTCGCGTGGCTCGACGAGCACGAACGACATCGTGTAGCGCATCGACGGGATGTACTGCGCGGCCCGGCTGAACGTCGTGTACAGCGTCGGCATGCCGAACAGACCGCTCGCCGGCACGGTCGCGATGCCGACGATCACGCCGCGGTGGTCGTTGAGCTCGAACTCGGTGCCGATCGCGGGGTTCTGGAGCTTGGGAAACTCGGCATCCTGGACGGCGATGAAGCCGTTCTCGGCGTAGATGTCCTCGATGTTGCCCGCGACCAGCCGCGGCCGACCGAGCAGGCTCGTATCGTCGAGCCCGAGCACCGTCACGGGCTGATAAGTGCCGTCGCGCAAGCGCAACAGCGCGCCGCCGGAGTACAGCGGAACGGCGTAACGCACGCCATCGATGCTGCGGACCGAGTCGAGCACGTAGTCGGGCAGCGGGATCGCGCTGGCCACGTTCGTGACCGATCGGTCCATGACCCACATCTTCGCCCCCGTGTTGGTCACGGTCGACGATGCCTTCTTCATCATTCCCGAGAACAACGACGTGACCTGCACCATCAAGAAGACGGAGAACGTGATGCCCATGAGCGTCGCGATGAACTTGCCCCGGTCATTCACGAGCAGGCGGTAGGCGATCTTGAGAATCCCGATCACGTCGTGACGCCAACACTGCAGCCGACATGCCGGGGCAGCTCCGCGTGTCGCGACCGCTCGGCTGCGAGCTTTGCGCGACGAACCAGGCGCCGTGCACGTGTTGCGCGGTTATGGCTTCGCCGTCGCGAGCTCGCGACGATCATCGCCGCGAGCTTCGGCGAGCGTGTCGTGACGCCTCTCCTGGGTCGTGCCCGACGAGCTCGATAGCTTGGTCGCGCCGTGAGGGTCGCTGGACGCGACCGACTCGGACTGCGAGCGGTCCGCCGCCTGGTCGGCGATCGCGTGATGACTGCCCAGGTTACCGCTCGCCAGCGTATCGTCCCTGCCGGCGGCGTGGTCGTCGGCCGAACGCTCCGGTGCCGGCCGCTCGAACAACCGCCCGACCCGCGCCGGTAGCGCGAGCGATAGCCACGAGAGCGCTTCGTTCGACAGCAGCTCGGCGAGGACGTGACAGACGCTCGCCAGCAGCTCGTGCGCGCGCGCCGCGCGGTTGTCGGCCAGCGCGAGCAGCCGCTCCTCGACCGGAATGGCAGCCCCCGCGGCGTCGAGCAAGTCCCGGCGAAGCGTCGGCGGCAGCTCGGCGGCAACCTCGTCACACCGTCCTCGCGGCAAGTAGCTGCCGAGGCTCGAAAGCACGACACGCGTCGCAGCCTCGGCGCGACCGATCGGGATTCCGGCATGGTCCGCAACGCGAGCGATGAAGTCTTCGGCTGTCATCGCTGATCGATTCCTGCATCGCGCGTGCCGTGAGCCGCTGCAGCATGCGCGAACGACCGGACGAGCACCACGACCGACCGAGCTCGGACGATGTAGGACGCGTGCGCGAGCGGCGTAGCGGCAACGACGTCGATGTCGTCGGGACTCGCGGCCGCGGTGTCGATCGCGAGGCGCCATGGACGAGCGTCGACGTCCTGGATCACGAATGCGAGGTCGTCGGACCCGCCGTTGGCGAGGACGTACAGGTCGTCGTCGCCTTGCGACGCACCGTCGAGGCACAGCGCGAGCTCGTGCGAACCGAGGTCGACGACGCCGCGCGGACCGAACCAACGCACGTCGCCGC
>DATJXL010000178.1:0-2542 GCA_035500135.1 Kofleriaceae bacterium
GGTGGGTCGAGGGGCCATCCGCCAGCACGTCGCCGCGCGCGATCACGTCGCCGGCGTTCACCAGCGGTCGCTGGTTGATGCAGGTGTTCTGGTTGGAACGCTGGTACTTCGTCAGGTTGTAGATGTCGACGCCGGGCTCGCCGGCGCTCGTCTCCTCGTCGTGGACGCGCACCACGATGCGCGAGGCGTCGATCGAGTCGACGACGCCGCCGCGGCGCGCGACCACCGTGACGCCCGAGTCGATCGCGACCGCGCGCTCCATGCCGGTGCCGACCAGCGGCGTGTCGGCGCGCAGCGTCGGCACCGCCTGGCGCTGCATGTTCGAGCCCATCAGCGCGCGGTTCGCGTCGTCGTGCTCGAGGAACGGGATCAGCGAGGCCGCCACCGAGACGATCTGCTTCGGCGAGACGTCCATGTAGTCGATGCGCTCGCGGTTCATCAGCGTGAACTCGTTCTGGTGACGGCACGAGACGAGCTCGTCGACGAAGCCGCCCGAGGCGTCGAGCTCGGCGTTCGCCTGCGCGATCACGTACTGGCTCTCCTCGATCGCCGACAGGTAGTCGATGCGCTCCGTGACCCGGTTGCCATCGACCTTGCGGTACGGGGTCTCGAGGAAGCCGTAGTCGTTGGTGCGCGCGTACACCGACAGCGAGTTGATCAGGCCGATGTTCGGACCTTCCGGGGTCTCGATCGGGCACACGCGGCCGTAGTGCGTCGGGTGCACGTCGCGGACCTCGAAGCCCGCGCGCTCGCGCGTCAGGCCGCCGGGGCCGAGCGCCGAGACGCGGCGCTTGTGGGTGACCTCGGAGAGCGGGTTGTTCTGGTCCATGAACTGGCTGAGCTGCGAGGAGCCGAAGAACTCCTTGACGGCGGCCGCCACCGGCTTCGCGTTGATCATCTCCTGCGGCATGATCGGCTCGCTCTCGGCGAGCGTCAGGCGCTCCTTGACCGCGCGCTCGACGCGCACCAGCCCGATGCGGAACGCGTTCTCGGCCATCTCGCCGACCGAGCGCACGCGCCGGTTGCCGAGGTGGTCGATGTCGTCGACGACGCCGTTGCCGTTACGGATGTCGATCAGCGTCCGCAGCACGTCGATGACGTCCGAGGCGCTGCCGTACTCGCCCGCGAGGCGCTTGCCGAACTCGTCGGTGCGGCGCGAGAAGTACAGCCCGTCGTACAGGATGCCCGAGCCGGTCGCGGCCTCGCGGCCGACGCGGCGGTTGAACTTCATGCGGCCGACCGGCGACAGGTCGTAGCGCTCGGGGTTGAAGAACAGGTTGTGGAACAGGTTCTCGGCCGCGTCCTTCGTCGGCGGCTCGCCCGGGCGCATCATCCGGTAGATCTCGACGAGCGCCTCGAGGCGCGTGCGCGTCGGGTCGATGCGCAGCGTGTCCGAGACGTACGGGCCGCGATCGAGGTCGTTGACGTACAGCGTCCTGACCTCGGCGATGTTCGCCTCGACGAGCTTCTGCACCGTCGCGACGGTCAGCACCTCGTTGACCTTGGCGAGCACCTCGCCGGTCTCGGTCGAGAACACGTCGTGCGCGAGGATCTTGCCGGCCAGGTACTCGATCGGCACCGGCAGCTGCTTGACGCCGGCGTCCTCGAGCTGGCGCACGTGGCGGGCCGTGATGCGCCGGCCTTCCTCGACGATCACCTGGCTGCCGATGCGGATCTCGAAGCCCGCGGTCTCGCCGCGCAGGCGGCTCGGGATCAGCTCGAGCGAGGCGCCCTGCTTCGACAGGAAGAAGGTGTTCTTCTCGAAGAACAGGTCGAGCATCTGCTCCTCGTTGTAGCCGAGCGCGCGCAGCACGATCGACACCGGGAGCTTGCGGCGCCGGTCGATGCGCGCGAACAGGCAGTCCTTCGGATCGAACTCGAAGTCGAGCCACGAGCCGCGGTACGGGATGATGCGCGCCTGGAACAGCAGCTTGCCGGACGAGTGCGTCTTGCCCTTGTCGTGGTCGAAGAACACGCCCGGGCTGCGGTGCAGCTGCGAGACGATCACGCGCTCGGTGCCGTTGACGATGAACGTGCCGTTGTCGGTCATCAGCGGCAGCTCGCCGAGGTAGACCTCCTGCTCGGCGATGTCGCGCTTGAGCTTGCGCGCGCCCGACGGGTCCTTCTCGTAGACCTTGAGCTGGACCTTGACGCGCAGCGGCGCCGCGTAGGTCAGCCCGCGCATCTGGCATTCCTTGACGTCGAACACCGGCTCGCCGAGCCGGTAGCTCAGGTACTCGAGCGTGGCGTTGCCGCTGTAGCTCGAGATCGGGAAGACGCTCTTGAAGGCGGCGTGCAGGCCCACGTCCTCGCGCTGGTCCTCGGCCGCCTCGGCCTGCAGGAACTTGCGGTACGAGTCGAGCTGGATCGCGAGCAGGTACGGCACGTCCAGAATGCTCGGACGCTTGCCGAAGTCCTTGCGGATGCGCTTCTTCTCGGTGAACGAATAGGCCATGAGCTCACCCTCTGCGGTTCACGCGGCCAACCCGGCCGTGTGTTGCGGAGCCGGACCAGTCCGGCGCCGCGCAAAAACAAATCGACC
>DATJXL010000179.1:0-4369 GCA_035500135.1 Kofleriaceae bacterium
GCTCGCGACGAAGCTGGAGGGGTCGCCGATCGTCCTGGTCAGCCACCTCGTGCAAGACACCCAGCGCGAGTCGGTCGCCGAAGCTCTCGAGTGGGCGTTCGAGGTGCTCGAGGTGTGGGCGCTCCAGCTCGCCTTCACGCCGCGCGTCGACCTCGCGGTCCAGATCGACGAAACGACGGCATCGCTGCTGCCGGATCGATTCGCGATCGAGCGCCGCGACGAAGCGATCCATCTCACCGGTCAGGTCGCCGCATAATGGCAAAGTCGCACCGCAAGCCGACCGAATCGGACGTCACCAGCGTCACCACCGATGCGCCGACGCCCGTCGATCATCCCGACCTCGCGCGTGCGGGGGTGCACTTGCTCGTCGTCGGGCCGGATCACCTCGCGACGCACTCGCTGCCGGGCAGCGGCAAGGTCTTGATCGGCCGGTCCGACGAATGCGACGTCGTGATCAACCACGCGTCGATCTCTCGCAAGCACGCGTTGCTCTACCTCGGTCCCGAGCTCGCGGTCGAAGATCTCGGAGGCGCGAACGGCACGATCTGCGCCGAGCAGCGACTGACACCCGGTACCGCCGTGCCGATCCGGCTCGGCGAGCCGATCCAGCTCGGCGGCGTCACGCTGATCCTGCAGCGCCGGCTGCCGGCGTCGCGGCCGCGGCGCATCTGGGACCACGGCTACTTCGAAGGGCACGTCGAGGAGGAGTGCGGACGCGCCGAGCGCTCGAGCCGCGGGTTCGCGATCGTGTTCGTGCGGGCCGACACCGCCGGCCACGCGAAGCTCGTCGAGGAGCAGCTGTCGGGATGGTTTCGCACGGCCGACGTCGTCGGGCGGTACAGCCAGACCGAGCTCGAGGTCCTGCTCGTCGACGCATCCCCCGGCGACGCCGAGGCCGTCGCGGCCAAGCTGACCACTGCGCTCCGCGACCGGAACATCGGGCTGCGCGTCGGCATCGCGAGCTATCCGCAAGACGGTCGCGATCCGCACTCGCTCCTGGCGCTCGCGGCCTCGCGTGCACGCGGCACGACACCGCCCGACGAGACGATGCCGATCGTCGTCCACGACCCGATGATGCAAGACCTGTATCGGCTTGCCGCGACCGTCGCGAAGAGCGAGATCGCGGTCGTCTTGCTCGGCGAGACCGGCGCCGGCAAGGAGGTCCTCGCCGAGGCCATCCATCGCGGATCGGCGCGGCGAACCTGTCCATTCGTTCGCATCAACTGCGCGGCGCTGACCGAGACGTTGCTCGAGAGCGAGCTGTTCGGGCACGAGCGCGGTGCGTTCACCGGCGCGACCGCGGCGAAGATCGGCCTGCTCGAGAGCGCCGAGGGCGGCACGGTGTTTCTCGACGAGATCGGCGAGATGCCGCTCGCGACGCAGGTCAAGCTGTTGCGCGTCCTCGAAGAGCGCAAGGTGTTGCCGGTCGGCGCGATCAAGCCGCGCGCGATCAACGTCCGCTTCATCTCGGCGACGAATCGCGACATCGAGCACGAGGTCGTCCGCGGCACGTTCCGGCGCGACCTGTACTTCCGCCTCAACGGCTTCTCGCTCGTGATCCCGCCGCTGCGCGACCGCCCGCTCGACATCGCGGCGTTCGCGCACGTGTTCGTGGAGCGCTTCGCGAAGCAGGCCGGCCATGCGCGGCCGCCGCGGCTGTCGCCCGAGTGTCTCGCGATCCTGCGCGACTACGGCTGGCCCGGCAACGTGCGCGAGCTGCGCAACGCGATGGAGCGCGCGGTCGTGCTGTGCGAAGGTCGCGACATCGAGCCCGCGCATCTCCCGCTCGAGAAGATGCGCCACACGCTGGCGGCGCCGGCGCCGACGACGCGCGAGCCGCGGGCCGCGATGCCGCCCGGCCCGGCGCTCCACGAGCTCGGGCCCGCCGAGCTGCGCGAGCTCGCGACCCAGGCCGAGCGCAAGCGGATCGAGGCAACGCTCGCGCAGTGCGCGGGCAACCAGACGCGCGCCGCGGCGATGCTCGGGATCGCGCGCCGCACGCTCGTCAAGAAGCTCGCTCGTTTCGGCATCGCGCGCCCGCAGAAAAAATGACACGAGGTTGGATCCGGTCATGACCACTCCATGGGAACCGCTGCTCGAAGGCGCACACGCCGAGCAAGCCTGCGCGGTGATCGACGACATCGCACGTCGCCTCGACAGCCCGGCGCCGCAACCCGGCCTCAAGCATGCCGCCGGGCGCGCGCTGCTGTTCTCGTATCTCGATCGCGCCGAGGCGCTCGACATCCAGCTCGAAGCCGCGTCGGCCGCCGCCGATCGCGATGGAGCGTGGCTGCTCGAGGGGGCCACCGGTGTCGCGTTCGCACTGGCGCACCTCGGCTGCGACGTCGAAGCCGAGATCGACCACGCGCTGGGCGAGGCCATCGAGCCGACCAGCTTGCACGAGCTCGGACGCGGCGTGGCCGGGGTCGGCATCTACGCGCTCGAGCACATGCCGGCGAGCACGCGGCTGCTCGAGCGGGTGATCGCGTGGCTCGACGAGCACGCGCTGCGCGCCGAGCGCGGACGCTACTTCTTCACACCAGGTGCGTCGTTCGGTCCGCTGCTCCGGGAGCTTCATCCCGAAGGCGGAATCGATCTCGGAGTTCCCCACGGCCACGCCGGGGTCATCGCGGTCGCGGGCGCCGCGGCGAGCTGGAACATCTCCGGCGCGCGTTCGTTGTACGAGGACCTCGTCGCGTACTTGTGGACTCAGGCGCAGCCGGAATCGGTCCGCTTTCGCGCCGTCGTCGGCGCTCCGCAGGGGCGGCTGGCCTGGTGCTACGGTGACGCGGGAACCGCGACCGCGGTGTACGCGGCAGCGCGGGCGGCCGGTGACCACGACACGTGCGCGCAGGCGATCGAGCTGGCGCGCCGTGCGACGACCCTGTCGCCCGAGAACGTGGGCGTGGTCGAGGCCAGCCTGTGCCACGGTACGGCCGGGCTTGCGCACCTCTACAATCGTTTCGCGCAGGCGACCGGCGACGACTTCTTCGCGCGCGCCGCCCGCGACTACTACCTGCGCGCGCTGGCCATGCCCTTGTCGGAGTGGTCGGATCTACTCGAAGGTCAGCTGGGCGTCGCGCTCGCGCTGACCGCAGCGACGACCGCCGTCGAACCGGCGTGGGATCGCGCGCTCGCGATCACCGTGAATGACGCCGCTACGGCCCGCGAGGGGGGTGAGAACCACCGATCTCGATTCGAGATCGGTTGATCACACCCTCGATTCAGTGGGGCGTGCACTTCAGCGTGATGATCGAGCAGCAGCCATAGCTGCATTTGGCCGACGGGGTAACGTACCCGCCCTCGACATTGGACAGCTCGTCCGGTGACAGCTGGCGAATGCGCTCCTTGTTGAGGGCTAGCTTGGGGTTCTTGCCCGAAAGGGTGCGAGTCGTTCGCTTCATGGCTCACCGTGAGTGCGAAATAGGGGCCAGTCTCATGTTCCCGAAATCACGTGTGCGATGGCGCTTGCGGCGAGATCGACCGATCTCGAATCGAGATCGATCGATCACAGGGTGGGAAGCCGCCAGGTCACGATCTCGCCGGTTACCGAGATCACGAGGAAGTCGCCGGCGGGATCGTGGAGGACGGCGCTGCCGACGCTGGTCGCTCCAGGCAGCACGACGATCTCCTTCGCGCGGTCGATGTCCCAGAACCGCAGCACACCGTCGCCGCCGGTTGCGACCGCGAGCGAGCCGCCGACGAATTGCGGCGAGTACACGCCGGCACTCGCGCCGCTCAAGCGCGCGACCAGCGCACCGTCCGCGACGCGCCACACTCGGCCGATGCTGTCCTCGGCGCCGCTGACCAGGCGCTCGCCGCGATCGTCGAAGTCGAACGACAGCACGTTCGCCTCGTGCGCGAGATGCGCGAGCACGCCGAGCGTCGCCGCGTCGCGCACCTCGATCTGCGAGCCCGCGGCCACGCCGAACCGCGCGCCGTCACGCGAGAACGCGACGAAGTCCACGGGGCCACCGAGCGAATACGCCGTCACCGTCGCCGCGCGGCTCGCGGCCCACACGTGCACGCCTCCCTGGTCGTCACCGCTGACCACGAGGCCGCCTGCGCCCCAGGAGATCGACGTGACTCCGCCACGGTGATGGTAGATCGCCGTCGGGGCGGCTTCGCCCGCGATGCTCCACACGATCACGTCGCCGGTGCCGGTCCCGAACGCGATCGCATCGCCATGCGGTGACCACGCGGCGACGGTCGGCCGCGCGGCGAGCTCGACCCGGTGCAAGACGGTCTTGTCGACGAGGTTCCACGCCGTGGCCGTGCGATCGGCCATGGTCACGGCATGCTTGCCGTCCGCGGCCGCCCAGCCATCGCTAGCCGGCGGCAGCTCGACGATGCGATGGGCGTGCAGGTC
>DATJXL010000180.1:0-26886 GCA_035500135.1 Kofleriaceae bacterium
GGTTCGATCTGGGCGGCGCGAAGTGGATCGACCGCGCGGTGGTCGGGCCCGATCGCAGCGCGCGGATCGCGGGCATTCCGGCCGGCAATGCAACCACCGGGCTCGCCGGCACCGGCGATCGCACCGGCCACATCGTCGCCGGCGACATCGCGCGCGACGGCGCGACCGTCAAGTGGCCAGGCGGCGCGACGCTCGACGTGGTCACCGCATCTCCTGGCGAGGTCGTCGTCGTGCGCGGCTACGTCGAGGCGCGCTCCGATCACGCGAAGGTGTCCGTGACCGGCGGACCGGATTTCGCGCTCGCGCCCGCGGGCCCGATCGGTTTCTCGACGGAGACTCCCGAAGGTCGCCGCGTCTACGCGCGCGGTGACCTCCACGCCGTCCTCCGCGACATCGCGCCCGGCCCGGTCTCGGTGTGTTTCCTCGCGGGCGCCTCGTCGAAGTGCATGCACCTCGTCGTGCCGCCCGGCACCGCGACGATGGCCGTCTCGCTGAAGTGATACGCTGATCGCGTGCAAGGGATCCGCGACGAGCTCGGTTTCGGCGAGACCGCGATGGCCGCCGGGCTCGAAGGCCAGACCGCCGTCGGTCAGGGTCCGCACGTGCACGGCCCGGAGTCGAATGTCGATCTCCAGCCCGGTCACACCTTCCGCGGGCTGCAGATCCGCTCGCTGCTCGGCGCGGGCGCGATGGGCAACGCGTACCTCGCGAGCCACGTCAACTTGCGCACGCCGGTCGTCGTCAAGCTGTTTCGCGTGACCGGCAGCGATCCGCTCGCCGAAGCGCACCTCGCCGCGCGCGTGATGTCGCCGGCCGTGGTGTCCGTGCTCGACGCCGGCGTCGATCAGGGCGTGCCGTACATCATCCAGCGCTACGTCGACGGCATCGACCTCGAGGAGCTGCTCGGCATCCACGCCGCGGCCGACCGCGCGATCCCGGTGCCGACGCTCGTCCGCATCGCGGTCGACATCTTCCACGGCCTCGCCGCGATCCACACCGCGGGCGTGGTCCATCGCGACATCAAGCCGCCGAACCTGTTCCTCGCCGGCTCGGGCGACGCGCTCGTCGGCGACTTCGGCATCGCGGTCGATCCGAACGCCGCGCGTCGGCCCGAGGTCGCCGGCACGCCGATGTTCATCGCGCCCGAGCTGTGGAGCGGCGGCACCGCGACGCCGCGCACGGACTTGTACTCGGCCGCCGCGACGCTTCATCTATTGTGGCAGCGCCACCCGCCGTTCTCGGCAGCCACGATGACCGAGCTCGCGCGCCTGCACTGCGAAGAGCCGTACGAGCCGCCGGCGTGCGCCGATCCGGTCGCGGCGTACTTCGCGGCCGTGCTCGCGCGCTTGCTCGCGAAGGATCCGGCGGTGCGGCCCGAATCGGCGCTCGGCTGCGCGCGCATGCTCGAGCGCATCGCGACGCAGCCGCCCGAGCTGCGCGGCCACGCCGATGGCATCGCGCGCGTCGGCGACGTGCTCGTCGAGCTCGAGCAAGCCGACATCTGCGCGGCGCGCACCGACGTGATCGTCTCGGCGGCGAACGAGCAGCTCGACATGCGCAAGGGCGTCGCGAACGCGCTGCGCCTCGCCGCCGGCGACGCGCTCGAGAAAGCGGCGAAGGCGCAGGGCCCGATCACGATGGGCCAGGTCACGTGGACCGATCCCCATCGCTTGCCGTGCAAGGAAGTCGCGCACGCCGCGGCCGCGCTCGACGGCGCGATCTGCATCCAGCGCGCGGTGCTGCGCACGCTGTTCGAGGCGGAACGCCGCGGCCATCGCTCGGTCGCGTTCCCCGCGCTCGGCACCGGCATGGGCGGCGCGCCGCACGGGCTCGCCGCGCGGCTCATGCTCGAAGCCGTGCGCACGTTCGCCGCGTTCGCGCCGCGGCACTGCCGATCGATCCGCATCGTGCTTGCCGATCCCGACGCGCTCGACGCGTGGCAGAAGGGTCTCGTCGCGCTCGACGCCGAAGCCGCGCTGCACTGACTGCATTCGAATCTCGGTCATCGCAGCGCCGTCACACGCCGATGACGCGCGTGTAACTCGCGCCTCCTATATCCCGCCGCCTGATGACTCGCCGATCCTTCGTCGTCGCGCTGTGGCTTGCCGGCTGCAACACCTACCATCATCTGCCCGCCAGCTCGGATGCGCCGAGCTCGCCGCCCACCGACGGCAGTGGCAGCCAGGCGCCGATGCAGCAGCTCGTCACGACCGTCGATCCCGGCGTGATGCCGAGCGCCGTCACGATCGCTCAGGGCACCGCGATCGGCCAGGGCTCGGGCAACGGCGCGACGCCGGCGCTGCTCGCGAACGTCGCCGCCGATCCGATGAACACGCAGACCGTGATCAGCGCGAGCGATCCGTTCGACGCGCGCGGCAACGTCCCCGACACCGCCGCCGGCTTCTGCGACTACTCGGCCGCGCCGCCGAAGCGCGTCTCGTACGTGACCGGCGCGAAGTTCGAGACCGCCGCCGGCACCGATCCGATGCAGCCGATGGCGCCGTTCTACTTCCCGCTCGTCTATCAGACGCCGAACACGCCGACCGGCAACGCGTTCGGCGGCCAGCCGCCGATGATCGGTTTGTTCGACTACCGCCCGAAAGACATCGACGAGGCGCTCGTCGCCGCCGAGTCCGACGACCTCGGCAAGACCTGGTACTTCATGCAGATGGTGTTCGAGCTGTTCCCGGGCGACACCGGTTGCCCGTCGGCGATCACCGGCACGAACTCGCACGCGACGGCGGCGAACGACTCGACCGCCGACGACGGCTGGGGCCACGCCGCGATCGTCCAGCTGCCCGGCGCCGGCAACATCAAGACCGGCCAGTTCCTGTACCTGCTCGATCGCAAGCCCAGCGCCGTCGACAGCTCGCCGCTGTGGGTGCTGAACCTGACCGGCTCGACGAACAAGTTTCCGGTCTGGAACACGAACTCGAGCGACGTCGGCGCGAACGACATCAAGACGATCGCGACCGCGCTCGAGAACACGGCCGGCACGACCGCGCCGATCGCGATGCAACAGACGAGCGGCCTCCTGAACCCCGACGGGATCATGGCCGTGTTCCCGTCGCCGGCGACCGCGGCCGCGGGCGATCCGGTCACCGTGCTGTACGTGCAGAAGATCCTCGACGGCGACACGTCGTTCCCGGCGGCGCAGCAGTGCAAGCCCGCGCCGTTCTCGGGAAAGACCAACCACGACATCTCGAACGTGCGGCTCGCGCAGACCACCGACGGCATCCACTTCACCGATCTCGGCATCGTCACCGGCCTCAACGATCCGACGACGGTCGACTATCACGGCACGCGCTGGGTCGCGCCGCGCGCGACGCTCGTCGACATCCACGGCGACGGCAGCGTGTGGGGCATGTACTTCTCGGCCGGCAACTGCCTCGACGGCGACTCCGACGCGTTCCATTACATCGGCTACGCCGAGTCGACCGACAAGATGCACTGGACCGTGTACAACGACATCGATCACCCGATCGCGTCGATCAACACGATCACGACGACGAACCAGTCGGACGGCACGATGGTGACCATCCCGGGCACCGCGCCGGTGTTCCCGACCCAGCCGTGGTTCGCCGAGCGCCTGTACGCGCCGACCGCCGTGCAGATCGACGCGACGCACCTGTCGCTGACGTTCGCCGGCTACGGCGTGCAGACGCCCGGCGACGACCTGCTCGAGTACCGCCAGATCGGCAACATCTTCGTCACCGTCAGCCAGTCGCTGCCGGCCGGGACGCCGAACAACATCAACGCGCACTGACCTGCGGAGGCTCGGGGCGCGGCGGCTCGTTCTTGCCCGGGCCCGCCGCGTAGACGCATCCGGCGAGCCAGACCAGTGCGACGAAGATGACGTGCATGGCCGTTGCCTGTTGCGACCGGCGTGCCGCCCGCAAGCACTCGAAGCGCCGTCGCGGCCCGTCGAGTTTCGGACATGTGTTACACCCGCCGTCGTGAAGATCCACGAGTACCAGGGCAAGCAATTGTTCCAGAAGTACGGCGTGCCCGTGCCGATCGGCATCCCCGCGATGTCCGTCGACGAGGCGATCGCCGCGATCCCGAAGGTCCAGCAGCAAGCCGGCACCGACGTGGTCGTCGTCAAGGCGCAGATCCACGCCGGCGGCCGCGGCAAAGGCGGCGGCGTCAAGGTCGCGAAGACGCGCGGCGATGCCGAGGCGGCGGTGCGCGCGATCTTCGGCATGCAGCTCGTGACGCATCAGACCGGGCCTGCGGGCAAGAAGGTGCAGCGCCTGCTCGTCGAGCAGGGCCTGCAGATCGAGCGCGAGCTCTACCTCGGCATGCTGCTCGACCGCGCGACCGGCCGCACGACGGTCATCGCGTCCACCGAGGGTGGCATGGAGATCGAGGAAGTCGCCGCCAAGCATCCCGAGAAGATCCTGCGCGAGGCGATCGATCCGGCGACCGGCTGGCAAAGCTGGCAGTCGCGCAAGCTGGCCAAGCAGCTCGCGCTCACCGGCGGCGCGGTCCGCGAGCTCGACAAGTTCCTCGGCGCGCTGGCGCGCTGCTACGACGACATGGATTGCTCGCTGCTCGAGATCAACCCGCTCGTGCTCACCAAGGACGGCAAGCTGTTCGCGCTCGACGCGAAGATCAACTTCGACGACAACGCGCTGTACCGCCACCCCGAGCTCGAGCCGTGGCGCGATCCGAGCGAAGAAGATCCGCAGGAGCTCGAGGCCAAGAAGTGGGACCTCAGCTACATCTCGCTCGAGGGCAACATCGGCTGCATGGTCAACGGCGCCGGCCTCGCGATGTCGACGATGGACATCATCAAGTTCTACGGCGGCCAGCCCGCGAACTTCCTCGACGTCGGCGGCGGCGCGACCGCGGAGAAGGTCACCGCCGCGTTCAAGATCATCACGAGCGATCCGCACGTGAAGGCGATCTTCGTGAACATCTTCGGCGGCATCATGAAGTGCGACACGATCGCGCAGGGCGTGATCGCGGCCGTGAAGGAAGTCGGCTTGAAGGTGCCGCTCGTCGTGCGGCTCGAAGGCACGAACGTCGAGCTCGGCAAGAAGCTGCTCGCCGAGAGCAAGCTCGACATCGTCACCGCGGCCGACATGGCCGACGGTGCGCAAAAAGTGGTTCGCGCGGCAGGAGGCAAGTCGTGAGCGTCCTCGTCGGATTCGATACGCGTCTCGTCGTGCAGGGCATGTCGGGCTCGGCCGGCGCGTTCCACGCCAAGCAGATGGTCGAGTACGGCACGCGCGTCGTCGCCGGCGTCACGCCCGGCAAGGGCGGCGCGAAGGTCGCCGGGCTCGAGCAGATCCCGATGTACGACACCGTCGAGGAAGCGGTCCGGCTCGCCGGCGCGAACACGACCGTCGTGTACGTGCCGCCGCCCGCGGCCGCCGATTCGATCCTCGAGGCCGCGGCCGCCGGGATCCGGCTCGTCATCGCGATCACCGAGGGCATCCCGGTGCGCGACATGGTGAAGGTCGCGTACGTGCTCGAGCGCGACTATCCCGAGACGATCCTGATCGGCCCGAACTGTCCCGGCGTGATCACGCCCGGCCAGTGCAAGGTCGGCATCATGCCCGGCTACATCCACAAGCCGGGCGGCGTCGGGGTGGTGTCGCGGTCCGGCACGCTGACGTACGAGATCGTGCACCAGCTGACGGCGCTCGGCCTCGGCCAGTCGACCGCGATCGGCATCGGCGGCGACCCGGTCAAGGGCACCGACTTCATCGAAGCGCTGGCGTGGTTCGCCGAGGACCCCGGCACGTCGTCGATCTTCATGATCGGCGAGATCGGCGGCGACTCCGAGGAGCGCGCCGCCGAGTTCATCCACGCGAACGTGAACAAGCCGGTCGCCGCGTTCATCGGCGGCCAGACCGCGCCGCCCGGCAAGCGCATGGGCCACGCCGGCGCGATCATCTCCGGCGGCAAGGGCGCCGCGGCCGACAAGATCGCCGCGCTCAAGGCCGCGGGCATCGCGGTCGCACCGACGCCGGCCGAGATGGGCACGACGCTCGCGAAGCTGCTCGCGTAACGTCACGGCGTCACCGAGGTCGCGCCGAGCGCCGGATTCGCGAGCACAGGATGAGGGCGCTGCCCGCCGATGACGTCGCCGTGGGACTCTCGTCCGAGGTCCCGCTCGAGTCGGTGTAGAGCACGACCTCCGACTCCGGCCACACGCCAACCGCCAGGCAATCTCGGCTGTTACGAGATCGCGCTTCCTGCGCGTGCGGGTTTCTGTAGAGTCCGCCCACCCAAACCGGCCGGCTGACTCCATTGCTGAGCATGAAACACATCCTGGTCCTGTTCGTCATCGCTGCGGCCGCGCCTGCGAGCGCCGCCCCGTTTGCCCTCGATTACCGCGCCACCGACGCCTCGTGCATCGACGGCTCGCGGTTCTCCGACGAGGTGTCGGCCAAGCTCGGCTTCGTGCCGTGGGATCCGATCGCGAAGGCGAGGATCCGCGTTCGCGTCGAGCGCGACGGCGAGCAGTTCACCGGCACGTTTCGCAACGCCGACGGCAGCGCGAAGATCGTCGAGGGCAAGACCTGCGCGGAAGTGACCGCGAGCCTGGTCGTGACGGTCGCGACCGCCGTCGATTCGGTACCGAAGGCCCCGAAGGCCGTGGCGCCGGCGAGCTCGCCGCCCGCGCCGCCGGTGCACGTCGGCGACGGCTTGATCCCGGTGACGTTCCGCTCGATCGAGGGCAGTCGCCTCACCATCTCGGTGCAGAAGGCGAGCGGGATCGCGGTCGCGAGCAACGGCACCGCGGCCGCGGCCGCGTACTTCGACAACCTGTGCACGAGCCCGTGCACGGCCGGGCTGCAGCAGGGCCGCAACTACCTCACGTTCGTGGATCCCGACACCAGCTCGTTCGGCGGCGGTCCGTTCGTGATCGATCGGCCGACGACGATCACGCTCCAGCACAAGAGCCGCCACGGCACGCGCGTCGGCCTGGTCGTCGGCGGCGCCGCGGCGACCGGCGTCGGTTTGCTCGCGATGTCGGCCGGCGGCACCGGCGGATCGGTCGGCGGCGCGCTCCTGCTCAGCACCGGGCTCGCTGCGATGCTCGCGACGCTCTACGTGCACGACACGTTCACGACGACCCAGAGCCCGTGAACCGTGGTCGCGGTCGACGCGCCCGCGCTCGAGGACGCCGCCGAGGCGGCGTGCCGGGCCGCGCTGCGCGCCGGCCTGCGCGAAGTCGACGCGCGCGACCTCGCGCAGGAAGCGCTGGTGCGCGCGCTGACATCGGCGCAGCCGCCGAGCGGCGTACCGCTGTCGGCGTGGGTGTACGGGATCGCGCGCAACCTCGGCCGCGATCACGCGAAGTCGGCGCGCACGCGCGAGCTGCTCGTCGACACCGTGCCCGATGCCGAGCACACCGGTGACCTCGCGACGATCCTCGCCGTGCGGCGCGCGGTGCACGAGCTGCCCGATCCGCTGCGCGAGGTCGTGACGCTGCACGAGCTCGAGGAGCTGAGCCTGCGCGAGACCGCGGAGACGCTCGCGATCCCGTTCGACACCGCGAAGGATCGGCTGCGCCGCGCGCGCGAGCAGCTGCGCGAACGCCTCGGCGACACCGACTACGCGGCCGAGCGCGCTCACACGCGGCGGCGCGCCGCCACCGCGGGTGCAGCGATCGTCGTCGCGGCGCTCGCCGCGGTCGGCGAGCGCGAAGCGGCGGCCGCAGCCGCGACGACCGCCGGTGGGCTGGTCGTGCGCGCGTGGCTCGCGGCGGCGATCGCGGGCGTGCTCGCGGTCGGCGGCTTCGCGATCGGGCGATTCACCGCGCCCGCGCCTGCTGCCGCACCTGTTGCCGCACCCGCTGCCGCTGCCGCTGCCGCACCCGCTGCCGCACCCGCACCCGCTGCCGCACCCGCTGCCGCTGCCGCACCCGCCGCCGCTGCCGCACCCGCCGCCGCTGCCGCACCCGCTCCCGCACCCGCCGCCGCTGCCGCACCCGCCGCCGCTGCCGCACCGAAGCCCGCCCGGGAAGATCCTGCTCGCGCGGCCGAGCGCCTCCTGCTCGATCGCGCCCGCGCCGGGCTCCAGCGTGGCCTCCCCGACGAGGCGCTCGTCTCGCTGATGGCGCACGCGCGGCAGTACCCGTCCGGCGCGTTCGCCGAGGAGCGCGACGTGCTTCTGATCGAGGCCTACCTCGCGTCGAACAATTCCGACCTCGCGCGCCGCCGCATCGATCGCTACCGTGCCGACTATCCCGCCGGCGCGCTGCGCTCGCGCGTCGACTCGCTCGCGGCGCAGCTCACGCCGTGACGGGCTCCTGCGCGCTGCACCATCGCGACTGCAGCGATCAGCACGGAGCCGGCGATCCACTGCCACCACGCGAGCGCATAGCCGAAGAAGATCCACGTGATGCTCACGGCGACGAGCGTCTGCATCATCTCGAAGTAGCCGGCGGTCGACGCGCGCGTCCGCGCGAGGCCGGCGAAGTACACGACGAGCGGGATGCCGCCCGACACGATCGCGAGCAGCAGCAGCCACACCGCGGTCGTCGCCGAATCGAGCCGCGCACCGGCCGGCCACAACGTGTCCGGCCGCAACAAGCCGCGCACGCCGAGAATGATCGTCATCGTCACCAGGCCGACGACCACGCGCAGGCCGGACGCGAGCGGCAGCGACATCTCGACCATCACGCCGCGACCCGCGACGGTGGAGAGCCCCCAGAACAGCGCGCAGATCAGCGCGTAGCCCGTGCCGCGATCGACGTCGATCTCGAAGCCCGGCCCCAGCCCGACCAGCACCATGCCGGCCACGATCGCGAGCGCCGCCCACGGCAGGAACATCGGGCCGATGCGATCGCGAAAGATCGCGATCGCCGCCATCGTCGACAGCAGCGGCTGTACGTTGAGCACGACGTTGACGACCGTCGGGTTTCCATACTTGAGCGCGAGCGTGAAGAAGATCGTGCCGACCGCGGAGCCCGCGATGCCCGAGAACACGAGCCACGCGACCGTCTGCCAGCGCACGCGCGCGAGCTCGTGCAGGCGCGGCGCGACGAATGGCAGCGCGCACGCGACGAGGATCACGTGCTCCCACCACACGATGACGTCGGCGTCGGGAAACAGCTTGTTGAGCGGGATCCGCCACGCGCTCTCGGTACCCCACAGCCCCGCGCCGAGCGCGACGAGCCACGGCCCGATCCTCGATTCGCGCGTCTGCACCGGGCGAACTATAGTCGCTCCCGCGCGACCGAGCAGTTGGCACCGATCGCGCATTCGCGTCGACGGCCAGAGGAGGCCACGACGATGACGACCTCGACCATGTGGATTGCCGTTGCCGCGATCGCGATCGCGGGGGCCGCGCGTGCCGACGACCCGTCGGCGATGAAGAACAAGGCCGTGTTCACGAACGCGAAGGACCTGAAGTGGATGCCGGCGATGCCGGATCTGCCGAAGGGCATGGCGATGGCCGTGCTGTACGGCGATCCGTCGAAGCCCGGGATGTATGCGGTGCGGCTCGAGATGCCGGACGGCTACAAGATTCCCCCGCACTGGCACTCGCAGGACGAGCAGCTCACGGTGCTCGAAGGCACGTTCGTCCTGCACATGGGCGACACGATGAAGTCCGAGCCACACGAGCTCGACGTCGGCGGCTATCACTTCTTGCCCGCGAAGATGCACCACGGCGCCGAGGCCAAGGGCGGAACGACGATCGTTCAGGTCCAGGGCATGGGCCCGTTCGACATCCACTACGTGAACCCCGCCGACAATCCGAATCCGAAGGCGGCGAGCAAATGAGCTCCTACGTGGTGCTCCTCGTGGTGGCCGCGCACGCGCCTTGATGGCCGCCGCGCGTCGGGCTAGGGTCCGCCCTCCAGAGGAGTTCCCATGGCTACCGAACGCACGCTCTCGATCATCAAGCCCGACGCCGTCGCGAAGAACGTGATCGGCCCGATCGTCGCCAAGCTCGAAGCAGCGGGGCTGCGCGTCGTCGCGCAGCGCATGCTGCGGCTCACCGACGCGCAGGCCAAGGCGTTCTACGCCGTGCACAAGGATCGCCCGTTCTACGGCGACCTCGTCAAGTTCATGACCGAGGGTCCGGTCGTCGTGCAGGTGCTCGAAGGTCCCGGCGCGATCGCGAAGAACCGCGAGGTGATGGGCGCGACGAACCCCGAGAAGGCGGCGCCCGGCACGATCCGCAAGGAGTTCGCGACCAACATCGAGCGCAACGCCGTGCACGGCTCCGACGCCCCCGAGACCGCGCGCGAAGAGATCGCGTTCTTCTTCTCGACCGCCGAGCTCGCCACGCTCGCGCGGTGATCGGATCGATGCTGCGCAACGCTCCGCGTTGCTGCGCGGCCCAGCGAGCCCGGGCCTTGCTGCCGTGACGTTCGAGCGCCGCTTGCTGTTCGCGGCGCTCGGCGCGTGGCTCGTCGTCACGGTGCTCGGGGTGGTCAGCGGCCCGCCGCTCGGCCACGACGAGGCCGCGTTCTCGGTGATCGCCCGCGGCGGCGGCTCGGCGTGGCTGTATCGGTCGAGCGGCGTCGTCGCGCTCGCGAAGATCGGCGTCGCGCTCGGTGGGCGGGCGTGGGTGATGCGCCTGCCGACCGGGCTCGCCGGCTTCGGCGTGCCGCTCGGCGCGTGGGCGGTCGGCCGGCGCGCGTTCGGCGCGCGCACGGGCGCGTGGGCGGCGGCCGTGCTCGCGGGCGCGCATCCGATGATGATGCGCTCGGCCGAGCTGATCGGCGATCTGCCGGCGACCGCGTGCATGCTCGCCGGCATCGCGGTCGTCGTCGGCGAGCTCGAGCCGTCGAGCGGTGACGATGCAATGCCGACCTGGCGGTTCCTGCTCGCGGCGCCCGCGTTCGCGGGCGCGTTCTACCTGCGCTACGGCTCGGCGCCGGTGATCGCGATCGTCACGGCGGCCGCGCTCGTCCTGTGGTGGCGGCCGATCGCGCGCCGGCCCGCGCCGGTGATCGCGACCGCGGTCGCGTTCGTCGCGCTGCTCGCGCCCCACGCCGTGCACTCGCTGCACGCGACCGGGCGGCTGTTCGGCATCCTCGAGGAGAGCTCGCGCATGCCGCGGCGCGAGTACGTCGGCGAGGGGCTCGTCACCTACCTCGCGTGGATCCCGCAGTTCTGGTTCGGCGCGCTCGTGACGCCGCTGATGATCGCCGGCGGCATCGCGTTCGCGAAGCCTCCGGTGCGCGCGCGCGCGACCTGGTTCCTCGGTGCGATCGCGGTCGGCCAGATCATCGCGATCGGCCTGCAGAGCCACGCGCAGCCGCGCTACATCTTCGTCGCGACGTCGCTGCTCGTCGTGCTCGGCGTGTCGTGGCTACAACGCGCGCTGATGCCGCGGCCGCGCGCCGCGCTCGCGCTCGTCGCGACGTCGTGGCTCGCATGCGCGATCGCGGTCATTCCGTTCAACGTCCACCTCGCGCGGCTGCGCGCGCCGCTCATGGCCGCCGCCGAGGCGATCCACACCGACGCCGCCGGCCGGCCGTGCATCGTGGTTGCGCACGTCATCACGCAGCTCGCGTGGTACACCGGCTGCGAGACCGAGCTCGTGCGCGATCCGGACAAGCTCGACCTGATTCCCGCCGGGATGCGCGGCTACATCGCCTCGGTGCCGCACGGCCTGGTCGAGGCGCCGATCATCGCGACAACCCTGCGCGCCACGCCGGGGCCGATCGCCACGGGGAACGACCTCTCGCATGTGTGGCTGCTGCGCTAGAATCGGGGGCGTGAGGTCGCGCCTCGTGCTCGTCGCCGTGCTGGCCGCTGGCTGCCAGCGCTCGCTCGCCGATACCGACGGCGCGTTCTACTCGGCGACGATGACGACGCGCGTGCACTGCGCCGTCAACCTCGATTCGTCGGCCGACACCAGCTTCGACTCGATCGACAGCGGGCTCGATCGCGCGCACGACCGCGGCGAGATCGTCGAGCTGTACGCCCACCATCCCGGCGTCACGGTGCCGATCGCGACGATCGAGCACGTGCTCGCGGGCGCGCAGTCGCGCCAGCTCGCGTTCGTCACGTATGCGGACCTCGCGGCCGGAACCGCGCAGTTTCCCGGGCTCGCGCTGTCGTTCGACGACACGTCGGTCGACGCGTGGATCGGGATCCTGCCGCTGCTCGCGCAGTACGACGCGCGCGTCACGTTCTTCGTGAGCCGCTGGAAGTTCCTGACCGACGCCGAGCACGGCGAGCTGCAGCAGCTCGCCGCCGCCGGCCACGCGATCGAGCCCCACACCGTGCTGCACCTGCGCGCGCCCGACTACGTCGAGCAGTACGGCCTCGACGCGTACATGGCGAACGAGTTCCAGCCGTCGCGCGACGTGCTCGAGGGCGAAGGCTTCGCGACCACGGCGTTCGCGTACCCGTTCGGATCGCGCACCGACGAGCTCGACCGCGCGCTGCTCGAGCAGGTCGGCGTCGTGCGCTCGGTCGCGTTCACGTTCGAAGGTGATGGTGGGCCGTGTCCGCGCTGAGTCGCGGCGCGCTCGCCGCCGCGCTCGCGCTCGGAGCGTGCCACGAAGGCGACTACCTGTCGTACGACTGGGACGATCGCCAGGTCCTGTGCAGCGCGGCGATCGACGACCTCACGGCGCCGTCGCAGGAGCTGCTCGTCGAGAACGAGCTCGAGTTCGCGCACGACCTGCAGCGCGTCGCGCTGTTTCACGCGCACAAGCCCGGCGTCACGGTCACGTACGCGATGATCGAGAAGACGCTCGAGCTCGCCGACAAGTGGGGGCTCGACTACATCACGTACGACGAGCTCGTCGCCGGGCCCAAGCGCGGCGGCATCGCGCTCGCGTTCGACGACGACTCGGTCGATCTGTGGCTGACCTTGCGCGACATGTTCGCGGCGCACCACGCGCGCGTCACGTTCTATGTCACGCGCTACTACGAGATGACCGACGACACGCTCGCCGGCCTCGAGCAGCTCGCCGCCGACGGCCACGATCTCGAGCCGCACAGCGTGAACCACCTGCACGTGCCCGAGTATCTCGCCGCCCACGGCGTCGACGGCTACATGGCCGACGAGGCGCTGCCGTCGATGCAAGTGCTCGCCGCGGCCGGCCACCCGTACACGTCGTACGCGTACCCGTTCGGCCAGCACACCGACGAGCTCGATCGCGCTCTC
Organism: Kofleriaceae bacterium; assembly: GCA_035500135.1. GTDB lineage: Bacteria > Myxococcota_A > Polyangia > Haliangiales > Haliangiaceae > JABFXX01. Next base: position 13,099 of record DATJXL010000180.1, read on the forward strand.
TTGCAGTACGTGCAGCGCGTGCGCGTGTCGCCCGGCAGCTGTCCGCACTAGGCTAGACTGGTCACGATGCGACTGCTTCAGGCACCGATCGTGGCGCTGGTCTGCCTGACGTGTGCGCCGCCCCACGGGCAACCGGCGACGCCGACGCCGCCACCCGCGACGCCCGCACCGGAGCCTCGTGCGAAGCCCGCGCCGCCCGCGCCGATCGCGCCGAACGCCCCGCCGCCGACGAACACCGACGCCTGCAATTGCTCGCTCGTCTGCGACTGCCATGGCGATGTCGATCCCGCGCGCGAGGAGCAGCGCGTCCGCGCCGCGAGCGCGTGCGCGGTGAACCACGAAGCCTGCCCGCCGTGCGGCGAGTGCAACTTGCCGTGATCTGACTCGGTTACTTCGGATTCGACCAGTGCGTGAGCACGATACGCCAGCCGGCGTCCTCGTGGAGCCAGGCGGCGAGCACGCGGAACGTTTGCGTGACCTCGGTGCCGTCGCTGTCGGCATCGGTGAAATCGACGTTGGCGACGCCCCAGCCGCCGCGATCGCCGACCGCGCCGACGCGCACCGCGTCGTGCAGGTGGATCGTCGCGTGGATGCGCGCGAACGTCTTCTTGATCGCGTCGCCGCCGGCGATCCGCTCGCCGGGCGCGCTGCCGAAGTTGAACGCGTCGGGCCGCGAGCTGCGCGCCGCGACGAACGACGGCTTCGACGCGAACGCCGTGCGCATCGCGTCGGCGAGCGGCGACGTGTCGTGCGCGTCGGAGATCGCGTCGGGCACCGGCAGCGAGCCGTCGCGAGCCGTGCGATACGCGTCGGCGTTCGGCAGCGCGCTCGCCCAGTGCAGCGCGGCGAGCGTCCACTTGCCGCCGGCGAGCTCGGCCACCGCGGTCACCACGAACGACTTGCCGCCGACCCGCAGCTCCTCGGCGATCCACCCGACATCCGCCTCGTGCCCGATCTGCGAGAACCGCACCTCGACGTCGCGGTGGTCGCCCGCGTCATGTGCGATCATCGCCGCGATCGCCGCCGGCCCCTCCGTGAGCTCGTGCGCCTCGACGCCGAACGCGAACGACTTCGCGCGAAACATCGCCGCGAGCTCCGCGGGCTTGCCCTTGATCGCGTCGTGCCACTTCGCGACGAAGTCGTCGAGCGACGGCGCGCCGGGCGCGTCGGCGACGCCGGCGTCGGCCACCGCCGCCGCTGCCGCTGCCGCTACCCCGCTGCCGCTACCGCTGCCGCGAGCCGCGAGCCGCGTGCCGCTGCCGGTACCGCTGCCGCTGCCGCCACCGCTGCCGTTGCCGCTGCCGCTGCCGGCTGCCGTCTCCGCGCTGCCGCCGCCCATCGCCGCCGCGATCACGACCACGCCGACGACGATCAACGTCAGCGCCACGCCCGCGATCACCGCCGGCCGCGACCGCGCCTGGCGCTCCGCGGTCCGGATCATCACGGTCGCGTTGCGCTGCGAGGTCCGCTCCGGCCCCAGGCCCGGCAGCGTGCTGCCCGCGCTCGGCCGACCTTCCGCGATCTGCTCGCGCGCCCACCGTCGCAGCGCGAGCGCGCTCGGGATCGACAGCACGCACAGCACGGCCGCGACGAACATTCCGATCGCGGCCGCGGTCACGATGGTCTCCGCGGTCTGCGCGTCGTCGGCCGGCAGCAGCTTCAGCATCGCGCCGAGCGCCGAGCCGCCGCGCGGCAGCACGATCCCGAACCCGACGTCGATGCCGATCGCGAGCGCGAGCGGCACGATCCGGCCGCGCCACACGAGCGTCCCGCACACGAGCGCGGCGATCGCCGCGATCACCGACGCGGCCAGCGCCTGCATGCCGTGATGCAAGTCGTGCACGACCGGCAGCGACGCGAGCGCCAGCACGAGCGACCCGACGCCGAGCAGCTGCGTCATCATGCCCGCGAGCACGAGCAAGACCCGCGAGGGCGGCTTCGGCCGGGACGTCATCTCCGCCGGATCATCGCACGCGCAGCGGCACGAGCGCTGGGGCCGCGCCGTCTCGAGAACGGTTCGCGAGCTGACCGCACGCGGCGTCGATGTCGTCGCCGCGCGGCGTGCGCAAGTACGTCGGCAGCCCGAGGCGCTTGCACTCGGCCTGGAACGCGTCGATCACCGCGGGCGCGGGGCGCTCGTACGGCGCCTCGGGGTGAGGGTTCCACGGGATCAAGTTCACCTTGCACTTCATGCCGCGCAACAGCTTCGCGAGCTGCGCCGCGTCGCGCAGCGAGTCGTTCACGCCGGCGAGCAGCACGTACTCGAACGTGATGCGGCGGCGCTGCTCGAGCGGATACGCGCGGAGCGCCTCGAGCAGCTTCGCGATGTTCCACTTGCGGTTGATCGGCATGATGCGATCGCGCACCTCGTCGTTCGGCGCGTTGAGCGACACCGCGAGGTTCGGGCGCACGTCCTCGTCGCCGAGCTTCGCGATCCGCGGCACGTGCCCGGCGGTCGACACCGTGATCCGCCGCGGCGAGATGTTCGCGCCCTTGCCATGCGTGAGGATGTGCAGCGAGCGGATCACGTTCTCGTAGTTGTGCAGCGGCTCGCCCATGCCCATGTACACGATGTTCGTCAGCGTGCGCCCGGGCTCGGCCCCCGGTGTCATCGATCCGGATCCGAGCGCCTGGTAGGCGCTCGGATCCGCGAGCATGCGCTTCGCGAGATACACCTGATCGACGATCTCGCCGGCGTCGAGGTTGCGCACGAGCCCGAGCTTCGCGGTCGCGCAGAACTGGCAATCGACCGCGCAGCCGACCTGGCTCGAGATGCACTGGGTCGTCTTGTCGCCGTCGGGGATGATCACGCTCTCGATCGACTTGCCGTCGCGCGTGACGAGGCGCAGCTTGCGCGTGCCGTCGCGCGACGTCTGCACCTCGGCGACCTCGAGCGTGCCGACCCTCACCTTCGCCGCGAGCTCGGCGCGCACCTCGCGCGGCAGGTTCGACATCTCGGCGAAGTCGCGCGCACCGCGGTCGTGCACCCACCGCCACACCTGCTCGCCGCGAAACCGCGGCCAGCCCTGCGCGACCGCGAACGCCTCGGCGTCCTCGAGCGTCATCGCGCGCAGGTCAGGCAGCTCCTCGGGCATGGGACGCCCCTAGGTACCACGCCGAGCCCACCGCGGCACATCGGGTGCATCGCTTCGTCGTGGATGGACGCCGGGGACCTGCTGAAGGACATCTCGCGAGACGTGCAGACCATCGTGCGCGGCGAGGCCGAGCTGGTCGGGTCCGAGCTGAGCGCGAAAGCGCACACCGCCGCCGCGGGCGGCGCCGCCGCGCTGCTCGGCGCGATGGTCGCGCTCGTCGGCCTCGCGATGCTCTGCGTCGCGGCGGTCGTCGCGCTCGCGCCGATCATCCCACCGCTGTGGCTGCGGCTGATCGCGATGGCGGTGGTCTACATGCTGCTCGGCGGCGGGCTCGCGGCGCTGTGCGCGCGCCGCATCGCGCGCCGCGGCAAGCCGGACCTGGCGGTCGCGAAGTACGAGCTCGCGCGCACGATCGCGGGCGCGAAGGCGACGATCACGCAGAGCTGATGGAGCACCATGCGAGACCGACAGACGATCGAGCGAGAGATGTTCGAAGCGCGCGAGGATCTCGAGCAGCGGCTGGCCGACCTGCGTCGCTTCGTGCGCGACAAGATCGACATTCCCGCGCGCCTGCGAGTCTCTTTCGCCGAGCGGCGTCAGCGCATGCGCGAGCTCGCGCACGGCGGCGCGGCCGTCGTCGCCGCGGCGATCGCCGCCTGCCTCGTGCTGGGCCTCGCGTTCGTGCTCGGCAGGCGTATGACAGCGATGTCGCGAAGGAAGCGCCATCGCCGGTTCTTGCCGCTGTAACGGCGCGAAATCGCGCGAGACCCGGTGGCCTTCGCCTTGCGAACCGCGCCGCCATGACCAGACTGCTCGCGCTCCTGCCGCTTCTCGCATGCAGCCGCACGACCGCGCCGGGTTTCGACGGCGGGGGCGGCAGCACCGGGCTGCCGCCGACGATCACGATCTCCGGCACGGTCGCCGTCTATGACTCGACCCAGCCCGCGCAGGGCGAGATCACGGTCGCCGCGAACCGCCTCGACGACGACAGCCTCGTCGCGTCGACGTTCACGAACGCCGGCGCGTTCTCGCTGACCATCCCGACCAGCACGCCCGACTTCAACGACATCTACCTGGTCGCGACCGCCGCGAGCTACGTGCCGAGCTACTACAACTTCCAGCAGGAGCTGTTCGGCTCGGCGTACGCATCGATCGATCTGTTCACGCCCACCGCCTTCGACGGGCTGTTCACGGCGACCGCCACGACCAAGACCGCAAACGCGAGCGTGATCGAGGCGTACGCCGAGAGCTACGACGGCCTGCCGATCGCCGGCGCGCAGTTCCAGGTCGGCACCGGAACCGTCATCTACGACGCCTCGACCGGCCACCCCGACACCCACGTGACGTCGACGTCGGGCGACGGTCGCGGCTACATCCTGAACGCGGTCGCCGGCTCGATCGAGATGAGCTCGGTCGACCCGCCGTCGAGCTCGCGCGAGATCCGCGTGTACCCGACCGCGGTGAGCGAGATCGAGCTCCACACGCCGCCGGGCGCCGACTGAGCCCCGTGATCGTGATCGTGGCCGTGGCCGTCGACGATCGAGGCTCCCGAACGTCCGCTCTACGGCGTCGTCGTGAACGTCGCGGTCCGCGCCTGCTCGCCGACGATCGAGCCGCCGTGACCGAAGTGCGGATCGAGCTGGCCGACGCGCGTGCGCGCGACCGTGAGCGTGGCCGTGCACGAGTCGGGCACCCCATTACCCGACGCCTTGACCAGCGTGTTGCCGGCGATCGTCTGCGCGCCCGGGTCGCCGTCGATCGTGCCGCTCGCGCCCTCGATGCACGTGCCCTCGATCTGCCACGTCATCGGATCGGCGGCCCCGGCGGGGCTCCACGTGATCGCGAGGTCGCTCGCGCGAGACGCGCTGGTCGCGACCTCGCCGAGCGCGAACGGAGCCGGCAACGTCGCGGTCGAGCTCGGCGCGCCGGCGTCGACCGTGCGCTCGAGGTCGATCGTGTACTGCGCGCCTTCCGTTCCGGTGATGAACTGCGCGCTGTAGTCGATGATCGTCACGAGCTGCTGTTCGACGAGCGGTAGCGACTGGCTCGCGTTCGATCCGACGAGCGTGTCGCCGTCGTCGAGGTTGACGAAGATCAGCTGATCCGGATCGCCGCTGAACAGATTGACGGTGACGGTCGCGGTCCCGTCGGCGTTGCCGGTCACGGTCATGTCCGCAGACATGCCGCTCGTGAGCAGCGAATCGGAGTTGGTGGTGCCGCACGCGGCAAGCCCGGCGAGCGCGTACATAAGTGATAGCTTGTTCATATGCTTGCAGCCTAGCGAGGTCGCGCTCGCGGGCAGCTGGCAACGTCCGGCGGAGAACGTCTATTTCGCGCCGCTACTTGACCGCGATCGTGATCTTTGTCTGAAACGCGTCGCGGACCGTCTTCAGATCTTTGATCACGGGCTCGATCGCGGCGCGCACGCACTGATCGGCCGAGGCGTCCGGACCGGCGGGCATCGTCGCCGGCGGATCGATCTTGAGCGTGAACACGCCCGACTCGTCCTCGTACTCCGACGGGATGTACGCCGACTTCACCGGCAACGCGACCGCCATCGCGTCCTTGTGCGTCGCCGCGTTGTACGCCTGCCAGCACGCGACGAGCGCGCCCTTCATCTCCGGCGCGGTGATCGCGTCGGGGATTCCCTGATACGTCTTCGCCGTGACCGCCGGGCTCGCCGTGACCGTGACCTGCAGCTTGTCGGTCTCGGGCGCCGCGGGCGCGCGCGTCAGGTAGACGTCGGCGAGCTTGGTGCGGCCGAGCGTCAGCGGATCGAGCCCGGCGTCGGTGAGCGTCGCGAGGTCGGCGAGCGCGCGGTCGCGCAGCGAGCTGCCGACCGGCACCGCGAGGATGCAGCGATGCAACACGCGCGCACCGAGCTCGGCGTGCTCCTTCTTCGCCTTGCCGGCGGCGAGCGCCGAGCCGTACGCGCAATCGACGTCGGGCGGCAGGGCGATCTTCTCGCTGTCGTAGTGGCCGAGTGCACGGTCGTAGGCGTCGATCGCGGCCTCGACGTCGCCGGCCGCGCGCTTCTGTGCGCCGAGCGCGGCAAAGAAATCGCCCACCGCCGAGCGCGTCTGCCGGCGACAGACGTGATCGAAGCAGCGCAGCTCGTCGGCGCAGTGCAGCGTGCCGCCGCAGCTCTCGTACTCCTTGGACTTCTCGTTCGCGGTCAGCGTCGGATCCGACGCCTTCGCGCGAGAGTCACAAGCGGCGAGCGCGAGCACGAGCAGGCATAGGCGACGCATGCGCCGCATCGTATCAAAAATGCTAGTGCCGTCGCAGCAGCTCGCCGAGCGTCTCGCGCACGGGCGCGTTCATCTCGATCTCGTGATGCTGGCGCAGGATCGGCACGACGTCGGCGTTGTCCATCTTCGCGAGCGCCGCGTACGCCGCCTCGCGCAACTGGCCCGACTCCTGGCGCAGCACCATGACCAGAAATTCACCGGCCTCGACGCTGTGGATCTCGCCGATCGACTGCAGCGCCGCCGCGCGCACCGCTGGCTCGGTCGACTCGCGGTAGATGCGCGCGAGCGGGTTGAACGCGTGCGGGAAGTGCAACCCGCCGATCGCGACGAGCGCGGCCTCGCGCACATGGACGTCGGGATCGACGAGCGCCTTGCGCACGATCACGAACGAGCGCTTGAAGAAGAGGTACTTGAGCGCGCGCACCGCGGCCCGCCGGATCGTCGGCTCGGTCGCCGCGTACAGCTTCTCGAGCGGCGACAGCGCCGCGTACGACTGCAGCTGGCCGAGCGCATCGGCGATCTGCTCGAGCACCTCGACCGAGGCGGCCTGGTTGCGCGCCTGCGCGTCGGCGAGCGTGAGCAACACGACGAGCGCGCGCCGGCGGATACCGTTCGGATACTTGAGATCGCCGACGATCGACGCCGCGACGGCGAGCGGATCGCCGTTCATCTCCCACTCGAGCAGATCGACGAACCAGATGTCGGCGTACGCGTGCTGCTGCTTCAAGTAGTCGGGCAGTCCCGGCAGCTCGACCGGCGGCGACGCGAGCCCGCGGTAGCGCTGCGCGATCGCCCCGAACCGCTTCTTCGCGCGGTCGGTCAGCTCGAGCCCGGCCAGCCGCTCGAAGCACTCGCGCACGGCCGGGTAGTCGCCGACCGCCGAGTGCTGCGACGCCGCCGCGAGCAGCGCGTTCTCGATCATCTGCACCGGCACGCCGGTCTCGTGGAACTTCTCGGCGCAGCGCATCCACGTCAGCGCGCTCTTGTGCTGGTAGTGGCGGTCGTACGGCAAACCGGCGCGCGCCGCGAACGCCGCCGCTTCTTGATAGAGCGTCGCCGCGGCGTGCAGCTCGCCGCGCTCGAGCGCGAGCTTGATGAAGTCCTCGTAGTACTGGAGGACGTAGAATTTCAGATTATCGTCGCGCAGCACCCGGATGCAGTTCACGTACCCCTCGGCGAGGTTCTCGAACTGCGCCGACTCCTTGCCGAGCTTGAGCAGGATCTGGAAGCAATCGAACGCGCGCTCGAGCTCGCCGACCTGCTCGAAGTCGTCGGCGACCTGCTCGAGCTTGCGCTGGCTCTCGATGAGCGCGCGCCGCGCCTCGGCCGATTTCGGATCGAGCCGCACGGCGGCGAGCCCGTAGTTGAAGTGCACGAGCGCGGCCTCGTACGGATGGTGCGCGAGCCCCGGGTGGTGCACGAGGCCCTTCCACGCGGCGACCGCCTCGGGGCCTTGCTTCGCGCGCTCGAAGCACACCGCGGCGTGCACGGGCATGCTCGCCTGCGTGTACAGCTGCGCCGCCTCGTGCCACTTCTTCTCGGTCTCCGCGAGCCGCGCGCGCAGCGCCCCATGTTCGTTGCCGACGAGCTGCGAGCGCGCGAGGTCGAAGTAGTGCAAGTACAGGTAGATGTACGCGGCCTCGCGCGCGCGGCCGAGGTTGCGATAGATGTCGGCGAGCCGCCGCAACCAGTCGTCGTACTCGTAGTTGATGACGTGCGTCTGGCCGATCAGGTCGCGGTAGTGGCGCTCGGCATCGATCCAGCGCCCCTGCTGGACGAAGGCCTCGGCTTGATCGGCCGAGGATTCGATCGAGTTGAACCGGCGCGCCATGGCTACTCCTTCATCACCGGCATGTCGCGCAGGCTCGCCGAGCTCGGCGCGCTCGTCTTGGGCGCGGGCTTCTGGGCGCGCGTCGCGTCGCCGACGATGTCGAGCGCGCGGCGCTGGCGCTCGGCGCGCGAGACGAGCGCGTCCGCGTGCACGATCTGCGAGCGATCGAGCAGCGGCACGAACTCGGGCAGCTGGTCCGAGCTCGGCAGGCATACGATGCCGTACAGGAACGCCTGCTGCTTGAGCGCGGCGACCAGCTCGGGCTCGATGTGACACTGGCCGTGCGTGATCGTGTACAGCACGACGCGCCGCTTCTGCTCGCGGCGCAGCCGCGTGACCTCGACGAGCAGCTGGCGGAACACCTTGCCGTAGTTGCGGCCGCGCTCGCTGCGAAACGACAGCAAGTACGGCACCGGCACCTGCCCCGAGCGCGCGATCTTGACGGTCTCGTGCAGCCGCGAGTCGAAGAACCGCACCCAGATCTCGTCGCCCTCGAGCGCGAGCTTCTTGATCAGCGCGAGCGCGAGGCCGCGCGCGAACACCTGACGCTGGCCGCGCATCGACGCCGAGCAATCGATCAGGAGATATTGCAGCCGGCGCTCGTCCTCGCGCTGCTTGTCGCGGCCGTAGTAGAGCAGCTCGGCATCGACGACCTTCTGCTCGAAGATCTCGCGGTCGTACGCGAGCTCGCTGAGCACGAGCGAATCGATGTTGCCCTTGCGCTCGATCGACGCGTAGCCGTCGACCGCGAACGTCTGCGCGCCGGTCGAGCGCCTGGTCTCGAGCACGCTCGGCAGGAGGTCGAGCGAGAAGTTCGCGACGTCGTTCGCCTCGGGCGAGCCGAGCGCCGCGAACAGATCGACGAGATCGATCGCGCCGCCGAGCGCTTCACTGCCGCTCGCGCTGTCTTCCTTGAACAGGCCGAGCAGGCGCACGGTGTCGAGATCGATCAGCTCGACCTGCGTGTAGACGTGCATCGACTGCGCGACCAGGTGCTCGACGAAGCCCCACAGCCCGCGCGGATCGAAGTCGCGGAAGTGATCGGCGAAATCGATCTCGCCGAGGATGCCGAGGTCGAGCGGCAGCGGCTCGACGCCGGCCGACTTGCTGCGATCGCGCCAGCGGTTGTACGTATCTCCGAGGATGCGCGACAGCAGCACGGCGACCATCTCGTCGCGCAGGCGCAGACCGCTGAGCCGCTCGGTCACCTCCGAGCCGCCGATGTTCTCGAGCAGCCGCCGGTACTGCTCGAGCTGCGCCTTGCCGCCCGGCGGCACCTGGATGCGCGCGAGCTGAGCCTCGCGTGGCCGGAGCACGTAGCCACCGCCGCCGCGCGACATCGACAGCATCACGCCGATGTCGTGGACGACGAACAGCGGCAAGTGCACGCCCATGCGCGACAGCGAGTTCGCCCACGCTGCGGCGCGCACCAGCGCCATCGGCGTGTCGACTTGCACGTGCGACAGCGCCATCGTGGCGACTTGCCGCGCCAGGTAGCTGCGTCGACGTTCCGCCGGAATCGGCATGTGGGGCAGCCTAGCGCACCTTAACACGCCGTCACACGCACCCGGGCTAGGATGCTGCCGTGGCTCGGCGAGGTTTCGCGCTCGTGCTCGCATGTACCGCGTGTCGCGGCAGCGACGAGACGAGCAAGCAGACGATCACGGTGCACGCGCTCGCCGGCGCGGTCGGCGAGCCCGACGCGGAGGTCATCTCGCATACGGCCACCGGTCAGCTGATCGCCGAGCAGCTCGCCGACCCGGTCGGCGACGCGACGATCGAGACCGCCGACGGAGCGCTGATCTCGGTGATCTACCCGGGCGATCCGAGCGCCGATACCGCGCAGGTCGAGGTCGTCACCACGCTCGCGCCGGCCGCGGGCAGCGACCTCACGATCTATGGCCCGCCCGATCCCGACACCAGCCCGCCGATCGTCATCGGCTCGCTCGAGATCCAGCCGATGCAGTCGATCACCGCCGATTCCTACACGGTGCAGCTCGGCTGCGTGACGCTGACCGAGACCACGCTCGTCGATCCGATCGACATCTCGGGCGACTGCGTCAACACCGACCTCGACGTCGACCTCCTCGTGCAAGCGACGAGCGCTGGCGCGCTCGCCGGCTACGTCGCGGGCCGGCTGCCGCTCGGCGACGGCGGCCTCGTGTTCCAGCCCGCGGCATGGAGCACCACGACCGGCGCGGTGCCGATCACGCTCGACGACGGGGTCGCGCCGGCGCTCGACTGGGTGCTGTACTCGGACGGCCTGCCGTTCGCGGCCCAGCCGATCGCCGGCAACGGCCCGATCTGGACCGGGCTCGTCGTCGATGCGGCCGAGGTGCACGCCGCGATCGCGAACGGCTCGATCGTGCAGCGCACGACGCGCGAGATCGCGAGCGCGCCGACCACGCTGGAATTCGGCGCCGCCGACTTCCTGCCGCCGATCGCGCCATCGCTCGCGCTCGCGAGCGAGACGCCGAGCACGCTCGCGCTGACGTGGACCGCGGCATCGCCGGGCGGCTCCGCGGTCGACGCGCACCTGACCTGGATGGTCGGCACCACCGCCGTGGTGTGGGACGCCGTGCTGCCGCCCGATTCGACCTCGGTGGTGTTTCCGCCCGCGGATCCGACACTCGCCGCGCTCGTGTTGCCGCCCGCCGCGACGCCGACCGCGCTCCTGCGCTACGTCGACGGGCCAGCGGCGTCCAGCTTCGACGACGTGCTCGCCGCGGGCATCTACGCCGACGATGCGAGCGCGCCACCGACCGTCGTGCCCAAGCCGACCGACGGCCAGATCCGCGAGAGCGACGCGATGGGCTTCATTTCGCAGTGACTGGCGCCAATCTGGCGAGCCGCGCCGCGCCCGCGTCCGCGTTTCGCGCACATGCGCGCCGGCACGCGCCCTGCTACTCGCTCGCGGCATGAAGACTTCGCTGATCTGCTCGCTCGCCCTCGCCGCCTTGTGCTCGCCCGCGCTCGCGGGTCCTCCTCCGCCATCGTCGGTCTATCGCTTCGACGTCACGATCACCGGCCTCGATTCGAAGCCGGCGACGTACACGCTGATGCTCGGCGAGAACCAGCGCGGCACCGTCGAGTCCGGCTCCAACATCCCGTACGCGACATCCTCGACGACGACCTCGCGCGAGAGCCTGGGCATGAAGCTCGAGATGTCGTACCAGCCACAGGCCGGCGTGCTCGTCGTCGCCGGCGGCTTCGATCTGACCGCGCTCGATGCGTCGGGGAGCACGGCGAACCCGACGTGGCGCCGCGTCGGCGCGCACGACATGATCATCCCGGTCACGCCCGGCAAGCCGACCTTGTTCACGAACATCTACGACACGACGGCGCACAAGACGTACGAGGTCACGGTCACCGCGACGAAGCTGCTGTAGTCGGTGTCCCGAGCCGGCTCGATCCGGCACTTGCCTGCGCGCTATTCGCCGCTCACGGTACCGGTCCCGGCCGACGGGCTCGCGGTGCCGGCCACGGTCGGCGCGGCCGCGGCGCGCAGGTAGATCCGGCCCGCCGCGCCGCCGCCGCCGCCGCCGTTGTCAGTCGCCGGCGCATCTTGCGCGGTCAGCGCGGTGGCGGTGCCCGCGCCGCCCGCGCCGCCCGCCGTCCCCGGGCCTCCGTTGCCGGCCAGGCCGCCGGCTGCGGGCGTGCCGCTCGCGGCTCCGTTCGCACCGTCGGCACCGTCCTTCGGGCCATCCGCTGCACCACCGCCACCGCCGCCATTCGCGGCGACCACCGCGCCGGCCTCGATCGTCACCGCGATCGCCTCGAGCAGGATGCCACCACCGGCGCCGCCCCCGCATCCGGCGCCACCGTTGAACGGCGAGACCGCCTGCGACCCACCGCCCTGGCCACCCGCGCCGGCCATCGTGATCGTGCCCGTGATGTCGATCTGGTCGAGCGCGGTGATCTGTAGTGCGCCGCCGCCACCGCCGCCGGAGCGCGCCGCCGCGGCACCGGGGCCGCCACCGCCGCCGCCGCTGCCGCCGACGAGCGGCACCAGCGTCGCCGCGATGCAGCCGGCGCCACCGCCGCCTGCCGCGATCGCGCCGCCATCGCCGCCGCCGCCGCCGGATGCGCCGCCACCGCCGCCACCGCCGCCGCTGTCGGCGTTGCTCGCCGTGTCCATCGCGCCCGTGCCGCCGGGCCCACATCCGCCCGGCGTAGCCGCGATCGTCGCGCCCGCTCCGCCGCCGGGTCCCGCGCACGCTTGGCCGGTGCCGCACTTGCCGCCGGAGCCGTCGATCGTACCGGCGATCGTCGCGGAGTGCCGGACCAGGAACACGGCGCTGCGCGATCCGGTGAGCTGGAGCGAGCCGGTGGCGGTCACCGCGAGGCTCGAGAACACGAACACGCCCATCGGCGCACCGACGGTCTCCTGCGCGAAGCCGATGCCCGCGATCACGCCGCTGCCGGCGGTGCGCGTCAGGCTGCCGGTGATCGCGCCGGTGTCGGTGTCGAGTGTCGCGGCGCCGGAGATCGTGATCGGATCGCTGACCGCGGTCGCCAGCATCGGGTCGACCCCGTTGCTCGGCGCGAGCAGCGCGCAGCGTGCGCCTCCCACCTGCGGCACGCAGCCGAGCGGACACGTCGTCATCGCGCCGCTGCACGACAGGTTGTTTCCGTTGCACGTACAAGTCGAGTCGGCATCGGGCAGCACGAACGACCCGTCGGCGAGCACCGGTGCGTCCGGCTGGCCGTCCAGCGTGCCGCCGCACACGTTGCCGACGCACTTCAGCTCGACCGGACACTCGCTGTCCGAGCTGCACGGCTGGCCACCGACGACGTGTGGGCGATAACAGCCCAGAGCCCACACCGCCGCGACGATGAGCGCGCGCATCGCCCCAGTGTCTCAGGATTCGGCACCGTTCGTCCAGGCCGGGGTTACAGCCCGAACTTCGACGAGGCGAACACGGTCTCGAGCAGCTGGTCGACCTCGCGGATCATGCGCTGCGCGGCATCGCCGGGCAGCGCTGCGAGCGCGACCTTGATCTCGTTCAGGTTCTTGAGCTGGCTGAACAGCTGGATGTCCGAGAGCTCGGTGCCCGAGGTCAGGAGCTCGCGGATCAAGCCGAGCTCGGTCAAGAGATCGTCGAGGCTCGCGCTCGGGCCGATGAACCGGCGCTCGTCGGGATGCTCGCGGTAGTACGCGTCGACCACCGGGTTGATGATCTCCTCGAGCAGCTCGACCTGATCGAGGTTGTTCCAGATGTGGCGCAGCACGAAGAAGTCGCCGTCGTGCACGCGGGTGCGCCCGTCGAAGACGGCCGACGCGGCGAACAGCTTGAGCAGCTTCACCGCGCGGCGATCGCTGACCGAGATGCCCTCGCTGCGGATCTGGAAGATGAGCCCCTTGTACTTGGCGAGGAAGTCCTCGGGGAACTGCATGAACCGGTCGAACTGACCCTGCAGCGCGCGCAGCTCGCGCGCCGAGAGCATGTGGCCGGTGGGCGCGCCCTTGCCGGTCATCTTCTCGACCTCGAGCGCGATGCCTTTGTTCATCAGCTCGTGGAAGTGATAGCTGTCGAGGTTGTCGCTCAGGACGCGCAGCAGGAAGCGATCGAACATCGCGCTGAGCGAGTCGTCGTTCGGCACCTCGTTC
>DATJXL010000181.1:0-7866 GCA_035500135.1 Kofleriaceae bacterium
GTTTCTCGCCGGCCGCTACGACGGCGCGCACCTGGTCGGCGGCAAGAACACGCTGCGCATCGAGGAGGAGTTCAAGAACGGCGTGCGCCGCAACGCCCGCCAGATCTGGCAGTTCTGGGAGCTGCTCGTCGACGAGAACTACGACCTGCGGGGCAAGCTCGACGGCGCGTTCACGCTGTGGCGCGACAGCGTGAAGAAGATCCCGCGCGTGACCGGCACGTACGATCACGGCAAGCGCACCGGCACGTGGTCGTGGTTCGATCGCGCGAACAACAAGGAGCGCGAAGGCGACTACACCGACGGCAAGAAGACCGGCGCGTGGTTCGAATGGTTCGAGAACAAGCTCGTGTTCTCCGGCAGCTACACCGACGGCAAGCCCGACGGCGACTTCGTGTTCTACGACAAGTCCGGCAACGAGCTCGGCCGGTTCACGATGGCCGACGGCACCGGCGTGATGCAGACGTTCTATCCGAACCACAAGCCGTCGACGAGGACGTACTTCTACAAGGGCGAGATGGCCGGGCTCTACCAGGAGCTGACGTTCAAGCTGCCGCAGAAGGTCGTCGTCGAGGGCCACTACTCGAGCGATCGCAAGCACGGCTCGTGGAAGGAGTGGACCGACAACGGCGACCTGACGCTCGAAGAGCGCTACCGGCGCGGTCGCCTCGACGGTGCGTTCAAGAAGTACGACGCCGGCAAGCTGCTGGTCGAGGCGACGTACAAGGACGGCAAGGTCGAGGGCGCGTACACCGAGTATCGCAACGGCAAGCCCGCGCTCACCGGCCAGTACACGGCCGATCGCAAGACCGGTACGTGGACCTCCTACGACGAGGGCGGAGCGGTCGTGCTCACGGCCACCTACAAGGACGGCGTGCTCGACGGCCCGTGGAAGCAGCTCGTCGATGGCGCCGTGCTCGAGGGCCAGATGCTGGCCGGCCGGCGCACCGGCACGTGGATCCGCACCGATCGGGCAGGTACGGTCCAGAAGACGACCTACAAGACGCCGGGCTCGGGTTAGCCGGGATAACCGGCGCCGACACTCAGATATTCCCGGACGTTGCACGCATCACGGAGGTGCAACCCTTCGGGGTCTCGCGCGTTCCATACAGGGAGACCTGTCGTGAACCGTGATGCCAAGACCCAGTCCGCTCTCGTCGCGCTGGCGCGTACGCGCCGCATGCAGCGCGCGCTCGCCCACGCGTACATTCACCGCGACAAGCCGATGCCGACGTTGCGCGCATCGCTCGGATTCATGACGTCGACGGCGCGCATCGCCGGCGATGCCGGCGCATTGGGGCACCGGATGTCGATCCTCGGGGTCGCGCGCGCGGAGCGCATCGCGTACATCGTCGAGGAGCTGTCCGCGCACGAGACGCCGATCGCGTACCGGATGTGGCTCGACGGCGCGCGCGCCGGTCACCTCGTGCCGATCCACGCCTGGTACGAGCATGGCGCCGACGCGGCGGAGATCCGCGCGCGCATCGCCGCGATCGCGACGACGCTCGAGCCGGTCGCGCGCACGACGACCGAGGCCTGGATGCTGTCGACGCGCATCGTGCAGCGCCGCGCGCTGCGCGTCGCCGATGGCACGACGCCGATCCGGAAGTTCGCGCTGCAGCTGCGCGTCGAGCCGACGAGCGGGGTCGGGGCAAGTGGTCACACGACCGTGACCGCGTTCCTGAACCCGGAGGCGACGCTCGTCGAGGTGTCGGCTCTGCCGGACGCCGGTGCGATCGCGCGAGTCACGTACACCGGAATCCCGTCGGGCCTCGGCTTGCCGAAGGATACGGTGATCCTGCTCACCGAGTAGCCGTCACTGGTACGGGCTGTAATCGCAGCCATCGGTCGTCGAGTCGACCGTCGCTTTGGTCCACGTGCGATCCGCGCCGGCGAGATCGAGCGTCGGGATCGTCGCAGCATACATCGGATCGAGATCGCCCGAGCTGACCAGATCGTTCAGCACGGCGTACGTGACCGGGCGAATGCGAACGCGTGCCGTGATGTGATCGATCGTCGAGGCGAGCGACGGCCCGACCGCGAACAACGCGGTCGTCGAGTGATCGAACAGCGGGCTGTTCTGGTCGAGCGTGACCGGCGCCTTGAGCAGGTTGGAGACCTCGGGGTTCACGACCTCCCACGGGAAATGCGCCGGCGTGCCATCGGCCTTGACCGCACGATCCCACAGCCCGACGAGGTTCGGATCGCCGAGATCCTCGGGATCCTGCTGCGGGCCGACGTCGCCGCTCTGGAACACGACGGCGTTGCTCGCGTCGTACGCGACGAGCTCGAGCCAGGCGCGGCGATCCTGTGCGGCGCCGCTCGGCCACATGTGGCCGGTGCCGCGCGTGTCCATGCGCACCGTGATGTTGCCTTCGTGCGTCACGCAGATGCCTCCCTCGCCGATCGTCTTGCCGATCGGCGTCGGACCGACGATCGTGAGCGCCGGGTCGAGGTCGCGCGCGATGTCCATCGCCTGCGCGGCGAGCGCGGCGGTGCCGGCGAACGGCGTGTACGCCTGATCGATGCCGAGCCACATGTGCTCGTGAAAGCTATACGGGCGATGCTGGAACGTGAGCCCGGCCTTCGCGCCGATCACGTCGGTCGCCGGATCGACGTTCGTGCCCATGTGGCACTGGCTGCACGTCAGGCCATTGGGCGGCGAGCTCGTCGCGAAGACCGTGGTCTGCCACTCCTGATACGTGCGCCCGAGCGCGACCCCGGCGGGCGTCACGACGTCGTGGCACGAGCCGCACATCTTCGACTGGTTCGTCGCACCAGCCATCAGCGGGTCGAACCTGTCGTGGTGCGCGTCGTTGTCCGACGGATCCGCCACGCCGCCGCGCATCGTGTCGTCGAGCGCGAGCACGAGGCCGTTGTCGTGATCGGCCGCGACGTTCTCGACGTCGTGGCAGAAGTAGCAGGTGATGCCGCGCGCCTGCGGAGTCAGCTGCGTCGGATCGTAGTCGGTGCCGTCGGTCTCGCCGCGCGCGACCGCCATCGGCGCGTGGCATTGCACGCAGAACGTGCCGAGCTGGTCGTTCGTCTCGCGCTGGCCGCGCTTGTTCATCGCGACGAACACCGGATCGTCGGACGCGTACGCGTGCATCGAGCCGCTCCACTCCTGGAAGTGCTGGCCGTGGCAATCGCCGCACGTCGCCGGATCCTCGAGCTTCTCGATCGGATACTTCGGCGAGTCGCTGCACGCGGCGAGCGCGAGCAGGACCGGCAAGAAACGCACGGTCGCACTCTACCCGACGCCGCCGCGGTTCCGCGGCCGGCGTGGTCACAGCAGATGGCAGGCTGCGAATTCGCGGTAGCGCGCGTAGGCGCCCTCGAGCGAGTCACGGGGCTGAAACGTCTCGACCGGCGGCGGGGCGTGCGCGGCCGCGGTGGCGAGATCGCGATGCAGGCCGACCGCGACCGCGGCGATCATCGCCGCGCCGATCGCGCACGTGTCCGCTCGACCGGTCACGTGATGGGGACGACCGAGCACGTCGGCGCGCAGCTGCATCCACGTGCGGCTCGCTGCCCCACCGCCGAGCGCGACCAGCTCGTTCGCCGGCAGGCCGAGCGCCGCGAGGCGCTCGACCACGTCGCGGCAGGCGAACGCGAGTCCTTCGAGCACGGCGCGCGCGACATGCGCGCGATCGTGCGCCGCCGATAATCCGTGCAGCGCGCCGCGCAGCTCGGGACGCCACACCGGCGTCATCTGGCCGGCGAGCGCCGGCACGAACGTGATGCCGCCGGCGCCGGCCGGTGCCGACGCGGCGAGCGCGTCGAGCTCGGCATCGCTGCCGAGCCCGAGCATGCGCGCGGCCCAGCGCACGGCGCCGCCCGATAGCCAGCCCGGGTGCTCGACGAAGTACGCGCCGGTCGGGAACGCGTGGGTCTCGACCATCGGCTCGCGAAGATCGCGCCACGGATCGGAAGCGGTACGCGCCGCGGGGAGATCGAGCACGGGCGCATCGGAGATCGCGCCGACGACCTCGGCGGTGCCGAGGCCGAGCGCGATCGGCCCGGGCGCGGCGAGCCCGGCGCCGAGCGGCGTCGCGAAGTCATCGCCGGTGCCGACCGCGACCGGGATGCCGCCGTGGTCGCCCACGATCGAGCACGTCGGTGCGAGCGCGGGCAGCTGCGCGAGATCGATCGCAAACTCGCGCGCGAGCTCGGACGACCACGCGCGCGCCGCGAGGTCGTAGAGCATCGTCGTCGATGCGAGCGCTGGATCGATCGCGGACGCGCCGGTCAGCCGCGCGACGACGTAGCTGGTCGGCTGGTCAAAACGCGCGGCGCGCACGCCGCGAGCGACGAGCCACCGGATCTTCGCGGCCATGTGCGAGGCGTCCGCGACCTGGCCGGTGATCGCGTGGACGCGAGCGCGCTCGGCGAGCGCGGCCTCGGCGGTGGCGCGGCGGTCCTGCCAGATCAGCGCGGGGTGGAGCGCGTGGCCCGCCGGGTCGACCGCGACGCAGCCGTCGAGCTGACCGGCGATGGCGATCGCGGCGACACCGTCCTTGCCGACCGCGGCGAGCGCCTGGTGCACGGCCGCGACCCAGGTGTCGGGATCCTGCTCGGCCCAGCCCGGCTGCGGATACGTCGTCTCGATCGGCACGCGATGGTCGGCGACCACGCGAAACGTCTCGTCGCAGCGCACGGCCTTGACGCTCTGCGAGCCGAGATCGATGCCGATGACGTGAGGCATGCAGGCAAAGATGCTAACAAGGATCGTGAACTTCTTCGGGCATGCCGCGGTCGCGAGCTGGTCGGGCGAGTCCGGTGCGCGCGCGCTCGGCTCGATGCTGCCCGACTTCGCGACGATGTGCCGCGCGCGGCTCGCTCCCGCCGACGACGCCGGCGTCGCCGCGGGCATCGAGCTCCATCACGCGACCGACGCGGCGTTCCACACGCTCCCGCCGGTGCTCGCGCTGATGCGCGAGCTCGACGACCGTCTCGCGCACGGCGGCTGCGCGCGCGGGCCGCGGCGCGCGGCCAGCCACATCGGCACCGAGCTCTTGCTCGACGGCGTGCTCGTCGCCGAGCCGCCGTATCGCGCGAGCTACCTCGCCGGGCTCGCGCACGATCCGAGCGGCGTGCGCTGGCGCGAGGCCGACGCGGCGCCGCGGTTCGCCGCGCTGCTCGCGCGCCTGCGCGGCCACGGCGTGCCGGCCGACCTCGGCGATGCATCCGCGATCGCGCAGCGCCTCGGGCGCATGCTCGCGCACCGCCCGCTGCTCGCGCCGAGCGGCGACGACCTGCGCGCGATCGCGCGCGGCCTCGCCGAGCACGCGCCGCGCGTCGCGGTCGCGGCCGACACCGTCATGCGCGCGCTGCGCGCTCGGCTCGAAACGCGAAGTGCGGGCGATGGCGAAAGTCCGGCGGCGTCGTCGCCCGGGTCTCGTCCGTGAAGCCCGGCACCTCGAGCTTGAACCGCTTGCGGTTCGTCGACAACCACACGACGCGCGCGGTGACCGCCTGCACGTCCGCGATCAGCGCCGCGTGATCGCGCTGGACGTCCCAGGTGCCGTCCATGCGCTTGCTGCTCGAGAACGTCGGCGCGTCGACGATCGCGACGTCCCAGCGCCGGCGCGCGCGGCGCGCCTCGACGACAAACTCGCGCGCGTCGGCGTGAACGAGCTCGCCGCGCACGTGGTTGAGCGCGAGGTTCTCGCGCGCCCAGTCGAGGTACGTGTGCGACAGATCGACGCTCGTCGTGTTCGCGCCGGCCACCGCCGCGTACACGCTGAACGCGCCGGTGTACGCGAACAGATTCAGCAGCGACGCGCCACCCTCGGCCGCGACGCGCGCGCGCGTGTCGCGGTGATCGAGGAACAGACCGGTGTCGACGTAATCCGACAGGTTGACGCGAAACTGGTGGCCGCCCTCGCGGACCACGCGCCACGCATCCGCACGCGCGAGCCGGTCGTACTGCGTGCGGCCCTTGTGGCGCTCGCGCGACTTCACGAACACGTCGGTGGCGTCGAGGGCCGCGCGCGCGGCCGTCGCGATCGCGTCGAGCCACGCCTCGTCGTCTTGCTCGAGGCGGTAGTCGTTGACGACGAGCGCGCCGTCGTAGGTGTCGACGGTGACCGGGACCTCGGGAATGTCGCGGTCGTAGACGCGCCAGCACGTGACGTGGGTGCGGCGCGCCCACTTTCCGAGATGGCGTGCGTTCTTGCGCACGCGGTTCGCGAACATCTCGGCGACCACGGCTAGATTCCGGCGACGCTCTTCTGGCTCTTCAGCTTGTACTCGAGCGTGACCGCGCGCCGGCCGTGCGGCGGCAACTCGACCGTCCACGACACGAGGCCGCGCTCGTCGATCGCGCGCGCGGTGACCTGCGTGATCTCCTCGCCACCCGGCTCGTCGGCGAGCAGGTACGCATCGGCCGCCGCCGTCTGCACCTGCACCTGCTCGACTTCCGAGATCGGCACGCGCTCGGTGACGACGATCTCGCGCTTGTGCGCGCCGAGGTTCGAGAGCCGCACCGCGACGCGCACGGTCTGCGTGTTCCAGCCGCCGAGCAGGCCGGCCTCGTCGCGCTCGCGGGTCTCGGTGCGATGGGCGCGCACGTCGGACTCGGGTCCGAACCCGACGTGAAACTTCTCGCCGGCGGCGACGAAGCCGATCTCGGCGCGGCCCGCGTAACCGGCCGCCAGGATCAGATCGACCGGGCCGGCGAGCAGCGGCTGCGTGCCGGCGTTCGCGACGCGCGCCCGCAGGTGGACCCACGGCGAGCGCGACGGGATCGCGACCAGCGACAGCTGCGCCGGCGCCGAGAAGCCGCCGACCGCGACCCGATGCGGCATGCCGTCGCCTCGCACCGTGACCTTGCCCGCGGCGAGCCGCAGGCCGAGGCCGCCGTCGTCGATGCCGGGTACCTCCGCGGCGCCGCTCCCGCCGCCGCCGAGCCCCGTCGTCTGCTCTTCCTGTTCGCGCGCCTCGACCACGACGGTGTCGGGCTTCTTGCGCGCGTGCAGCACGTCGTCGTCGAGCTCGGGCGGCTCGGTGCCGAGCGAGGGTCGCTCGAGCGAGCACAGCAACTCCGCGTCGATCCAGTCCTCGCCGGTCGCTTGCCACACGCACGCGGTGGTCTGCCAGTCGAGCTTGCCGGCGTCGCGGTGGAGCTGCGCGCGGTGATACGGCCGCCACGCCGCACCGGGCACGACGTAGCTCGCGGTCACGGTCGCCTCGCCCGCCGCGTCGGCGACGAGATCGATCACGAGCCGCGCCGCTTGCTCGCCGGCTTCGGCCTCGGCGCGCGCGATGCGCTCGTCGAGCCGCACCAGCGCGGGCTGGACGTCGTCGAGCTCGAGCACGGCGATGGCGTTGCGCTCGCGCGCCGCGGCCTCGGACGCGTCGAGCTCGGCGAGCTGCGCAGCCGCGCCGTCGGGCGAGGCCCCGCGCGTCGCGGCGACCGCGAGATCGTGGAGCGCGCGCGTCGCGAGCTTCTGCAGCGAGGCGACCTCGCCCGCCGACAGCTCGGCGCGCGCGAGCGCGGCGTCGCGCGCGGCCTCGAGCCGCGCCCGCTCGGCGCGCAAGCCGTTCACGCCCTGCGGATCCTCGCGCCACGGCGCGACGTAGCGCTCGCAGCGCACGTCGAGCACGCGCGCGCCGGTCGCCGACGCGGCGAGCGTCTTGTCGACGAGCACCGGCGACACCTGCTCGATCACGACGCGCTGCTGGCCGGCCTGCACGGCGAGCGCGCCGCGCCGCGTGACCGACGCGCGATCCTCGAGCACGGTGACGGCGACGACCTTCATGGCTCCCTCCGGTTGCCGCCGACCAGCTCGTGCTTGGCCGCGATCTTGACCTCGTAGCCGGTGCGCAGCAGCTGCTTCGCGCCGGCCGCCACGGTGACGCGCCAGC
>DATJXL010000182.1:0-62278 GCA_035500135.1 Kofleriaceae bacterium
GCTCGCGACCTCGACAGCTACGCCTTGGGCGGCGGGCCCCCGGTGCGCGACCAGCCCGAGCTCGCCTCCGAAGATCTCGAGCGCGAACGCGCGCTCGACCGTCACGAGATCGCGCACCGCGAGCGCGGCCACCGCTTCGCGCGGCAGCGCGCAGCGCGCGACGACGATCGGCGCGTCGATCGCGACCCGGTCGGCCCACGCTGGAGTCGGCCGCTCGGGCGGCGCGCGCACGAACAGCGTGGGCGGCACGATCGCGACGACCGTCCCGCCCGGCACCGCGAGCTCGATCGCGCTGCCCGTCGAACGATCCGGCGCGCGCAGCATCGGCCAGACCTCGCCGGCGATGCCGTGCGCCTCGATCGCCTCGGCGACCGCGAGCGCCCACAGCGCGCGCTCGACGACGCCGAGCGGCCGCGGCGCCGCGAGCTCGGCGGGGCCGCCGAGCCGCGCTCGCGCGAGCGCACGCACGAGCGCCGCGCTGCCGGCGACCGCGATCGACTCGCCGCCGACGCGCAGCTCGCACCACGCGGCCGCCGGATCGATCGCGCCGGCGATGCCGACCCGCCCGATCGCGACCTTCGACCCGCGCGCCGCGATCCAGCGCGCGATCGTCGACTCGACCGCGGCCTCGCGGCGGTTCAGCCGCGGCAGCGCGTGCCACGGGAACGCGGAAAATTTGGGCGCGTCCATCGAGCCGGGTACGATTTTATCCCACATCCGACCACCCGAGGTAGCCGTGCACGACCGCAGACTTGGCTTCCGCATCCCGTACGAAGCGATGGTCACCTCTTACGTGAACGATCGCCCGGTGCGCGCGCTCGCCGCGAACCTGTCCGATTCGGGCCTCCACATGTCGTCGATCTCGATGCTGGCGCCGCCGCCCGGCCTCGTCGTCGGGCTCGAGCTCGAGCTCCCGGGCACGAGCGAATCGATCTGGGCGTCGGGGCGGATCTGCTATCGCGACGACGATCGCGCCAGCGGCCTCGCCTCGGGGCTCGGGATCCGCTTCCTCGCGATGGCCAAGAGCCAGGCCCGCACCGTACGCGATTTCTGCATCGAGATGCGGCGCCAGCACCTCGGCTCGCTGCTCGCACGCATCCGCGCGTGAGCTAAACTCGGCGGAGGCATGCGGCGCCTCCTCGTCGTTTTCGCGATCGCGCTCGCCGCTCCGGCGGCTGCGCTCGCCCAGCCCGGTGACTGGGGCGCCCAGCGCAACCCGTTCGATCCGGCGGTCATCGCCCGCTACAAGGCGATCCTCGCGAGGAACCCGCACGATCCGTCGGCGCTCGCGAAGCTGCTCGAGCTGTATCGCCGGTATTCGACCGTCGACGCGCTGTCGGGCGAGTACGGCAAGGCGATCGCCGCCAAGCCCGAGTGGGCGTCGCTCGTCGTGCTCGGCCGGCTCATGCACGCCACCGGCGACGACGTCCGCGCCTTGGATCTGTGGACGCGCGCGGTCGCACTGAAAGACGACGACGCCGAGACCTGGAAGGACATCGGCGAGCTCGAGCGCGCGGCCGGCCACAACCAGGAAGCCCGCAGCGCGCTCGACAAGGCGCTCGCGCACGCGACCGGCATCGACACCAAGAAGCGGGTGCTGCGCGCGCTCGCCGACCTCGCGCTCGCGACCGGGGACAACGACGGCGCGAACGCGTACTTCCAGAAGTTCCTCGACCTCGATCCGAAGAACGCGCAGCTGTGGATCGAGCGGGGCGACGCGATGCTCGCCGCCGGCAAGCGCGACATCGCGCTCGAGAGCTACACCGCCGCCGAGAAGCTGCTCGGCAGCGATCCGGCCAAGCGCGTCGAGATCGTCGCGCGCCGCGGCCAGGCGCTCGAGGGCATGGGCAAGGACGACGAAGCCGTCGCCGAGTATCGCCGCGCGATCAAGCTCGCGCCCAAGGGCTACTACCTCGAGACCGAGCTGACCGGCCGCATCATCGACATCTACCGGCGCAAGCAGGCGCTCGCGCAGCTGCTCGCGCAGTACGAGAAGGAGTGGCCGGAAGGCGCGCGCGGCCACTTCGAGTGGGACACGCTCGGCAAGCTCTACGAGGAGACCGGCTCGCAGGACAAGGCGATCGCCGCGCTCAAGAAGGCGGTCGCCAAGGCGCCGTGGGAGCTCGAGACCCAGCGCCGGCTCATCCAGCTGCTCGAGAACTCGGGCCGCGACGACGAGGCGCTCGCGCAGTACGAGGCGGTCGTGCGCGCCGCGCCGGGCGAGGCGCGCTTCCAGCTCGAGCTCGCCGAGCGCTACTGGCGGCGCGGCGACGACAAGAAGGCGCTCGAGGCGCTCGCGCGGCTCGAGGCGCGGTTCCCGAGCGATCCGAGCGTGCTGTCGGCGATCGCCGACTTGTATACGCGGTGGGACAAGCAGGACCTCGCGATCGCCGAGTACGAGCGGCTCGCGAAGCTCGAGCCCGACGATCCGGGGCACCTGGTCACGCTCGGCGAGCAGTACTTCGAGAAGGGCGACGCGGCGAACAAGGCGCGCGCGCTCGCGACGTGGAAGCGGATCGCGGCGAGCGGCAAGCCGGCGGCCTGGGCCAAGCTCGCCGAGGTCATGGGCGAGCACCAGAACTTTACCGATGCGATCCTCGACTACAACAAGGCGATCGAGCTCGATCCGAAGAACCCCGAGTTCTACAAGGGCCGCGCGATCGTCGAGGAGGGCAAGAAGGATCTGCCCGCCGCGAAGCAGGACTGGGAGAAGGTGCTCGCCCTGCTCGGCACCAAGCCGACCGATCGGCTCGCGCGCCGCGAGGCGCGCAAGCGCTACGTGTCGGTCCTCGTCCACGCGAACAAGGACGTCGAGATGTCCGGGCAGTGGCGCATGAAGTTCGCGGCGACGCCGCCCGACCCCGAAGCCGGCTACTTGCTCGTCGAGTACTTCGCGAAGCGCCCGCAGCAGGGCGAGCCGCTCGCGACGCTGAAGAAGCTGGTCACGCTCGTGCCCGACGATCAGGACGCGGTGCTCGACCTCGTCAAGGAGTTCCGCCGCCAGCACCAGTACGACGAGGCGGTCGCGATGCTGCTCGACCTCGCGAAGAAGGTGCCGAGCCGCGAGCGCGAGGTCTACCAGCAGATCAGCGAGATCAAGACCGAGGCGCGCCAGGACGACGAGGCGATCGAGTGGCAGCAGAAGGCGCTCGCGAAGTCGCCGACCGACCCGAGCGCGTACGAGCGGCTCGGCGAGCGCTACGTCGAGATGCAGCGCTTCCCCGAGGCGATCGCCGCCTACGAGAAGACCGTGCAGCTCGATCCGCGCAACAGCAAGGCCGCGTTCGCGCTCGCGCAGCTGTACGTGCAGAACGGCGCGCCGATGAAGGCGACCGAGCTCTATCGCAACGTGCTCCGCACCGCGACCGACGACGAGGTGGTCGCGCGCGCCGGCAAGCTCGCGATCGATCTCGAGGAGATGACCGACACGCTCGGCGAGCTCGAGAAGGTGGTGTCGCCGCTGTCGTTCATGATGGCGCACAAGCCGGTGTACCGGCGCGTGCTCGTCGATCTCTACGTGCGCTACGTGCCGCGGCTGGTCGAGCGCGTGCGCCACGGCAGCGACGAGGTCAAGCGGGCCGCGCGCGCCGAGCTCGATCGCGTCGGCGCGCACGGCCTGCGCCCGCTGCTCGAGGCGCTGCGCGACGACAAGGAGCCGGCGCAGCAGCGGCTCGCGGTGCGCGTGCTCGGCAGCCTCGGCAACAAGGGCGCGGCGCCGCCGCTCGTCCACCTCGCGCGCCAGGAGCCGCCGAAGGATCCGCTGCACCGCGGCGCGCTGAGCGAGACCGGCGATCGCGAGATGCGCGTCGACGCGCTGGTCGCGGCCGGCCGGCTCGGCGATGCCGACGTGCTCGCCGACGTGCTGCCGCTCGCCGGTCACGACGAGCTCGGCATGCGCGAAGCGGCGACGTTCACGCTCGGCCGCTCGACCGACCGCCGCGCGGTGCCGACGCTGGTCAAGGCGCTCGCCGACCGCCACCCGCCGGTGCAGCAGATCGCGTGCCTCGGCCTGGCGCAGATCGATGACCCCAAGGCGATCGCCGCGGTGATCGCGACGGTGCGCGACACCGGCCACTCCGATGCCGTGCGCGCCGCGTGCGCGTACGCGATCGGCGTGCGGCGCGCGTCGGCCGGCGTGGCCGCGCTGCTCGCGGCGGTCGACGACAACCGCGGCGAGACCCAGCGGATGGCCGCGTGGGCGCTCGGCCAGCTCGGCGAGCCGCGCGCGCTCGGCCCGCTCGTCCGCGCGTACTTCGCCCGCGCCGGCGGCGCGTCCGACGAGCTGGTGTGGGCGATCGGCCGCACGAGCGGTGCCGGGCTCGCGCCGTCGCCGATCGTCGACCTCGGCGAGTTCCCGATGCGCGCCGGCGTCTACGACGACCGCGAGGCGATGCGGGCCCTGCCCGGCGCCCTGCCGCGCGCGCCGGCGACCGCGCGGCTCGTGATCGATCACGCCGCCGACATCGCGGCCGGGCTTGATGAAGCACTTACCGAGCACCGCGACGTCGTGGTGTCGGTGCTCGCCGATCTCGACGCCGCGCCCGACCGGCTCGCGCTCGGCGCGCTGACGCCCGAGCACGGCGATGCCAAGCTCGCGGCCGCGCTGGAGCGGATCGCGAGCGCGATCGAGCCCAAGATCGCGCCGCAGCTCGCCGCCGAGGACCCGAAGGTGCGCGCGCTCGCGGTGTCGGTGATCGCGAAGCTCGACAGCGGCAAGGGCGGCGCGGAGCCCGCGATCACCGCGGCCCTGGCCGACCCGGCCGAGCAGGTTCGCGCCGCCGCGATGGCCGCGATCCCGGTGCTCGCGCGCCGCCGCGGCACCCCCCCGCCGGCGCTGGTCCAGGCTCTCGTCGGCCAGCTCGGCTCGGCGACGTGGGGCGACCGCCGCCAGGCCGCGCTCGCGCTCGGCGGCCTCGGCGCCGCCGGGGACGTCGCCGCGCTGGTCAAGGCGGCCGCCGACCCGTCCAGCTTCGTCCGCGAGGCGGTCGCGATCGCGCTCGGCCAGGTCGGCGGCGCGCAGGTCCGACCCACGCTCGAGGTGCTCGCGAAGGACCCGATAATGGAGGTACGGAAGGCCGCGGACCGGGCGATCGGGTCGGTAGGACACTGAGCCGCCTGCACGATCGTCGGGCGGTCCGAATGTGGACGTGCCGTTTCGCAAGGGGGTAGAATTCCAGCGCGATGGACGTGGGTCTCGTGTGCGACGCGTGCAGCGCGTTGACTCCCATCGGCGTGCCACAGTGTGCCCGCTGCGGGCAGCCGGTCGCGCTCGATCCGCGCCCGAAGCGCACGAGCAAGGGCTCGGGGCCATCGCCGGTCGCGTCGCCGGTTGCCAAGGCCGCTCCCGCCGGCACGGTGCCGGCCGAGCCCACGATCTGCGGCAAGTGCGGCACGAACGTGCCACCGAACTTCCGGTTCTGCCCCGCGTGCGGCAACAAGATCCCGGTCGCGGTCAACTTCGACGTCGACACGCGTGTCGGTCCGCGCCCATCGGCGCCGATGGACGCCGCCAAGCCACGCGCGACGATGATGTTCGGCGGCGCGATGGCCACCGCGCGCGCCAAGCTCACGCTGATCCGCGGCGACGGCGAGGACGGCGTCTCGTTCACGCTCGCCGGCACCGATCACCTCGCAGGCCGCGGCGAGTGCCCGATCTCGTTCCCCGACGACCCGTACCTGTCGCCGACCCACGCGAACTTCCGCTACTCGAAGGGCCAGCTGATCGTGCGCGACGAAGGCTCGCTGAACGGCGTGTTCGTGCGCATCACCGGTAGCGTGAAGATCGAGCCGGGCACGACGATCCTCGTCGGCGAACAGGTGCTCACGATCTCGCCGGCACAAGCCGTCGAGGACTTGCCCGACGCCGATGGCACGTACTACTCGGCGACCATGGTGCGCCCGGCGATGCTCGAGATCGTGCAGCAGCTGCGCGGCGGCGCGAGCGGCTGGGTGTACCGTCCGCAGGCGGACAAGGTCGCGATCGGCCGCGAGGGCAACGACATCAACTTTCCCGAGGACCCGTTCATCTCAGGGCGTCACGCTCAGATCCAGTTCACCGGCGGCGTGCTAACGGTTACCGATCTGGGCTCGCGTAACGGTACGTTCATCCGGGTGACCGGAGAGCACGTGCTCAAGCACGGCGACTACGTGTTCCTGGGCCAGCAACTTCTACGAGTCGAAATCATTTGAGGGCCATATGACCGTCTGCAATCGTTGCGGCAAAGAGAACCAGGACCACTACAAGTTTTGTCTCGGCTGTGGCGCCGAGCTGGTCGCGAAGCCGGCAGGCGGCGACGTCGGGATGATGAAGACGATGATGGCCGAGCCCGGTCAACAGTCGCCGATGGCCGGCGCGCCGCTGCGCGGCACCGGTGGACCGATGGCGCCTCCGCAGCCGCCGCTGCGCTCCACCGCGGGCGGCCCCGCAGGCATGCCCGGCATGCCGCCGGCCGGGCCGCTCGGTGGCGGCTCGATGGGTGGCCCGATGGGCGGCCCCGCGATGCCGCCGCCGATGGCGCCGCAGCCGATGGGCCCGCCGCCGGGCGTGCCCGGCTTCTCGCCGGGCTTCGCGCCGCCGGCCGCGACGCAGATGCGGCGCTGCCCGTCGTGCGGCAGCGACGTGCCGCCGTCGTTCCGGTTCTGCGGCACGTGCGGGTTCCGCATGGACGAGGTGTCGGCGCCGAACATGATGCCGCCGCAGCCCGCGATGGGCGCGCCGCAGCCGATGACGATGCCGCAGCGATCGCGGCTGTCGATGACGCTGATCCGGCCCGACGGCACCGAAGGCGGCACGCACGATCTTCGCCCGGGCGAGAACAAGCTCGGCCGCAGCTTCGGCCCGGTGTTCGAGAACGACGGCTACCTGTCGCCGGTGCACGCGCAGCTCGACATCCGCGGCCAGAACGCGGTCGTGCGCGACCTCGACAGCTTGAACGGCGTGTTCGTGAAGATGACGCAGGAAGAGGAGCTGCAGAGCGGCCAGATCATCCGCATCGGCCAGGAGCTGCTCCGCTTCGAGCTCATCCCGGCGCCCGAGCCGACCGCGGACGGCACCGAGCTCATGGGCAGCCCGAACCCGGGTTACTGGGGCAAGCTCACGGTCATCATCGGCCGCGAGGTCACCGGCCAGGCGTTCCCGCTGCTCGGCGACTCGTGCACGCTCGGCCGCGAGCGCGGCGAGATCAACTTCCCCGACGACGGCTACGTCTCGGGCCTGCACGCGCGCCTCACGTTGCGCGACGGCCGCGTCTACCTCGCCGACCTCGGCAGCTCGAACGGCACGTTCATCAAGGTGAACGGCGAGCGCGCCGTCGGCCACGACAGCTTCGTGCTGCTCGGGCAGCAGCTGTTCCGGCTGAACTTCGCGTAAGCAGGAATTACCGCCAAGACGCCGCGGAGCCAAGGCTCGCCAGCAGAACCTGATCTTGGCGAACCTTGGCTCTGCGGCGTCTTGGCGGTTACTTCTTCTTCGTATCGTCCTTGTTCGTGTCGAGGTCGTTCACGCTCGGCGCCGTGGTGTTCTTCTCGACGAACGTGAACGCCTTCGGGATCTTCTTCTCGCCGCCCGGCTCGAAGATGATCAGCACGTCGACGGTCTCCCCGGGCTTGCCGCCGGGCGCCTGCACGACCATCTCGCTGTCGGACGCGAAGCGGTCGACCGTGCCCTGGCGCGAGCCGAAGTAGACCTTCGCGACGCGCACCGGGTTCACGAACGCGTTGCCGTAGATCTTCACGTACTGGCCGCCCTCGGCATCGCCCTTGTCGGGCTCGATGCCGGTCACCTTCAGCGTCGTGTCGTTGTTGCCGCACGCGGAGACGCCGGCGATCGCGAGCAAAACGAGGATGGAGACGCGCCTCAGCATGGGCGCAAGCCTACTACATCAGGTCTCGACGAGCCAAAGCCCTCCGCATCTTGGCCAGGGCCTGCTCCTGGAGCTGGCGGATGCGCTCGCGCGACAGGTTGTACTTGTCGCCGATTTCCTTGAGAGTGAGCTCCTGCTCGGTGTTGAGGCCGAAGCGTTGACGCAGGATGTCGGCCTCGATCGGGCGCAGCTCGCGCAAGAGGTCGCGGACCTCGCTGGTCAGGGCCTCCCACTCGAGATCCTGGGTCGGCGAGACCTCCTCGCGGTCGGGATCTTCGAGTACCTCGCCGAGCACCCGACCCTCGTCGTCGCCGACCGGCTTGTCGATCGAGATCGACTGCTCGAGCAGCCAGCTGCGCATCTTCTCGATCTTGTCGAGGGGCATCTTGGTCGCCGCCGCGAGCTCCTCGCTCGTCGGCTGGCGGCCGAGCTTGCCGGTGAGCTCGCGGCGCGCCTTGGTGAGCCGGTGCTGAGCGTCGATCATGTGCACCGGGAGCCGGACCTCGCGGCCCTTGTCGGCGAGCGCACGGCTGATCGCGTGGCGGATCCACCAGCTCGCGTACGTCGAGAACCGGAAGCCGCGGCGGTAGTCGTAGCGCTCGACCGCCTTGAGCAGGCCGAGGTTGCCCTCCTGGATCAGGTCGGCGAGCGCCATCCGGCCGTGGTTGAAGCGGCGCGCGATCGACACGACGAGCCGCAGGTTCGCCTTCACGAAGTCGTTGCGCGCCTCGCCGGCGGCGCGGTTCGCCGCGTGGACGCGGCGCAGCCACTCGTTGACCGCCGCCGCGCGCCCGAGCGAGCCGACGCTGTTGCCGCGCACGCCGATGCCGAGCGTCATGCGATCGATCGCGCCGAGCGCGGCCTCGATGAACAGGTGGTCGACATCGTCCGCGCGCAGCCGGCGCGCCGCGCGTGTTGCCGCACGCGCGAGCGCCTTGGCGTCGCGACCACCCGCATAGCGGCGCAGCAGCTTCGCTTCGTTCGTGATGCGATGATCGGGCACGGCCTCGATCGCGTCGAGCACGCGCGCGACCGCCGGGCCGTGCGCGAGCACGGTCTGCCACAGCATGATCTCGAGCGCCTCGATCTCCTTCGCCGACGTGAACTCCTCCTCCGGGCGCAGCACGTCGAGCTCGGCCATGTCGCGGAAGTACATCGACAGGAACGTGCCGGCGTCGCCCTTCGACGCGCGCGCGGGCTCGCGATCCGGATCGGGCTCGGACTCGGACTCGGGCTCGGGCTCGGGACGGCGCGCGGACTTCGCCGAGATGCGGGCGACCCGCGACTTGCGCGACGACGGCGGCGAGACGGGCGAGAGCTTCGATGCTGAGGCGACCATGGGCGATCCTTCTCGCGCGGACGGCTACCGGGCGACGATCAGTAAGACGCTCGAACAGCCCGATCGATTTGGCTGGCCGGCACGAAAGAAGGACCCGCGAGAACACGCGGTTATTCCTACGTTCCGGACGGTTCCTTGCGCTCAGCTAAGACAATGATGTGACGCGACTGGTTGCCGAAAAAACGGCCCCGCGTCTGATAACCGCCGGATACCTCGAGGACGCGGAAACCTGCGGCATGCATGAGCTTGCCGACCTCATGCAGCGAGTATGCCCGCACCGAGATCTCTTGCTCGACCTGGCGGCCGTCGTCGAACACGACGGAACGATTGACCTGGATGCGCGACGAGAAGTAGTTGAGCTCGACTTCCTCGAGGACGACACAGCCGTCACCTTCCCACCACACACGTGTAGGCAGGTCCGCGATCACGTAATCGCGATTAAGAATTTCGATCAGGACCTTGCCGCCCGGCTTGAGTGCGCGGGCGATGTTCACGAGGGCCTTCTTGTTGGTCTCGTCGTCGAAGTAGCCGAACGTCGAGAACACGCAGTAGGCGCCGTCGAACTGGTTCTCGAAGTCGAGCTCGCGCATGTCGCCGCGGATGAAGTTGATCGTGAGGCCGCGGCGGTGCGCCTCTTCGCCGCCGCGCACGAGCAGCGGCGTCGACAGATCGAGGCCGACGACGTGGAAGCCGCGCGCGGCGAGCTCCATCGCGTGGCGGCCGTAGCCGCAGCCGACGTCGAGCACCTGCGCGCCCGACGCGAGGTTCATGGTGTCGATCACGAACTCGGCCTCGGCCTGCGTCGCCTGCGGCGTCAGGAACGGCAGCGTGCGCAGGTAGTCCTCGTCGAACAGGTCGACGAACCACGGCTTGGTGCGCGACGTCGGCTTGCTCGGCTCTTTGGTCGCGACCGCCACGACCGCGGCCTGCTGCGCGGCCGGTTTCTTCGCGGCGGGTGGCGGCGCCGGCGGCGCCTTGTGCGCCGGCGGCGGTGGCGGTGGCGCCTCGATCGCGCCGCTCTTGCGCCCCCGCGTGGATCCAAACGCATCGCCGTCCTGGGCGGCGCGTGCGGCGGCCTCGCCGATCGGCGGCGGCTGCGACGCGGCGCGCGGACGCGGCGGCGTGGGCGCGGGCTTTTCGTCGACGTCGATCGGGATGTCGCCGGAGTCGCCGGCACTCGCGGCGAGCTCCTGGATGTCGATCTCGGGCACCGACATCGGCTCTTCGCTCGCCGGCCGCTTGACCTCGACCTCCTCCTCCATGTCGATCGCCTGCAGCTGCATCGTGCGGTTGGCCGGCGGATCGGGCAGCGTCACCGGCGTCGCCGCTGCGGGCTTCGTGCTCGCGAGCGGCGGCGGCTTGGTCGTCGACGGAGCCGGCGCGACGCCGGGCGAGGTCGTGGCGGCAGCCGGCGCGACCGGCTGCGACGCCGCACGCACTTCCTCGAGATCGTCGTCGGACAGCGCGACCGTCTTCAGGCGCGCGGCAGGGCCGGCGGGCGCTTGCAGCGGCGGCGGCTTGGTCGGCGGCTTGCGCTCGGGCGACGGCGGCGGCGGCAGCGTCGGCTGCGGCTGCGTGATCATCTCGGGCGGCTCGGCCTCGATCTCGACGTCGACCTCTTCGCGATCGGGGCTGTTCGCGCGCGCGCTGTCGAGCGCCTCGATGATCGGAGCCGACACGCGCTCCATGCGCAGGGTCGACGCCGCGTTCGCATCCTCCATGCCGAGCGCCTGCAGATCGACCGAGCTCATCTCGCGCGTCTTCATCTCGAAGTCCGCCTCGGACACCGCGTCGCTCGGCGGATCGATGACGGTCGGGATCGCTTCGGGCGCGACCGGCGCCGACGACTCCTTCGCGACCACGCGCGGCACCGGCCCCGACTCGTCGCCGCGGAAGCTGTACGCGATCGACATCGCGAGCGCCGGATCCTCGGGCACCGGCGGCGGCGGCGCGCTCGGCGTGCGCGACCGCGGCACGTTGTCGGACGGCACGCGCAGGCCGCCGCCGCGGCGGCGACGGCGACGGCGCTCGGCCGTCGTCATGCCGGCTTCCATCTCGTTCGGCTGGCTGTCCTCGTCGCGCTTGCTCATGCGAGCACGCCCAGTCTCTCGCCGAACCGGACGACCTGCCCCTCCGCACACGCGAGCTCGCCTGCCAGCGCACCGGGCGGCAACGCGAGCACGACCGTCGAGCCCAGGCGGAACGCGCCGAGCTCGCCTCCACGTTCGACACGCGCATCGGTCAGCTCGACGCGGCGCCGCTCGTACGCGGCGCGCCACCGCGCCGACTGCGCACCCGCGACCTCGATGTTGCCGACGCCCGACGCGCCCACCATCACGACCGCGATCGTGCCGACGCGCGGGACCTCGATCCAGATCACGACGCGCTCGTTGCGCGCGAACAGCCGCGACCGGCGCGCCGCGACGTGCGGATTCACCGGCCACAGCGCGCCCGGGACGTAGTCGTAGCCGAGCAAGCGACCCGCGAGCGGCGCGTGCACGCGGTGATAGTCGCGCGGCGACAGGTAGATCGTCGCGTACGCGCCGCCGCGCAGCTGCGCCGCGCGCTCGCCGTCGACGAGCAGCTCGTCGAGCGTGTACGTGTGCCCTTTGGCCTGCACCAGCTCGCCGTGCTCGGACACGC
This sequence comes from Kofleriaceae bacterium, assembly GCA_035500135.1. Lineage (GTDB taxonomy): Bacteria > Myxococcota_A > Polyangia > Haliangiales > Haliangiaceae > JABFXX01. The sequence continues at coordinate 11,845 of DATJXL010000182.1, forward strand.
CCGCCGACGCGACGACGCCGTCACACGGCGCGACCAAGGCGGCCGGATCCGGGTCGATCGGCCGCACTCCCGTTCGCAACCGGCGGGCGAACAGGTCGCCGAGCGAGATGTAGGAACGCAGATCGAGCTCGGCTTCACCGAGGTCGGCGCCGGTCGCGCGCGCAAACGCGCGATATGCCGGCACGCGCAAGCTGGCCGGAACGCTCGCGCGCGCGACCTGTGCCGCGATCGCCGAGTAGGCGGCGCCCGGTCCTGGCTTGCGGAATTCCACGCGCGTGCTCGGCGCTTCCCCCCGGGTGCAAAACCCCCGGTACCCCGATTCTGCCAGGGTCCCCGGCCAGTTACAACCTAGCAGTCGTAGTAGAGCTGGAACTCGGCCGGGACCGGGCGCAGCCGGACGTGATCGGCCTCGTTCTCGGTCTTGTACGCGATCCACGAGTCGATCAGATCGTTCGTGAACACGTCGCCCTTGACCAGGAACGCGCGGTCCTTGCGCAGCGCGGCGAGCGCGTCGTCGAGCGAGCCCGGCACGTGCGGGACCTCGGCCAGCTCCTCGGGCGACAGCGAGTAGATGTCCTTGTCGAGCGGATCGCCCGGATGGATGCGGTTCTCGATGCCGTCGAGGCCGGCCATCATCATCGCCGCGAACGCGAGGTACGGGTTGCACGACGGATCGGGCGAGCGCAGCTCGAGCCGCTTGGCCTTCGGCGACGCCGAGTACATCGGGATGCGGATCGACGCCGAGCGGTTGCGCGCGGAGTACGCGAGGTTGACCGGCGCCTCGTAGCCCGGCACCAGGCGGCGGTAGCTGTTCGTCGTCGGGTTCGCGAACGCGCAGATCGCGGCGGCGTGCTTGAGCAAGCCGCCGATGTAGTACAGCGCCATGTCGCTCATGCCCGCGTAGCCGTCGCCCGCGAACAGCGGCTTGCCGGCCTTCCACAGCGACTGGTGCGTGTGCATGCCCGAGCCGTTGTCGCCGAACAGCGGCTTGGGCATGAACGTCGCCGTCTTGCCGTGCATGCGCGCGACGTTCTTGACGACGTGCTTGTACCAGAGCACCTGGTCCGCCATCTTGACGAGCGTGTCGTACTTCATGTCGATCTCGGCCTGACCGGCCGAGGCGACCTCGTGGTGGTGGGTCTCGATCACGATGCCGACGGCCTGCATCGTCATCACCATCTGCGTGCGCAGGTCGGTGAGCTGATCGATCGGGCCGGCGACGCAGTAGCCGCCCTTGGTCGGCGGCTTGAAGCCCTTGTTGCCGGCGACCTCGCGCCGCTTGTTGTTCCAGCCGGCCTCGTCGGAGTCGATGTTGTAGAACGAGTGGTTCGGATCCTCCGAGTACTCGATCGAATCGAAGATGAAGAACTCGGCTTCCGGACCGAAGTACGCGGTGTCGGCGATGCCGGTCGACTTGAGATACTGGATCGCGCGCTTCGCGAGGCTGCGCGGGCACCGCGAGTAGGCCTCGTGCGTGATCGGATCGATCACGTCGCACAGGATCGACAGCGTGGGCGTCTTCAGGAACGGATCGAGGATCGCGGTCGACGGGTCCGGCTTCATCAGCATGTCGGACGAGTTGATCGCGCGCCAGCCGGCGATCGAGCTGCCGTCGAACCCGAAGCCTTCCTCGATGCCCTCTTCGAGCCGTTCGATCGGATAGGTCAGGTGCTTCCACTGACCGAGGAAGTCGACGAACTTCGCGTCGATCATCTTGATGTCGTGCTTCTTGACGTAGTCCTTCAGCTCGCTGGGCGTCATGTGTTTCGGTTCTCCTCTGGGGTCTCGTCAGATCGCGTCTTCGCCGGTTTCGCCGGTGCGGATTCGAATCACTTCGTCGATGGGCGTGATGAAGATCTTGCCGTCGCCGATCTTGCCGGTGCGTGCGGCCTCGGTGATGACGTTGACCACCTGCTGGACGTTGTCGTTCGGCACGATGATCTCGACCTTCACCTTCGGCACGAAGTCGACGACGTAGGCCGAGCCGCGATAGACCTCTTTCTTGCCGCCCGTGCGGCCGAAGCCTTTCACCTCGGTGACCGTCATGCCGTGCACTCCGATCTCGGCGAGGCGCTCTTTCACCTCGTCGAGCTTGAACGGCTTGATGATCGCCTCGACCTTTTTCATTCACCGATCGATAGCCCACGGATTGTTTCCTGTGGGTTTCGAGCGCGGAAAAAGATCGGTCGGTGCGCTCACTCCCGGAGCTTGGCGCGGAACGCGTCGATCCGGCGCACGGCGTCGTCGAGGTTGTCGGCGCGCAGCTGGAACTGCATGAACGTCACGAGATCGTCCCACTGCGGATCGAGGCGGCCGCCGTTCTTCGCCTTGTACGTGGTGTACTCGTTGGACACCGCCCGGAACTTGCTCGCGACCGCATCGCGCGTGAGCTCGACCTTGGGCGTGGGCGTGGGCGTCGTCGTTGCGAGCGAATGGTCGCGATGTGGATCGCGCACGGTCGGCTTCTTGTGCGTCGGTGTCTTGGGCGTAGCCGTCGGCGCCGGCGCAGGCGAGGGATCGAGCTGGATCTCGGGATCCTGGTGCGACTTCGACTCGGGGCTCGTCGGGCCGGTCTGCTGCCCGGGATCGGTGGAAGATCCCGAGCCGGGCCCCGGAGCCGGCTGATCGATCGGCTCGACCGTGATCTTCGGCGGTGGCGGCGCGGGCTGCGGCGAGCCGCCGCCTTGCTGCGCGACTCGATCGGGCGGGTTGCTCTCGCCGCCGCCGCGGGTCATCGCGAACACGATCGCGCCGACGAGCACGACCGCGGCGACGATGCCGATCGCGATCGGACCGCGGCGGCCGTGCAGCTGCGGCACCGACACGTCCTCGGGCGAGACCGCGCCGGTGCCGTCTGCGAGCGACAGCTCGGTCGTGGGTTGCGGCGCGGGCTGCGTCGCCGGCGCGACCGCCGGCTGCGGCTGGATGACGAGGATGTCGGTCTGGGCGGTGGGCTGACGCGGGCGCTGTTGCGGCTGCGGCGTCTTTCCCGCGTGGCCACCGTGGCCGGCTTCGGGCGGCAGCGCCGGCGGCTGCGGCAGCGTCGAGACGTTCGAGACGTTCGTGGGCCCGGCCGCCAGCGCGAACGACACCGTCGTGCCGGTCTGGGACGTCAGCTGGTCCTGGAAGTCCTCGAGGTGCGCCTTCGCGACGCGTTCGTGCAGCTCGCGCTGCGCGGTCATCTCCTCGCTGAACAGCTCGCGCATGAACGCGCCGAGCTGGTCGGTGGAGATCGTCGGGTTGACGCCGACCAGCGCCTGCTGGATCGCGTCGCGGAACTCGGCGGCGGTCTGGTAGCGATCTTCCTGCTTGGGCCGCAGCGCGGTCGCGACGAGGTCGTCGTACGGCGCGAGCGTGCGGTCGATCTGCGACGGCAGATCGTGCTCGCCCTTCGCGACCTTCTTCGCGAGCGCGCGGTAGTCGGGCTCGGGCCCGGCCTCGTACAGCCGCTGGCCGGTGAGCAGCTCGAACAGCACGACGCCGGCGGCGTAGATGTCGGTGCGGTGATCGACCGCGCCGCCGCGGATCAGCTGCTCGGGCGCCATGTAGCCGAACTTGCCGAAGCCCATCTTCGGATCGGTCGCGGTGCCGCGCATCGCGCTCTTCGCGATGCCGAAGTCGATGACCTTGGTCTCGCCTTCGAACGACACCAGCACGTTCGGCGGCGAGATGTCGCAGTGCACGAGGTTCATCGCGGCGCCGTCGGCGGTCGTGCGGCGGTGCGCGTACGCCAGGCCGTTCGCGAGCTCGCGGCCGATGAACAGCCCGAGATCGACCGGCAGCCGCTGCTTCTTCTGGTTCAGGATCGACAGCGTGCGCCGCAGGTCGCGGCCCTCGACGTACTCGAGCGCGAGGAAGTACTCGTTGCCGACGCGGCCGACCTCGAACACCGCCGCGATGTTGACGTGCTGCAGCTTGATCGCGACCTGCGCCTCGTCGACGAACCGCGAGATGAACTGCTGGTCCGCGGACAGGTGCGGCAGCACCTTCTTGATCACCGCGAGCTTCTCGAACCCGGCCAGGCCGTGCTTGGCGAGAAAGATCTCGCCCATGCCGCCGCGCGACAGCCGTTGCACGAGCAGGTACCGACCGAACACCTGAGGCAGGCTCGTTTCGGTCCGGCCCACCGGCCCGGTTAGCCCCTTATCGGTAGACGGCTGCAATGGCGTCATCCTAACGCGACCCACGCTTGGTACAACGATCACTTCGCGAAGTCGAAGGATCGTTGTGCAACAACGGAACACCTTGTGATTCGCGTGGTTGTGTGGGACGAGGCAGGTCTGCTAGCGTCCGGAATCGTGACTCGCCTGCGGATCGCGCTGCCGCTCGTGGTCGTCGCGACCGCGTGCAGCGTCTCGCAGAGCGGCACGGTGCAGCTCGAGCTGATGCTGCCCCCGTCGGGCGGCTTGCGGCCCACCGGCATGACCACGGTCGCGATCACGACCCAGGCCGAAGCCACCGGCGCCACCAGCGTGACCACGACCCAGCTCGAGGGCAGCGGCTCGTCGATGCACTTCTCGGCGGGCGAGGTCGCGGTCGGCGTGCCGATCACGTTGTCGGCCGAGCTGCACGACGCCTCGGGCCGCCTCGTCGGTTACGGCGAGGTCAGCGACTCGATCACGCCGTCGGCCAGCGAGCTGGTGACGGTCACGATCCCGGTGCGCAAGCCGATCGTGTTCGTGTCGAGCACGATGCCGGTGACGACGATCGACCCGACGCTGTACTCGAACGATCCGATGTACGAAGGCACGATCTCGCAGAGCGCGGTGATCGTCGTGCCGGTCGATGGCAACGACGTCGCCGCTGTCAGCTCGGCGGGCGTGCAGCTGCTCGCGACCGCGACCAACGCGCCCGACGGCCACGCGATCGCGATCTCGGGCACACCGCTCGACGCGATCGCCGTGCCCGGCCAGCGTCAGCTGGTCGTCGGCACGATGACCGGCGTCGTGATCGTCGACCTCGATGCCGGCACGACCACCCAGGTCGCGACGGCGGAGGCCGATCGCGTCGCCGTCGGCGGCTCGGAATCGAACGGCTACACCGCCTACGTGCTGTCGGGCCGGGTCGCGCCGCCCGAGGGCGCGATGGCGGCGCCGTGCGGCGGCTCGTCGATGGTGTTCGCGATCGCGCTCGGCGGCTCGAAGCCGACGGCGATGCAGGTGTCGTCGAGCGTGCCGCTCGCCGATCTCGCCGCCGACGAGACCGGCCCGATCGGCGCCGATCCGTGCGACGGCAACGTGTCGCGCATCGGCAGCGGCGGCAAGCTGATGCTCGCGCTGCCGGGCGCGGCCGCGGTCGCGGTCCAGCACGACACGGTGTGGGCCGCGGGATCGATGCCGCCCGACACGTCCGGCACCGACCCGGTGGGCGCGCGCATCGTGCTCGCGTCGATCGGCACCAACGGCTCGAGCTCGCAGTCGACCGAGCTGCCGCCCAAGAGCGAGACGATGCAGTACCTCGACGACACGTCCGCGAGCTTCGCGCGCACGATGCGCGCCGATACCGAGGTCCCGCTCGATCTCGCGGTGCTGCCGACCGGCGACCAGCTCGCGTTGATCGCGCGCATGGACTCGCACTCCGACGCGCTGTACGACCAGTTCAACGACAAGGCCGTGCCGGAGATGGACGCGACGGTGCACGACATCGTGCTCGTCGACCCGACGACGACCGCGCTCACGCGCATTCGCGCGAACTGCACGCTCACCGTGACTGCCAGCAGCGGCGCCGAGTTTCCGGACTGGGGCTGCCAGAACGCGGCCGATGGCGGCGCGCTGACGCCGCCCGGCGGTCAATACACCCCGTCGGCGGTCGACGCGGTGTATGGTTCGCGCTGATGCGCTGGTGGGTGCTTGCCGTCTTCGCCCTCGCCGCGAGCGCCGCACGCGTCGCCGCCGCCGATTCGAACCCGAAGCGCCCCGTGATCGTGCTCGAGTATCGCGCCGGCTCGTCGGCGCTGCCCGGGATCGCGACGCGCGTCGTCGAGGCGATGAAGCGCGAGACGTCGCTCGACGTGCGCGGCCCCGACCAGACCCGCACGACCTACGGCGAGCATCTCGATCAGGTGATCGTGAAGTGCGCCGGCGAGGCCGAGTGCGTGGCGCGGATCGGCCAGAAGGTCGGCGCATCCGACGTGATCCTCGTGGGCGTGAGCGAGCTCGGCGACGTCATCCTGACGATGCAGCGCATCGACGTCGCGTCGCACGCGGTCGACGCGCGCATCGCCGATTCGCTGCCCGCCGGCTCGATGCCGAGCGCCGAGCAGGTCGATCTGTATCTCGCGAAGCTGCTGCCGCCGGCGGACTTCATGCGGTACGGCGTGATCTCGATCGTCGCGAGCGAGCCGGGCGCGAGCGTCACGGTCGGCGGGGAGAAGCGCGGCGTGACGCCGCTCGCGCCGCTCAAGCTGCACGCGCCGGCCAGCTACGACGTGCGCGTCGAGAAGGACGGCTTCGTCGCGTTCACGACGAAGGTGCGGCTGCCGCCCGACGCCGAGCTCAAGGTATCGGCCACGCTGCAGCGGCCGGGCGGCGCGACCGCGTGGTGGCAACACTGGTACGTGCTGGTCGGCGCGAGCGCGCTCGTGGCCGGCGCGGTCGGCGGGACGATCTATTACACGACGCTCAAGACGAGCGATCACGTGCCAGTCACCGGCACGCTCAATTGAGGCTTCAGGCTTCAGGCTTCAGCAGCTCGAGAGTCATGACGAGCGCGTCCTCGTTGTCCTGGTAGTAGTGCGGGCGCGTGTGGATCGCCGCGAAGCCGGCGCGCCGGTAGAGCGCGATCGCGGGCGCGTTCGAGGCGCGAACCTCGAGCGTCGCGAGCGTGCACCCCGCGGTACGCGCCGCGTCGAGCACGTGCGCGAGCAGGCGCGCGGCGATGCCGCGGCCGCGAGCGTCGGGATGGGTCGCGATCGCGAGGATGCTGACCTCGGGGACGACCAGCCAGTAGTTGCAGAACGCGACCACGCGCGCGGCCTCGTCGACCACGACGTCGACGTGCGCCCACTCGCGCGCGAGCTCGCCCTCGAACGTCTCGCGCGGCCACGGCGTCTTGAACGAGTGGCGCTCGATCGCGTCGATCGCGTCGAGATCGGCGACGCCGGCCGGCCGGATCATGTCTCGACCAGCGCCGCGAGCGCGCGGCGCAGCTCGTCGACGCCGTCGCCGGTCTGCGCCGACACCGCGAGCGGCGGCCTGCGCAGGCCGAGCGCGTGCTTGCACTTCGTCACCTCGAGCATGCGCTTGGCCTTCGCGAGCTTGTCGGCCTTGGTCAGCGCGACGACGATCGGCGTCTCGCGCTCCTCGAGCCAAGGTACGAAGTCGAGCTCCTCGTCCTCGACGCCGCGCCGCACGTCGACGAGCAACAGCACGCCCGCGAGCGTGCCGCGCGTCGCCAGGAACGCCTCGATCAGCGGCCGCCACGACTCGCGCAGGTCGCGGCTGACCTCGGCGTAGCCGTAGCCGGGTAGATCGACGAGATGAAACCGCTGGTCGACCTCGAACCAGTTGACGAGCCGCGTGCGGCCGGGCGTGCGCGACGTGCGCGCGAGATCCTGACGCACGAGCGCGTTGATCACGCTCGACTTGCCGACGTTCGAGCGGCCGACCACCGCGATCTCCGGCAGCTTCTCGGGCGGGAAATCCTCGGGCTTGGCCGCCGAGGTCACGAACCTGGCGCGGAACTGCATCATCGGCGGCCCTCGACGGGATGCACGGCTGTGGTCGGATCGAACGCGCGCCCGGTCGTCGCACGCGCGTGGCAGCTCGCGCACAGCGCGGCGCGGGCTTTCGGCGTCGACAGATCGGCGAGCCCGAGCGCGAGCGCGAGCGGGTGGTCGCGCATCACGTCGTCGGGCGCGTACGCCGCGCCGGCGCCGTGACAGGCCTCGCAGCCGACCTCGACCGCGATCGCGGGCCCGGCCGGCGCGTCGCCGGTGCCATGACACGCGAGGCAGCGCGCCGGCGGCGCGGTCGCGAAGCGCGCGCGGGTCTTCGCGTGGGCCGTCGCCTGCCACGCCGCGAGCTCGGCCGCGTGACACGCCCCGCACGCCGCGCTCCCGGTGTAGTCGCGCGGCGAGGCGGCCGACACCGAGCAGAGGAGGACTACCGCCAAGGCGCCAGAGACGCCGAGGCGCAGAGGAAATGGATCGGGCCCGATCCTGTTCTGCTGGCGCCCTGGCTCTGCTGGCGCCTTGGCGGTAATTCTGCTCACCGCGGCGAGCGTAGCGCGACCGTGGTAATGGTGGCGCGTGACGGTGCACGTGATCGGGCTGACCGGCGGAATCGCGTCGGGGAAGACCACGGTGGCGCGCCTGCTCGCCGAGCGCGGCGCGGCCATCGTCGATGCCGATCAGATCGCGCGCCAGATCGTCGAACCGGGCCAGCCTGCGCTCGCCGAGCTGGTCGCGCGGTTCGGGCCCGCGATCCTCGCGGCCGACGGCACGCTCGACCGGAAGCGGCTGGGCGCGATCGCGTTCTCCGATCCGGACGCGCGCGCCGACCTCGGGCGCATCACGCACCCGCGCATCGCCGCCGCGAGCCAGCAGGCGATCGCGTCGTTCGCCGACGCCGGCGCCGCGGTCGTGTTCTACGAGGCCGCGCTCCTCGTCGAGAACCGCTCGCACGAGGCGCTCGCCGGGTTGATCGTCGTCGCGGCCCCACCCGCCGTGCAAGAGGCGCGGCTGGTCGCGCGCGACGGGCTCACGCTCGACGAGGCGCGCGCGCGCATCGCGGCGCAAGCTCCGCTCGCCGACAAGCTCGCGACCGCGACGTGGGTGATCGAGAACACCGGCGACCTCGACGCGCTCCGGCGCGAGGTCGATCGCGTCGTCGCCGACATCGAGGCCAAGCACGGCAAGATCGCGGTCGCGCCGCGTACCGCAGCGGTCGCACGCGGGGCGGCTGCGCCCGATGCCGCGCTCGTCACCGGTTTCCCCGCGTTCACCGCGCGCCGCATGATCGGCAAGCTGCTCGCCGCCGAGCCGACGACGAAGCTCTACGTGCTCGCGCGCGACCAGTTCGCGATCGACGCCGATCACCTGCTGTCGACGCTCGGCGCCGGCGACCGCGCCGAGGTGCTGGTCGGCGACGTCTGCGACATGGACCTCGGCCTGTCGAGCACGGAATATCGCGCGCTCACGAAGGAGCTGACGTGGGTCCACCACCTCGCCGGCATCTACTTCATGGGCATCGACGACGAGACCGCGCGGCGCGTCAACATCGGGGGCACGCGCACCGTGCTCGAGCTCGCGCGCGACGCGTCGCGACTCGAGCGCGTCGTGCACTGGTCGACCGCGATGGTGTCGGGCGATCGCGGCGGCACCGTGTACGAGGAGGATCTCGATGCGGGCCAGCGCTTCCACAATGGCTACGAGCGCACGAAGTACGAGGCCGAGCGCCTCGTGCGCGCCGCGATGCGCCAGCTTCCGATCACGGTGCTGCGCCCGTCGATCATCGTCGGCGACAGTCACACCGGCGAGATCGACAAGCTCGACGGGCCGTACTACCTGATGGTGCTGATCGCGACGAACGCGTCGGGCCTGCGCCTGCCGATCCTCGGCCGCGGCGACGCGCCGCTCCACCTCGTGCCGATCGATTACGTGATCGAAGCGGCGTGGCACGTCGCGCGCGCCGCCGGCTCGGCCGGCAAGACGTTCCACCTCGTCGATCCGAACGCGATGACCGCGCGCGAGGTGTTCGAGGGCGTGGCCGCGCACGCGCACACCGAGAAGCCGCGCGGCTCGATCCCGCGCCCGCTCGCGCGCGCGGTGCTGCGCACGCCCGGCCTCGCGCGCCTCGGCCGCGGCCCGCTCGCGTTCCTCGACCTGCTCGATCACGCGGTGCACTACGACTCGTCGAACACGGCGCACGCGCTCGCCGGCTCGACCGTGCGCTGCCCGCCGCTCGCCGACTACTTGCCGGTGCTCGTCCAGCACGTGCTCGACATCTCGCGCAGCGCGACGCCGAGCGAGGTCGACGAGATCGCGGATCCGCTCGACTAAGAATTGATCCGAAACATCGGCAGCGGCGGCGGTGGCAGTGGCCGCGGCCGCCGCTACATCACCTGCGCGTAGTACACGTGGGTCTGCCCATCGCTGCCGCGGTCCGACGAGAAATACAGCGTGCAGCCATCGTCGCTGAGCTCGGGGCCGCCTTCGTCGTTGTCGGTGTTGATGTCCGGGATCTGGACCGGCGGCGAGAACGCGTCGCTCGTGCTCGCGCGCGTCGCGTACCACATGTTGCGGCCCATCGGCACGCCGGAGCCGGTGCGCTGCGACGAGAACACCAGCACGAGCTCGTCGCGCGACGGCGCGGGGTCGGCCGTGCTGGCGCCGCCCGGATCCGCGAGCTCGGTGAGCTCCACCGGAGTCGCGAACGTGCCGTCGAGGTTGCGCGCCGCGACGTAGATCTCCTGCGCCCCGGCTGTCGGCGACGGCGCGTAGTACAGGTGCTCGCCGTCGAAGCTGATCGCGGCGTCGTAGTCGCTGCCCGGCGTGTTCACGTTCGCGAGGTTCGTCTCCGACCACATGCCGAACGCGCTTTGCGTGTCCGCGCGCATCGCCTCCCAGACGTCGAGGTTGCCGACGCCGCCGGCGATCGTGCTCGAGATGAACGCGTCGAGGCCGTCGCCGGTGATCGACGTCTTCGATTCGTCGGCTGTCGACGACAGGCTCGGCACGACCGCGGGCGTGCCCCATGGATCGCCCGCGCGCGCCCGCGTCGACGCGAAGATGTCCTCGCTCGCGCTGCCCATCCCGTCGAAATACAGCGTGAGGTCATCGGGCGTCACGAACGGGTCGTCGTCGTAATTACCGACGACGAGCTGGCTCAGCTCGGCCGCGGATCCGAGCTGCACCGAGCCGTCTTTCCACTTCGGCAAGCACGAGACCGCGACCGTGCCGTCGCGCAGCGCGTCGCTGCCGATCATCGGCGCATCGCCCGCATCGCCGCCACCCGGCGTTCCGCCCAGGCCGTGCACGAACCGGCATGCCGCCACGACCAGGCACGCCAGGGCAAACTTCACCACGGCGCGATCGTATCACTCGCCCGCGTCGTCCCCGTCGGCTTTCTGGCGCAGCCCCGCCCGCTCGAGCAGCTTGTAGAGGAACTTGCGCTCGAGCCCGGCGAGCCGCGCGGCCTGCGACAGGTTGCCGGCCGCGCGCTGCACGAGATCGCTCAGGTACTCGCGCTCGAAGCGCGCGACCAGCGCGTCCTTGGCCTCGTGGAACGGCCGGTCGGCGCGAAACGCGAGCGCGTCCTCCGGCGCCGCTTGCGTCGGACGCAGCACGAACGGCAGCGATTGAAAGTCGTCGTCGGAGCCCGCGAGCGCGACGGCGCGCGTGATCACGTTGCGTAGCTCGCGCACGTTGCCCGGCCAGTGGTAGCGCTCGAGGCGCTCGAGCGCGGCGCCGCCGACCTCGTTCGCGCGCGCCGGCGCACCGGCGCGCTCCAGGAAGCGCTTGACGAGCTCGGCGAGATCGCCGACGCGCTGGCGCAGCGGCGGCACGTGGACCTCGACGACCGCGAGCCGGTAGTAGAGGTCGCCGCGAAACCCGCCGCGCGCGACCTCGCCGAACACGTCGCGATGCGTGGCCGCGACCACGCGCACGTCGTACTTCTCCGACTTGCGGCCGCCGAGCGGCACGACCTCGCCGGCCTCGAGCATGCGCAGGAGCTTCGGCTGGAGGCCGACCGGCAGATCGCCGATCTCGTCGAGAAACAGCGTGCCACCGTGGGCGGCGGCGAACGCGCCGACGCGATCGCTCGCGGCGCCGGTGAACGCGCCGCGCACGTGTCCGAACAGATCGCTCTCGATCAGCGTCTCGGTCGACGCGCCGCAGTCGAACACGACGAACGGCCCGTCGCGCCGTGGTGACGCGTCGTGGACCCCGCGCGCCGCGAGCTCCTTGCCGGTGCCGCTCTCGCCGAGGAACAAGATCGGCGCGCTCGACTTCGCGGCGCGCTCGAGGATCGCGAACACCTGGCGCATCGCGACCGATCCGCCGTACAGCGCGCCGAAGTGATCCGCGGTCGACGGCGGGATATCGACGACCTCGTCGGCCGGCACGAGCTGGACGAGCGTGTGGCCGATCCGCACGCACACGCCCGGCGGAGCGACGACCTTGCCGACGAGCGCGCCGTCGATGATCGTGCCGTTCTTCGATCCGAGGTCGGTGATCGCGAAGCCCTGCGCGTGCGGCGCGACCGAGCAATGGCGGCGCGACACGAACGTGTCGGTGAGCGGCACGTCGCACGCGGGATCGCTGCCGAGCACGACGCCGACCGCCGGCAGATCGATCTCGAGCCCGCGATCCGGACCGTCGACGACGCGCAGCTGTGCCGCGCGGATCGGCGGCCGCGCCGCGAGCGCGTTCGTCACACGCGTTGCGATCACGTCAATCCGCTCGCTTGGCACGCGTGCGCTCGAGCTCGCTCGCGATGCGCAGGCGCAGCGCGTTGAGCTTGATGAAGCCCTGCGCGTCGCGCTGGTCGTACACGCTGTCTTCTTCGAACGTGACGATGTCGGTGCGGTACAGGCTCCGCGGTGCCTTGCGACCGAGCACCGTGATGGAGCCCTTGTACAGGCGCAGGCGGGCCGTGCCGGTGATCGCGCCGGCGATGTTGTCGACGAGCCGCTGCAGCGCCTCGCGCTCGGGCGCGAACCAGAACCCGTTGTAGACGAGCGCGGCGTAGCGCGGCATCAGATCCTGGCGCAGTCGCAGCACCTCGCGATCGAGCGTCAGCGACTCGACCGCGGCGCGCGCGGCGTGCAGCACGCTGCCGCCCGGCGTCTCGTACACGCCGCGCGACTTCATGCCGACGAAGCGATTCTCGACGAGATCGACGCGTCCGACGCCGTGCTCGCCCGCGATCCTGTTGAGCTTGCCGAGCAGCTCGACGGCGCCGAGTCGCTCACCATCGATCGCTATCGCATCACCCAACTCGAACTCGATATCGATGTCGCGCGGCTCGTTCGGCGCCTCGCGCGGATCCTTCGTGCGCTGGAACATCGCCGGATCCGGCTCGCGCCACGGATCCTCGAGCACGCCGCCCTCGTAGCTCGTGTGCAAGAGGTTGCGATCGACCGAGTACGGCTTGTCGGCGGTCGCCTCGATCGGGATGCGGTGCTGCTTCGTGTACTCGATCAGCTCGCGCCGGCCCTTGAACTGCCACTCGCGCCACGGCGCGATGATCTTGATGCCGGGCCGGAAGTGGTACGCGGCGAGCTCGAACCGGACCTGGTCGTTGCCCTTGCCGGTCGCGCCGTGCGCGATCGCGTCGGCGCGCTCGTCGGCAGCGCACTCCATCATGCCGCGCGCGATGCACGGCCGCGCGAGCGACGTGCCGAGCAGGTACTGGCCCTCGTAGAGCGCGCCGGCGCGCAGCGCCGGCCACACGTAGTCGCGCACGAACTCGCTCCGCAGATCGCGCACGATCGCCTTGTGCGCGCCGACCGCGAGCGCCTTCTGCTTCGCGGCCTCGAGGTCCTCGTCCTGGCCGACGTCGGCGCAGAAGCACACGACCTCGCAGCGGTAGGTCTCGGCGATCCAGCGCACGGCGACGCTCGTGTCCAATCCACCGGAGTAAGCGAGCACGACCTTCTTCACATCAGCCATGCCCTCGTTTATCACGCTTCCGGCCGCAGTCCGCCGCCTGCCGTCCGCGGTCCTACTTGAGGACGCCGCGCAGGAACAGCTGGCACAGGTAGCGATACGCCTCCATCCGTGGCATGCCCGAGACGTCGAGGATCTCGTCGATCGAGAGCGTGCCGTCGATGCGTGACAGCAAGAACGCGGCGCGCGGATTGATCGGCGTGGTCGCGAGCTCGTGCAGCGGCTTGGCGAGCTGGGGCTGGCGATCGAGCTCGCCGAGATAGTTCTGGAACACCATCATGATGGTGTCGCGGTTGCGATGGATGAGCTTCTGCGCGAGCGCCGAGCCCGGATCCTCCGACAGCGCGAGGTCGATCGCGGTGACCGCCTTCTCGTAGTCGGAGATGCCGTTCCAGGCCAGCGCACGGTCGAACAGGGTCGACAGCCGGCGCCGCGTGCGATCCTCGTCGCTCTCGCCGGGCGGCGCGTCGACGTCGATCTCGTCGAGGATCTGCGCCGATCGCGCGTCGATCGGATCGAACGGCAGCACGATGTCCTGGCGCGTGCCTTCGTCGAGCGGGCGCGTCTTTGCCTTCGGCGACGACGGCGTGTCGGACTCGGTCGCCGCCTGCGCGCGCTGCTGCGCCGCGTGGTGCTCGCGGAACGCGCGCACGTCGGCCTCGCGCGTCGGCGAGTCGTCGTTGGTCGGCGGCCGCGTCGACGGTCGCGTGCCGAGCTCGCGCGTCGCCGCGTGCGCCATCACGACCTCGGCCTGCGAGACCGCGCTCGGATCGATCGTCGTTCGCGGCGTGCGATCGGCCGGCAAGCGCGCTTGCCCCGGCAGATCCTTCGTCGAGCGCCGCGCCAGCACCTCGGGGATGGCGTCGCGCGTGCTCCGCGTGCTCGGGCCCCCGAACAGATCGTCGTCGAGGCTCGGCGGCGCGGAGTCGAACGGCAGCTGCGTGGTCGGCGGCGGGGGATCGCGCATGGTCTCGCCGCGCCCTGCTCCGCCGAGCTCGAACCCCGAGCTGTCGAGCGGCGGCGGCGGCGTGCCGAGCTCCATCGCCGGCGCGGGCTTCGCCGGCGGCGGCGGCGGCGCCGCCGACGGGGTGCGGATCCGCACCTGCACGCCGATGCCCGGATCTGCGGTCGGCTGCACGAAGCCGAGCTCGCGCTTGCGCACGTCGGTCGACTGCGCCGCGAAGCCGACCGGCGTGTTCTCGCTGTTCGCGAACCCGCCGGCGTACTCGCGCGTCGCGGTCTCGAACTCGACGGTCGGCTCCTCGGTCTCGAGCTCGAGCTCCTTGTTGACGCGCTCGGCCTGCGACGACGCGCGCCGCTTCGCGACCTGCTCGGTGCGATCGCGCGTCTCTTCCTCGACGAGCCAGCCCTCGTCGAGCGGATCCATGTGGGACGGCGCGCGGCCCGCGATCGCGGGCGGCAGCTCGCCAGGCTGGATCTCGATCTGGTACTCGGGCTCCTCGACCACCGGAAACGGCGCGCTGTTGGAGTCGTCGGCGGCCTCGGGCTTGCCGTCCGACAGCACGGTGTAGTTCGCGCGCACGTACTCGACGTAGCTGTTCGCCTGGGCGTGGCGAGGATCGAGCGCGAGCACGCGCTCCCACGCGACCAGCGCGCCGTCGAGATCGCCCGAGCCGTAGAGGCTGAGGCCCTCCTCGAGCAGGCGGTCGATTTCGGTGCTGGCCGCCAAGCCTCACCCGCGCGTCTTCGACACGACGCCGCGGAACATGTTGAGCGTGCGGTTCAGCGCCTCGGTGGCGTCCGACAGCGCCGTCAGATCCTTCGCGCCGATCGCCTGCCGCGTGCG
The DNA here is from genome assembly GCA_035500135.1 of Kofleriaceae bacterium. Lineage (GTDB taxonomy): Bacteria > Myxococcota_A > Polyangia > Haliangiales > Haliangiaceae > JABFXX01. The sequence continues at coordinate 27,264 of DATJXL010000182.1, forward strand.
CTCGACCACCGCGCGCGCCTTCTTGACCGCGTCCTGACCGAAATCCGAGCCGGCGATCGCGTCGGAGACCTGCGGGAACAGCGCCTCGATCTCCTCGAGCGACTTCTCGGCCTGGTGGCGGGCCTTGTCGAACTCCTGGCCCGAGCGCACCTCGACCATGTAGTCCTTGTTGGCCTCGACCATCTTCTTGATCTCGTCCTCGGTGAGGCCGCTGGTCGCGGTGACCGTGATCGACTGCTCGAGGCCGGTCTCGAGATCCTTCGCCTTGACGCTGACGATGCCGTCGGCCGAGATGTGGAACTGCACCTCGATCTCGACCTCGCCGCGCGGCGCGCGCCGCAGGCCGGTGAGCACGAACTCGCCGAGCAGCTCGTTCTCCTCCGCGCGATCGCTCTCGCCTTGCAGCACGAGGATCTTCACCGACGTCTGGTTGTCCTTGACCGTCGTGAACACGTGCGACTCGCTGGTCGGCACCGTGGTGTTCTGCTCGATCAACTTGTGGAAGTAGCCGCCGACGATCATGATGCCGAGCGAGTGCGGCGTGACGTCGAGGAGCAGGATCTCGCTCTTCTCGTCGGTGAGCGCGGCGCCCTGGATCGCGGCGCCGAGCGCGACCACCTCGTCGGGGTGCACGCCCTTGCACGGCTCGAGCCCGAAGAACTCGGCACACGCCTGCTGCACCTTCGGCATGCGCGTCATGCCGCCGACCAGGATCACGTCCTCGATCTGGCTCTTCTGGATCTCGGCTTCCTCGAGCGTCTTGGCGCAGATGTCGACGGTGCGATCGACGAGATCGGCGGTCAGCTCCTCGAGCTTGTCGCGCGTGAGCATCGTCTGCAGGTGCAGCGCCTCGTTGCGGCCGGTCGAGATGATGAACGGCAGGTTGATCTCGGTCTCCTTGACCGTCGACAGCTCGCACTTCGCCTTCTCCGCGACGTCCTTCAGGCGCTGCAGCGCCATCTTGTCCTTGCGCAGATCGATGCCGTGCTGCTTTTCGAACCCGAACACGAGCCAGTCGATGATGCGGCGATCGAAGTCCTCGCCGCCGAGGAACGTGTCGCCGGCGGTCGAGATGACCTCGAACACGCCGTTGCCGATCTCGAGGATCGAGATGTCGAACGTGCCGCCGCCGAGATCGTAGACCGCGACCTTGCGCTCGATGTTGCGGCCGAAGCCGTACGCGAGCGCCGCCGCGGTCGGCTCGTTGATGATGCGGATGACGTCGAGGCCGGCGATGCGGCCGGCGTCCTTCGTCGCCTGGCGCTGGCCGTCGTTGAAGTACGCCGGCACGGTGATCACGGCCTTCTGCACCTCTTCGCCGAGGTACTCCTCGGAGATCAGCTTCATCTCCTGCAGGATGTACGCGGCGACCTCGGGCACGCTGAACACCTGATCGCGCAGCATGATGCGGACGTCGTCGTGCGGCCCCTCGACGATGCGGTACGGCATGATCTCGAGCGAGCTGCGCACCGCGGCCGAGCCCCACTTGCGGCCGATCAAGCGCTTGCTCGCGTACACGGTGTTCTCGGCGTTGGTGATCGCCTGGCGCTTCGCGATGTGACCGACCAGCCGCTTGCCGTTCTCCGCGATCGCGACCATCGATGGCGTCGTCTTGTACCCGCCGCGATTCGGGATGACGGATGGCGTTCCGTCTTCGACGATCGCCACGCACGAATTCGTCGTGCCGAGGTCGATACCGATCACCTTTTCACTGGCCATCGACGGCTATTTTCCCCCGAATTTCAGGAAGATCCCAGCTTCGGCGAGGAGAAAAGAATTACCGCCAAAACGCCAGGGACGCCAAGGCGCCAGCAGAACCTAGTTCTGCTCTGCTGGCGCCTTGGCGTCTGCCTGGCGCCTTGGCGGTGATTCTTCTCAGCGCGTCTCGCCGGCCATCTGGCGGCGCACTTCGGCGAGATCGTTGCGAAGCTCGGTGGTCAGCGAGTCGGTCGCGTTCTTCATCGCCACCGCCATGACCAGGACCTCCTCGGCGTCGGCGAGCTTGCCGGCGGCGCGAAACGCCGACGCGAGCAGGCGCGCCGCCGACGGATCGTCCGGCGCGTCGGACTGTGCCTTCTTCGCGTACTCGACCGCGGACCTGGGCTGGCCCGCGGCGAGCGCGCAGCTCGCGGCGCGGCGCAGGTAGCGTGGCTGCGGATCGACGCGCACCGACGCCGCGAACAGCTTCATCGCCTCGAGCGGATCGCCGCCGACCTCGAGGCTGCACGCGCGCTCGAACAGCTCGGCCGCGTACTCCTGCGGCGTCTGCGGCTGATCGCGCCCACCGGCGACGGCCTGGTGCGGGCCGGTCGGCCGCGGCTCGGGCGACGTCAGCTTCGCGTACGCGCGGCTCGTCGCTTCGAACACGACCACGAGCCGCTGGGCGAAGCTACCGAGCTGCTTGCCGTAGTAGCGGTCGGGATGGATCGCCTTGGACAGCGTGAAGTAGGCGCGCTTGAGCGTCTTGGCATCGGCGCCGCGCGGCACGCCGAGCAGCGCCCACGGATCGCGCTGGGTCACGAGCCGCTGCATCGCGAGGATCCTGCGGCGGTCGGCGTCGCCGAGCTCGCCGTCCTCCGTGAGCGCCGCGATCTCTTCGGGCGACGGATCGGGCAGCCGCAGGTCGGTCGCGAGCGACTCGATCTTGCCGGCGCGCTGCATCGTCGGGGCATCGATGCCGGTGACGACGAGGTTGCGCGGCAGCCGCTCGGTCGAGACGTCCAGGTGGGCGGGCGCCGGCGGGCGCGTCGGCGCGGACGCCGGCGTGGTCTCGCCCGGCAGCAAGAATGCGCCGATCGAGCGCAGCTTCAGCGTGATCGCGATCGCGCGATCGATCGCGAGGCCGGTCGCGAGGATCACGTCGCGCAGGCTTTGCTTGCCGTCGACCCGCGACAGCAAGAAGTACTCGTCCGGCCCGATCTTCGCCTTGAGCGGATCGAATCCCGGCGCCACGCGCAGGACCATGGCGGAGGAACCGAGCCCGGGGATCTCGGTGGGTACGGCCACTATCTCGACTCTAACACGTGCTCGAGGATCGCCTTGCCGACGTGCAGCCGGTTCTCGGCTTGCACCCACGCGAGCGAGCGCGGCCCGTCGAGCACGTCGCTGGTGATCTCCTCGCCGCGGTGTGCGGGCAGGCAGTGCAGGACGATCGCGCGGTCCGAGGCGCGCTGGACGAGCGCGGTATCGACGCAGTAGCCGGCGAACGCGGCGCGCCGGCGCGCGGCCTCGTCCTCCTGGCCCATCGACGCCCACACGTCCGTCGAGATCACGTGCGCGCCGGTGACCGCCTCGCGCGGATCGCGCGTCAGCGTGATCGTGGCGCCGTGATCGCGCGCGGCCGCGACCAGCGCCGGATCGGGCGCATAGCCGTCGGGACACGCGAGGCGCAGCTCGAGCCGGAACAGCCCGGCCGCCTCGATCCACGAGCTCGCCATGTTGTTGCCGTCGCCGATCCACGCGTACACGAGCTGGTCGATGCGCCCGAACTGCTCGCGCACGGTGAACAGATCGGTCGCGACCTGACACGGATGGTGCTGGTCGGAGAGCCCGTTGACGACCGGCACGGTCGCGAACCGCGCGAGCTCGGCCACGCGCTCCTGGCCGAACGTGCGGAACACGATCGCGTGACAATATCCTGACAACACGCGCGCGGTGTCGGGCAGCGGCTCGCCGCGCCCGAGCTGACTGCCCTGCTGCGAGATGACCACGGCGTGGCCGCCGAGCTCGAACACGCCGACCTCGAACGAAACCCGCGTCCGCGTCGAGGCTTTTTCGAACACGAGCGCGACGCTCTTGCCGGCGAGCGTGCGCTGGATCCGCTCGCGCTTGAGGGCAGCTGCGCGATCCCACAGCGCGGGCCAGCGTTCGGGGACGACGTCGGAAAGCGTGAGGAATCCGCGGGGCACGCCAGGCGTGTACCACGGCTGCGACCTGCGACGCGACGCCCGGTCGGCAGCCGCCACCGCGTGTTGTAATCAGTTGCAACCGAGTCGCGCGGGCGTGGTCTATAGCTGCAGGATGGACGTTCGCATGGTCGCGATCTTCGGCGTCGGCGCGACCGTCGGGTACGCGGCGCATCGCGTGCCTGCGGCTGCGCCCACGGCGCCGCAGATTGTCGCGCAGCAGGTCGTCGCACCGACCACACCGGCGACGACGACGCGCGTCGTCGTGCTCGCCCCGCCTCCGGCCGCGGTGCCGTCCGGTGTCGTTCCGGATGCCGCGCCCGATGCCGAGCCCGACGGGGCGCCGGGCGACGACGCACCGCGCGGCGTGCTCGAGGGTCGCGTCACCGACTCGCGCACCGGCGAGGGCCAGTGCTGCGTCGAGGTCTACGCCGATTCGCTGGTCGCACCGAGGGTGTCCACGCGCGCCGACTCCGATGGCCAGTACAAGCTCGAGAACCTGCCGAGCGCCGCGTACACCGTGCATTTTCGCTACGGCCGCGTCAACGTCGAGCGCAGCGCCGGCGTCAACCAGCTCGATCCGACCGTGCTCGACGTGCCGATCGATACCAGCCGCCAGTACTCCTACTCCGACTACATCGACCAGTGATCGCGATCAGGCCTTGCCGACGCCCTCGCCGAGCACGCCGCGCACGATCGCGACGGCTTCGTCGAGGTGCTTGCGCTCGACCACGTACGGCGGCGCGAACCGCACGACCTTGTCGCCGGCGACCGACACGAGCATGCCCTTCTCGCGGCAGCGCGCGACCACCTGCGCCGGCGCGCCGCTGACCGCGAGCCCGCGCAACAGCCCGCGGCCCCGGACCTCGGTCGCGTGGCCGGGGAACGCCTCGACGAGCTCGTGAAGCTGCTGGCCGAGGTAGACACCGGCCTGCGCGACGCGCTCGATCAAGCCTTCGGCCTCGAGGATCTCGAACATCGCGTTCGCGGCCGCGCACGCGAGCGGGTTGCCGCCGAACGTCGACGCGTGCGGCACCGCGCCGCCGGCCTGCACGGCGAGCCCGGCCGCGGCCTTCTCGCTGCACGCGACCGCGCCGATCGGGATGCCGCCGCCGAGGCCCTTCGCGAGCGTCATCACGTCGGGGAACACTTCGTCGTACTGGTGCGCGAACCACGCGCCGGTGCGGCCGACGCCGGTCTGCACCTCGTCGAAGATCAGGAGCGTGCCGGTGTCGTCGCACAGCCGGCGCAGGCCCGCGAGGTAGCCCGGCGGCGCCGCGACGATGCCGCCTTCGGCCTGGATCGGCTCGACGATCATCGCGCACGCGGTGCGAGGCTCGAGCGCGCGCGCCGCGGCCTCGAGATCGCCGTACGCGACGAACTCGACCGGCCCGACGAGCGGCCCGAAGCCCTCGCGGTACTTGCCCTGCCCGGTGATCGACACGGTCGCGAACGAGCGGCCGTGGAAGCTGCCGTGGGTCGACACGAACGTCGTGCGCTGCGGTGCCCCGGCGCACACCGCCTGGTAGCGGCGCGCGAGCTTCAGCGCGCCTTCGTTCGCCTCGGCGCCCGAGTTGCAGAAGAACACGCGGCGCGCGAACGAGTGATCGACGATCGCCTTCGCGGCGAGGATCTGCTGGTCGTTGAAGTACAGGTTCGAAACGTGAACGAGCTTGACCAGCTGCTCGGTGACGCGCGCGGTGAACGCCGGATGCGCGTGGCCGAGGCCGCACACCGCGATGCCCGCGGTCATGTCGAGGTAGCGCGTCCCGGCGACGTCCCACACCTCGCAGCCGCGGCCACGCTCGAGCACGATCGGCTGCTGGCGGTAGTTCTTGACCAGGACGCGTTCGGCAAGCGCGAGCAGATCAGCTTGGCTCAGCGACATGCGCCGCGTATACCACCGGTCGCTACAGAATGTATCGCGCGAGATCCTCGTCGGCGACCAGCGCCGACAACCGCTCGCGCACGTACTCGGGCGTGATCGGGATGGTCTGCGCGCCGATGTCGGGCGCGTTGTAGAGCAAGTCGTCGAGCAGGCGCTCGAGCACGGTGTGCAGGCGGCGCGCGCCGATGTCGTGGGTGCGGCGGTTGACGTCGGCGGCGATCTGCGCGAGCTCGCGGATCGCGCCGTCGCTCCACTCGATCGTGACGCCCTCGGTCGCGAGCAGCGCCGCGTACTGACGCGTCAGCGCGTTCTGCGGCTCGGTCAGGATGCGCACGAAGTCGTCGGCGGCGAGCGGCTGCAGCTCGACGCGGATCGGAAACCGGCCCTGCATCTCGGGGATGAGATCGCTCGGCTTGCTCATGTGAAACGCACCGGCCGCGATGAACAGCACGTGATCGGTGCGCACCGGGCCGTACTTCGTCGTCACCGTCGAGCCTTCGACGATCGGCAGCAGGTCGCGCTGCACGCCCTCGCGCGAGACGTCGACGCCGTGACGCTCGCTCCTGGTCGCGATCTTGTCGATCTCGTCGATGAACACGATGCCGGCGTTCTCGGCGCGGCGCACCGCCTCGCGCGTCAGCGCGTCGTGATCGATGAGCTTGTCGGTCTCCTGCTCGGTGAGCGCGCGCCACGCCGCGGGCACCTTCAGCTTCTGCCGCTTGGTCTTGCGGCCGAACGAGCCGAGCATGTCCTTGAGGCCCGAGAGTGCCGACTCGTCGACGCCCGGCTGGCCGCCGAGCACGGAGATCAGCGGGTTGGACTCGTCCGAGAGCTCGACCTCGACCTCGCGATCGTCGAGCTTGCCGTCGCGCAGCATCGCGCGCAGCTTGTCGCGCGTCGCGTCGCCGCCGGAGCTCTGCGATGGCTCGCCCGGGCGATCCGTGAAGCTGCGGCCGCCGCCGCGCGGCAGCAGGAGATCCAGGAGCCGCTCCTCGGCCGCGTCCTTCGCGCGTCCGCGCACCTTGCCGGCTTCCTCGTCGCGCACGAGCTTGACCGCGACCTCGACGAGATCGCGCACGATCGAGTCGACGTCGCGCCCGACGTAGCCGACCTCGGTGAACTTCGACGCCTCGACCTTGAGGAACGGCGCGCGGGCGAGCCGGGCGAGCCGGCGCGCGATCTCGGTCTTGCCGACGCCGGTCGGGCCGATCATGATGATGTTCTTCGGCGCGATCTCGTCGCGCAGATCGCCGGGCACTTGCTGGCGGCGCCAGCGGTTGCGCAGCGCGACCGCGACCGCCCGCTTGGCCTCGCGCTGGCCGACGACGTAGCGATCGAGCTCGGCGACGATCTTCGCGGGCGTGAGCGCCGTGTCGCTCATGGTCTGCTCACGCGCCGAGCTCCTCGATCGTGAGGTTCGTGTTCGTGAACACGCAGATGTCGGCGGCGATCCGCATCGCGGTCTCGGCGATCGCGCGCGCCGGCAGCTCGGTGTGGCCGAGCAGCGCGCGCGCCGCGGCCAGCGCGTAGCCGCCGCCGCTTCCGATCGCGCACACGCCGTCGTCGGGCTCGATCACGTCGCCGGCGCCCGACAGGATGAACGTGGCCTCGGCATCGGCGACGAGCAGCATGGCCTCGAGCCGGCGCAGCGCGCGGTCGGTGCGCCACTCCTTCGCGAGCTCGACGGCGGCGCGGCGGAGCGGGCTGCGCTGCTCGCGCAGCTTGTCGTCGAGTCGATCGAACAGCGCGATGCCATCGGCCGCCGAGCCGGCAAAGCCACCGATCGCGCGGCCATCGCCGAGCTTGCGGACCTTGCGCGCGCCGGCCTTGACGACGGTGTTGTTGAGCGTGACCTGGCCGTCACCTGCGAGCACGACGGCGCCACCTCGCCGGACGGACAGGATGGTCGTCGAGTGGATCTTCACGCTCACGCCGTGGGTCTAGCACAAGTCGCATCCCGTGGCGGTGCCGCTCGTCGACACGCGGGCGATAGCGGTGGACGCACGAACGATTGTGGGGCTAGGGTACGAGCCGAGCAGCCATGCGGCATTCGATGTCGATCTCGATCACGGTCATCGCAGCGTGCGCGCTCGCGCGCACGCTGTCGGCGAGCCCGACGTGCCAGCGCCCCGATGCGGTCGATCCGTTCGACCCGCGGCCCGTCTGCGTGACCGCCGCGCCGACTCCGCCGTGCCAGGCGGCCGACGCGGTGGATCCGTTCGACGCGCGGCCGATCTGCGCGGCCTGGGCGCCTCCGCCGCCACCACCACCGCCTTCGTGTCAGGCACCCAATGCCGTCGATCCGTTCGACGCGCGGCCGGTGTGCCCGCCGTTGCCGTGTCAGCCGGCCGCCGCCGTCGATCCGTTCGATGCGCGGCCGATCTGTCGCTGACCGGCGAAGGGGTCAGTGGCCGAGCACGCCGAGTGCCGCGAGCTGCGGGCAGCGGCCGCCGCGCCAGGTCGTGCCGGTCGCGGGCGGATCGTCGAGCTGGCGAAACCTCGGCGTCGCGCCGGTCGCGGCCGGCCACGTCGACGGTACGTCGCCGTGTGCGATCGCGGCCCACTGCGCCTGCACGTCCGCGCTCGTCGCGAGATCGGCCGCGCCCGGCGTGATGCCCCACGTCGAGAACGTGCCGAACAGGTTCACGAAGTCGTAGCCGTGCACCGAGCCGTACATCATCTCGGGACCGTTCGGGACCGCGCGCTCGAGCTCGTAGAGATACGTCGGCGCGGTGCGCGCCTGCACGATCTGCCACGCCGCGCCGCACGCGAACGCGACGTCGGTCGCGTACTCGATCGCGGCGTCGCGCTCGCCGAGCGTCGCGACCGGGTACAGCGCGTCGAGCGCGGCCTGGTTCGCGCTCTGGCCGACCTGCGCGAGGTAGGCGTCGAACGCGCCGGCGGTGTCGGCGACGCCGATCGCGTAGATGAACACGCTCGCGTCGGTCAGGTTCGAGCCGACGATCAGCGGCACCTGGCCGCGCGTCGCGAGCGCGGCGAGCGGGCGCTGGTCGAGCACGACGCCGTCGACGACCGGCAGCGTCGCGTACACCGGCAGGCCGAGGTCCCAGTATTGCGGCAGGTCGAGCGCGAGGATCTGATCGACGGTCTTGCCGCGCAGGCACGTCGCGATGTCGCCGCTCGTGCAGCCGAGCGGCACCGCGATCGCGACCGCGCCGTAGCCTTCCGCCGACGGAAAGCTGCCGACCATGGTCGTGAGCTCGAGCGTCATCTGACACGGCCCGGATTCGATCGCGGCGGCCGCGAACAAACCCTGCGCGCCCGGCGCGGCGGCGAGCGTGCACACCGCGGCGCCGCCGGCCGACTCGCCGACGATCATCACGCGCGACGGATCGCCGCCGAACGTGGCGATGTTGCGCTTGACCCACTCGAGCGCCGCGATCTGATCGCGGATGCCGTAGTTGCCGATGCCGCCGTCGGGCGCGGCGAGCTGCGGCAGCGCGAGGAAGCCGAGCACGCCGAGCCGGTAATCGATCGACACGACGACCGCGTCGGCGGCGTCGGCCAGCGCGGCCGCGTCGTACTGCGACTCCTGCGCCGAGCCCTGGATGTAGCCGCCGCCGTGGATCCACACCAGCACGGGGCGATGCGGCCCCGACGCGTGCGCCCATACGTTGAGCAGCAAGCAAGCTTCGGATTGCGGCAGCGTGCTGCCGGCCTGCGGGCACGCCGGCCCGAACGCGGTCGCGTCGCGCGGCGCGGTCCACGCGGCGGGCGGCGCCGGCGCCATCCAGCGCGCGGCGGTCGCGTACGGCACGCCGAAGAACTCGACGAGATCGCCGCTCGCCATGCCGTGCAGCGGTCCGCTGTCGATCGTGACATCGGTTCCGACCACGACGTTGTCGGCATCGGGCGGTGTCGCGTCTCGCGCCGCGTCGGCCCCGGTGCTGCCGTGTTCGCCACCACACGCCGTCGCGATTACCCACATCGACACGAGCTTCCGCATCGTTACTGCTACGTTAGCAACTCACGTGCCTCGTTTGGCCCGCGGGTGGGCATCGTCGTACACCTTCATCAGGTGCTCGAGCGACACCTTCGTGTAGATCTGCGTCGACGCGAGGCTCGCGTGGCCGAGCAGCTCCTGGATCGAGCGCAGGTCGACGCCTTCATCGAGCAGGTGGGTCGCGAACGAGTGGCGCAGGCCGTGGGGCGTCGCGCTCGCCGCGACGCCCCCGGCGATCGACCAGCGGCGCACCATGCGCTGCACCGACCGCGGCGTGAGCCGGGCGCCGGCCGCGTTGACGAACAGCGCGGTGCTGCGGGGAGCGAGCTCGCGCCGCACCGCGAGGTAGGCGTCGAGTGCGCGCGTCGCGGCGCCGCCGAGCGGCACCTCGCGCGACTTGCCGCCCTTGCCGTGGCGCACGAGCACGAGCGGCACGCCGTAGCGACCGCGATCGATGTCGGTCGTGTCGAGCCCGCACGCCTCGCTCACGCGCAGGCCGGTCGCGTACACGAGCTCGAGCAGCGCGGCGTCGCGCAGGCGCAGCTTGCCGTGGCGCGCGTCCTCGTCGGCCGACAGCGCGCGATGCGACGTGCGGCCGGTCGCCGCCGGCGCCTCGACGAGCCGGAACGCGTCGTCGACGTCGAGCGCGCGCGGCAGGCCCTTCGGCTTCTTCGGCGCGCGGATCGCGGCGGCCGGGTTGCCGGCGATCACGCCGCGCTTGACGAGGAAGCGGCAGAACGCGCGCACGCTCGACAGCTTGCGGCCGATCGTCGCCGCGCCGTTTTCGCCGAACAGCTCGGCGAGCTGGCCGCGGATCTCGAGCGCCGACAGCCGCGCGAGCGGCCGCTTGCCGGCGTGCGCGCGCAGCGCCGCGACATCGCGCGTGTACACGGCCACCGTGCGCGGCGAGTACGCGCGCTCGACGCGCAGGTAGGTCTCGAACGCGGCGAGCGCGGAGTCCCAGTCCATCGCGCCCAGGATCGCGCGGCCGCGCGCGGCGGGCGAGAAATTTACTGTCAAGGCGCCGCACACGCCAAGCGAGACGTCAAGCAGAGATCGATCTCTGCCTGGCGTCTTCCTCGGCGTCTTCGGCGCCTTGGCGGTAATTCCTCGCTTACAGCACACCCGCCGGCGGCGTGACGACGAGCTCGTCGACCGCGACCTCGGGGCGCGAGACGAGATCGACGACGAGCCCGGCGAGCTCGCCGGGCTTCATCATCTTCGCGCGATCGAAGCCGGGCCGGTCGTCCCAGATCGGCGTGTCGGTCGCGCCCGGAAGCAGCGTCGTGACGCGGATGCCGTGCGCGCGCGACTCGGCGGCGAGCACGCGCGCGAGCGCGACCTGCCCCGCCTTCGCCGCGGTGTAGCCGCCGCACTCGGGAAATGCGTGGTGGATCGCGTGCGAGCCGATCACGACGATGTGACCGCCGCGCGGCTGCATCCGGCCGAGCGCGGCGCGCATGCACGCGAGCGTGCCGAGCACGTGGACCTCGAGCATCGCGCGCACGTCGGCGAGCGAGGCCGATGCGATCGGCGCGAACGTGCCGGTGCCGTGCGAGCACACGACGATGTCGGGCGCGGGCAGCATCGCGAACAGCTGATCGACGGCGGCCTCCTCGGTGACGTCGAGGTGGACCTGATCGACCTGCCCCGCGCGCGGGATCGCGAGGCTGCCGAGCGCGTAGCGGCGGCCGAACGCGACGACCGCCGCGCCCTCGGCGGCGAGCGCACGCGCGCACGCCTCGCCGATCCCGCTGGAGCCACCGGTGACGAGCGCGACCTTGCCGTGGAGTCGAGTCACGGCGCGAGCTTACCTCGCGCTTGACATCGGGTATCTAAAGATATATCTTTAGACATGTCTACAGATGGGTCTGTAGAGTGTTCTAGAAATGAAAGGAAACAGAAATGATGTTCGATGATGACGGGCGCTGGTTTGCCGGCGCCGGTCGCATGCGCGGCCACGGTGGCCGCGGCCGCGGCGGCCACCGCGGTGGTCCGTTCGGTGGCCCGCCGTTCGGCGGCCCGCCGTGGCGCGAGCGCGGGATGCGCGAGCTGTTCGAGGAGCGGCCGCCGCGCGCCGATCGCGGCGCCGTGCGCTACCTCGTGCTCGACGCCGTGAGCGAGACGCCTCGCCATGGCTACGAGATCATGGCCGCGATCGAGGCCAAGAGCCGCGGCGCGTATCGCCCGAGCCCGGGTGTCGTGTACCCGACGCTGCAGCTGCTCGAGGAGCTCGGCCACGTGCGCGTGACCGAGCGCGACGACAAGCGCGTCTACGCGATCACCGCGGCCGGTACGCGCGAGCTCGAAGACCACCGCGCCGAGGTCGCCGGCTTCTACGAGCAGTCGACCGACAGCGTGTGGGACGACCGCGCCGACGAGCTGTTCGAGCTCGGCCACCTCGTGCGCCGCCTCGTGCGCGCGTTCCGCCGCTCGGCGCGGCGCGGCCGGCTGACGCGCGAGACCGGCGCGAAGGCGCGCGCGATCCTCGACGAAGCGATCAGCAAGCTCGAGGCACTGCTCGACGAGCGTTGAGCCAGGTCTCGAGATCCGCGCGAGCGCGTTCGGCCATGCGCGGCTTGCGGTTGTCCTTGCGGCCCGGGTCGGGCAGCGGCGGTAGCAGGCCGTAGTTCACGTTGGTCGGGCCGTACTTCGCGCCCGGCGCGCGCGGCGCGGTGACGTGGTGGTAGAGACCGCCGAGCATCGTCGTGGGCGGCGGCGGCGCATCGACGCGCTTGGCGAGCAGCCACGCGACGACGAGCCCCATCGCGCACGACTCGATGTAGCCCTCGACGCCGGTGAGCAGCCCCGCGAACCGCACGTTCGGGCGATCGCGCAGCTCGAGCTCGGCGCCGAGCCGCGCCGGCGCGTCGATGTACGTGTTGCGGTGGATCGAGCCGAACCGCAGGAACTCGGCGCGGCGCAGCGCCGGGATCATCTGGAAGATCCGCTGCTGCTCGGGATACGCGAGCCGGGTCTGGAACCCGACGAGGTTGTACGCGGTGAGGTAGCGATTCTCGGGCCTGAGCTGCACGACCGCCCACGGGCGATGCCCGGTGCGCGGATCGCGCAGGCCGATCGGCCGCATCGGCCCGAACCGCAGGGTCTCGTCGCCGCGCTCGGCCATCACCTCGATCGGCATGCAGCTCTCGAAGTAGCGCGGCTCTTCGAAGTCGTGCGGCAGGACCTTGCGCCCGGCGTTCACGGCGGCGACGAACGCCTCGTACTCGGGTTTCGTCAGCGGGCAGTTGACGTAGTCGCCGACGCCTTCGTCGCCGCCGGCCGATCTCGGCTCGCTGTCGCGGCCCCAGCGCGACGCGCGAAACGCGAAGTCCCAGTCGATCGAGTCGGCGGCCACGATCGGCGCGATCGCGTCGTAGAAGTACATGCGATCGCCGCCGAGCTCGCGGTGAATGACCTCGGCGAGCGCGCCTTCGGTGAGCGGGCCGGTCGCGACGACGACCGGACCATCCGGGAGCTCGTCGAGCCGGCGCCGCTCGATGCGGATCCTCGGATGCATGGCGAGCCGCTGCGTCAGCGCGCGCGCGAACCCGAAGCGCTCGACCGCGAGCGCCTGCCCGGCCGGCACGCGATGCTCGTCGGCGCACGCGATCACGAGCGAGCCGCAGCGCCGGAGCTCCTGCTTGAGCAGCCCGGCGGGCGCGACCGGATCGTCCGACCGCAGCGAGTTACTGCACACCAGCTCGCCGAGCATCGGCGTCTGGTGCGCCGGCGACATCGCGCACGGCTTCATCTCGACGAGCGCGACCCGCATCCCGGCCTCGGCGAGCTGCCACGCCGCTTCGCAGCCGGCCATCCCGCCGCCGACGACGGTGACGGCGGCGGGGGGCGCGGCTGCGGAGGGCGTGGCCTTCGTTGGCGCTCCGCTTCCGGTGCTCACGTGAAGCACCACGCTGCGCTCCGGTTCTCGCGCCGCCTCGGCCACGCCCTTCCTCGCTCGCGCCAGCTAGAACGCATACGATGCAGCTCCGAGCACGCTCAGCATCTTATGTCGACTCGTCGGTGCGGTCGTAGGAAACGACGCGGGCAGCGGGCAAGCCGTCGCCTTGCTTCCACTGCGCGTACGGCACGAGCTTCTTGCCGGGCTCGCGCACGTAGATCGCGCCACATCTCTCGCACCTGTACATGTTGCGATCGTCTTCGCGTGTCACGTGGCGAACGCTCAACGGGATCGCTCGACACTTCGGGCATGAACGAGCGAACCGGAAAACACCGAGCCACGCGGCCACAGCGAGCAGCCCGATGATCACGCCCCAGCCGATCGTCGCGCCCCAATCGATGTCGCCCATGACCGCTCGATTCTAGCGTACGCGTTCTAGCTGGAGCGCGCGAGGAAGGCCGCGGGCGAGGCGGAACGAGAACCGGACCGGAGCGTGGTGCTTCACGTGAGGACCGGAAGCGGAGTGACAACGAAGCCCGCGGCCTCCGCAGCCGCTCCGCTCACGCGAGCACGGCCTACGCCGCGTTCTCCTCGGTCTCTTCGGAGCCCTCGGAACGCCAGTCGCACTCCATGCAGCGCAGCGTGATGCCGCGCTTGGTCTCCTTCTTGAGCACGAACTTGGCCTGGCACGCCGGGCACGGCTGAGGGATCGGGCGATCCCATGCCACGAAGTCGCACTCCTTCTTCTTCCAGTTCGAGCAGCCGTAGAACGGCTTGCCGCGGCGCGAGCGCTTCTCGGCGAGGAAGCCGCCGCAGCCGGGGCGCGGGCACTTCACGCCGAGCGAGATCGGCTTGGTCGTCTTGCAGTCGGGGTAGCGCGTGCATGCCAGGAAGCTGCCGAACCGGCCGCGCTTCACCGTCATCGGCGCGCCGCACGTCTCGCACACCTCATCGGTCGTCTGCGGCGGCACCTTCTCCCACGTGCCATCGAGGTTCTTGACGACCTCCATCGTGTTGCGGCACTCGGGGTAGCCCTGGCACGCCAGGAAGCTGCCGTTGCGGCCCCACTTGATGACCATCGGCTTGCCACACTTCTCGCACGTCCACTCGGTCGGAATCTCCTCGCGCTTGACGTCGCGCATCTCGGTCTCGGCCTTCGCGAGCTCCTTCTTGAACGGGCCGTAGAACTCCGCGAGCAGCTTGCGCCAGTCCTCGCGCCCATCCTCGACGTGATCGAGATCCGACTCCATCTTGGCCGTGAAATCGGAATTCACGATCTCGGGGAAGCTCTCGACCAAGAGGCTGTTGACCAGGATGCCGAGCTCGGTCGGCCAGAACCGCGCTTCCTTCTTCTCGACGTAACCGCGGTCGACGATCGTCGACATGATCGCGGCGTACGTCGACGGCCGGCCGATGCCGCGCTCCTCGAGCTCCTTCACGAGCGACGCCTCGGAGAACCGCGGCGGCGGCTGCGTGAAGTGCTGCTCGGGCGTGATCGCCTCGAGCTTCACGCGCTCGCCGACCTCGACGGGCGGCAGCAGCTTGTCGGCCGCCTCGGCCGCCTCGGCCTTCGCGTCGTCGCTCTCGGCGACCTCGTACACCTTGGTGTAGCCGGCGAACTTCATCACCTGGCCGGTCGCGCGCAGCTGCGCCGCGCCGCGATCGATATCGACCGTGGTCTGGTCGTACACGGCGGGCACCATCTGCGACGCAACGAAGCGCTGCCAGATCAGCGTGTACAGCTTGATCAGCTCGTTGCCCTCGGGGTGGTTCGCGAGCGCCGCGCTCACGCGCTCCGGCGTCCATTCCATCAGGGTCGGCCGGATCGCCTCGTGCGCGTCCTGCGCGCGCTCCTTGTTGCCGTACTCGTTCGGCGCATCGGGCAGGTACTCGCGGCCGTAGGTGTCGGTGACGAACCCGCGCACCGCGGCGAGCGCGTCGTCGGAGATGCGCGTCGAATCGGTACGCATGTACGTGATGAGACCGGTCGGGCCCTCGTCGCCGAGCTCGACGCCTTCGTACAGGCGCTGCGCGAGCGCCATCGTCCGCTTCGCCGAGAACCGCAGCTTGCGCGCCGCGTCTTGCTGGAGCTTGGACGTGATGAACGGCGCCTGCGGCTTCTTGCGGCGCTCCTTCTTCTCGACCGACGAGACCACGGCCTCGCCGGCGGCGAGCTCCTTCGCGATCGCGCTCGCCTCGGCCTCCGTCTTCGGATCGGCCTTCTCGCCCTTCCACCTCGCGACGCGCGCCGGGAACGGCGGCGGGATCTTGCCGACGCACGTCGCGCCGACCGTCCAGTACTCCTCGGCCTTGAACGCCTTGATCTCCTCTTCGCGCTCGCACACCAGGCGCACCGCGACCGACTGCACCCGGCCCGCGGACAGGCCGCGCTGCACCTTGTTCCACAGGATCGGGCTGATCTTGTAGCCGACCAGGCGGTCGAGGATGCGGCGCGCCTGCTGCGCGTCGGTCTTGTGCATGTCGATCGACTGCGGCTTGGCGATCGCGGCGGTCACGCCCTTCTTCGTGATCTCGTTGATGAGGACGCGGCGCAGGTTCTTGTTGACGTCCTTGATCTCCTCGGCGATGTGCCACGCGATCGCTTCACCTTCGCGATCGGGGTCGGACGCGAGATAGACGGTCTCGACCTCGCGCGCGGCCTTGCGGATCTCGCCGAGCACCTTCTTCTTGCCCTCGATCACCTCGTAGACCGGCTCGAACGTGCCGTCCTCGAGGTCGACGCCGATCTTCGACTTCGGCAGGTCGCGCACGTGGCCGACCGACGCCTTCACGATGTAGTTCGCGCCCAGGTACTTGTTGATCGTGCGCGCCTTCGCCGGCGACTCGACCACGACGAGCGCGGAGCCCGGCTTGACCTTCTTCGGCTTCCTCGGCAGCGCTTCGCCCTTCGCCGCTTCTTCGGCCTTCTTCGGCGCAGCCTTCGCCGGCGCCGGCTTCTTCGCGGCGACCGCGGCAGGCTTCTTCTTCGCCGCAGCCTTCGCGTTGCCGTTCGCCTTCTTGGCGGTCGGTTTCGCTGCGGGCTTGGCCTTGCGCGACTTCTCGGGCTTTTTCTTCACTGCATCTCCATCGGCAAAGCGCGTAGCACGGCGCGGACCGGCAACCCGGTCGCGCGCACGATCTGGTCGACTCCGCGGGCTCCCGAAGCGATCGCACCGGCGATCCGCGCGGCGATCGGATCGAGCGCGGCGGGAGCGAGGCGGCGCGGCGCACCCGCGAGCGCGGCGAGCGCGTCCGCCTCGCGTTCGATCACGGCGGCGCCGGCAGCGAGCAGCCGGTCGCAGCCGCGGCTTCCCGGCCACGCGCACACGACGCGGCCGAGCTCGCGGCCGGCGCGCGCGGTCGACAGCGAGCCGGAGCGCGCGTCGGCCTCGACGACGACCACGACGTCGGCGAGCGCGGCGATCAGCCGGTTGCGCTGCGGGAACGTCGAGCGCCGCGGCTCGGTGCCGGGCGGGAACATGCTGACCAGCGCGCCGCCCGCGGCGACCACGTCGTGAAACAGCTGGGCGTGGCGCGCCGGGTACAGGACATCGATGCCGGTTCCGAGCACGACGGTCGTGGTGCCGGCGCCGGCAAGCGCGCCGCGATGCGCAGCGCCGTCGATGCCGAGCGCGCCGCCCGACACCACGTCCACGCCGTGGCCAGCGAGATGGCGCGCCAGAGCGTGGGCGCGCTCCATGCCGCGAGCGCTGGCGGCGCGCGCTCCCACGATCGCGACCGCGGGACCGGTCGCGAGCTCGCCGCGAACGTGCAGCGGAGTGGTCCACCCGACCGCTGCGAGCCGCTCCGGCATGTGCGTCACGAGCCTCACAAGGGAAGAGCAATTAGCCACCGCAGCCCCGCACGTCAAGTGCGTAGAGATCCGCCGCGAGCAATTTCAGCGGCTTGCACGCGCGCCCTACATCTATATACGGGTGGTCGGCGTCTACTTCGCCTTCTGCATCATCACGACATCGCCCACGCCCATCTCCTGCACCGACAACGTCACGAGCCCCACCGAGATGTGGTCTTCGACCTGCACGATCACGACCTCGCCGAGCGCGCGCGCAGGGTAGCGATCGTCGTTCTGGCCGATCGTTTCCTTCGACTGGTCGGGGTACGCATCGCCGCGCCGCACGATGAACATGCGGTTGCCGACCTCGAGCCCCGAGCCCTTGCCGAGGTCGATGAACGCGAGCTCGCCCTGCCCGATCAAGAGCGCGGGCGTGAGGATCGCGACGATCGTGCCGTGCGCGTCGACCTTGGGCGCGACCGGCGGCACCGTCCGGTACTGCTTGATGAGCGGACCGACCTTCGCGTAGCGCTCGATCTCCTGATTCGCCGCCGTGATCACGCCGCGCGCGCGCTTGTCCTGCTTGACGCTCAGCACCTGGACCTCGCCGAGCAAGTGCACGTACGCGCCGACCTCCGAGCCGTTGCTCTTCACCGGGTTGTCGGGCTGGTAGATCGAGTAGGTCTTGCCGACCTCGGGCGCCTTGCCCTCGGGGTAGCTCAGGTACACCTGGTCGCCCTGGGCCAGCAGCGTCTTCTCGTCGACCGAGCCGTCGAGCACGATCGACTTGTCGAGGTCGCTCTTCTCGACGAACGCGACCTGCTTGAGGCCGACCTCGAGGTGTCTCTGCGGCGGCGGGACGTTGTCGGGTTGCTTGGTCTCCGGCGCGGTCGTCTCGGGCTGCTTGGTCTCGGGCCCGGTCGAGGTCGCGAACACGCCGCGCGGCAGCAGACGCACGAGGTCGCCCGGATAGATCCAGTGCGGATTCGTGATCTGCGGGTTGTACGACCACACTTTCGGCCACTGCCACGGATCGTTGAAGTAGTAGAAGCAGATGTCCCACAGCGTGTCGCCACGCCGCACGACGTGCAGCTCGGGCACCGGGCCCGCGTGCACCTCGACCGGCGCTTCGCCGGACGGCCCGCCGCTATCGGCGTAGTACCCGGTGGGCTCTTGCGTGCCTTGATCGGGCGTGTAGGTCGGCCTGCCGTCCGGACCGACGACGATGATGTTCGGCTTGGGGTTCGCCGGAGTCGGCGGCGCCGGCGGCGTGTATTGCTGCGGCGCGCTGCCGGGATCGAGCGTGCGCGGCGCGTCGGGCACGTTCGGCGACGGTCCGCCGTAGATCGGCTGCGCGGCCGCGACCGCGGGCGCGAGCACGAGCGCGAGCAGCGCGGCGCGGCGGATCCCGCGGGTCACGGATTCTCCAGCCGCTTCGCGGCGAGCGCGGCCGGCTCGGACTTCGGATAGAGGCTCACGACTTGCTCCAGCACGGCGCGTGCCTTGTCGGCCTGGCCCAGAGCCGCGTAGCAGTAGCCGACCTTGAGCAGTGCATCCGGCACCTTGTTCCCGCGCGGGTAGGTCTCGATCGTAGCGCGGAACTCGGCGAGCGCATGCGGATAATCCTTCTGGGCGTAGAACGCCTCGCCGATCCAGTACTGCGCGTTGTCCGCGTAGTCGTGACGCGGATAGTGCTGGACGAACGCGCGGAGCGCGGCGATCGCGTCGACGTAGCTGCCCGACTTCACGAGATCGACGGCGGCGCGGTAGTCGGTGCCCGGATCGCCGGCGCCGTCGCGCACGTGCGCGCGGGGCGCCCGGGCCGCCACCGCCACGCCAGAGCTCGGCGCTGGCGAATCGCTGACACGGGGGACCGGCACGCGATGCGTGACCTCGATGCGATCGGCGGCGACCGGCGTGTCGTCGCTCGGCGGCGGCGGCGGCGCGATGCGCGCGACGTGGCGCGGCGGGGTGTCGTCGTCGAGCGTCGCGGCCTTGCCGGTCGCGGCGTCGCCTTCGTAGACGATCTCGCCACCGTCGTCGGTCGTGCCGACGACACGCCCGCCGTCGGGCATGACGGCCGCGGTCGGTGGCGCGACGACCTCGACCGGCAGCGATGGCGGCACGTCGACGGCTGCCGCCTTGTCCTTCGCGAGCGCGAGCTGATGCTCGAGATCGGCGAGCTTGCGATCCTTCGCGCGGCGATCCGCGCGCAGCTCGGCGACCTGCTGCTCGAGGTGGTTGTTCTCCGTGCGCAGCGCCGTCATCGGCGAGCCACACGCCGTACCTGCGAGGACGATCCAGATCCAGCGCGTATATGTCACGACCCCGAAATCGTAGGCTTCGCGCGCACGCCGAGCAAATTCTCGGTGCCTCTCGGCACCTCCGCCGGTGCGCCTCGCTCGGTCCCGCCTCGGCGATGCCGCCGGCGCTTACATAAGCTGCGTGGCGTCGAGGATCTCGCGCGCGCCGCGCCCGAGCAGGTCTTGCGCGACCGCAGCGCCGAGGCGTGCGGCGTCGCCGCGCGGCCCGCTCGCGTCGGCATGGAGGACGCGCGTGCCGTCGGGCATGCCGCACATCGCGACGATGCGCAGCCCGGCCGGATCCGCGACCGCGTGCGCGGCCAGCGGCGTCTGGCAGCTGCCGCCCATCGCGGCGAGAAACGCGCGCTCGGCGGCGACCAGCGGCGCGGTGGCGTCGTCGTGGATCGCGGCGCGCACGAGCGCGCGCACGCGATCGTCGCCGTCGCGGATCTCGATCGCGAGCACGCCCTGCGCGACCGCGGGGATCGAGACCTCGATCGGCAGCGTCTGCGTGATGCGCGCGGCCAGCCCGAGCCGCACGAGCCCGGCCGCGGCGAGCACGATCGCGTCGAAGTCGCCGGCGTCGAGCTTCGCGATCCGCGTCGGTACGTTGCCGCGCAGCATCGCGATCTGCAGATCGGGCCGGCGCGCGAGCAGCTGGCACTGGCGGCGCATGCTCGACGTGCCGACGCGTGCGCCGCGCGGCAACGAATCGAGCGTGACTTGCTCGCGCGCGCACAGCGCATCCCACGGCACCTCGCGCGCGCTCGTCGCGGCGAGCACGAGGCCCGGCGCGAGCTCGGCCGGCACGTCCTTCATCGAATGCACCGCGAGATCCGCGCGACGCTCGACGAGCGCCTGCTCGATCTCCTTCACGAACAGGCCCTTGCCGCCGACCTTCGCGAGCGGCACGTCCTGGATCGCGTCGCCCGACGTCTTGATGATCGCGAGCTCGACGACGAGCCCGGGCTGCACCGCCTCGAGCCGCGCCTTGACGTGATGAGCTTGCCACAGCGCGAGCTGGCTGCCGCGAGTGGCGATGACGATGTAGTCGCGTTCGGCCATCATGCTCGTGCCTTCTCCGCCTCTTCTTCTTCGTCTTCCTGTTCGGGCGGTTCTACCTCGGACGCGGCCTCCGCGGGCGCGAGCGCGAACAGCTCGCACGCGATCGCGGCGCGCAGCGTGGCCTCGTCGGGCTCGCTGCCGCGCAGGACCGACGTCGGCGTGTGCAGGAGCTTGTTGACGACGAGCTGGACGACGCGATCGAGCAGCGCGCGCTGCTCGTCGCGCGTGAGGTCCTTGCGCGCGAGCTGGTCGTGCGCCTTCGCGAGCTCGGCCTGCGCGATCGTCGCGAAGTGATCGCGCAGCGCGCGGATCGTCGGCACGACGCCCTGCGTCCGCAGCCAGCGCTCGAAGTTGCCGACCTCGTGCTCGACGATCTTGGTCGCCTGCTCGGCCGCCTTCGCGCGCTCGGCGAGGTTCGCGCGCACGACCTTGTCGAGATCGTCGATGTTGTACAGGTACACGCCGTCGAGGTCGCCGATCTGGGGCTCCGCGTCGCGCGGCACCGCGATGTCGATCACGACGAGCGGCCGCCACCGCCGCGCCTTCATCACCTTCTTGAACAGCGCGCGCGTGAGGATCGGCTCGCGCGCGCCGGTCGAGCTGATCACGACGTCGGCCTCGGCGAGCAGCGCGTCGAGCTCGCTCCACGGCTTCGCGATCGCGTCGATCTCGGCGGCGAGCGCCTCGGCCTTCTCGGGCGAGCGGTTGGTCACGACGATGCGCGCCGCGCCGCTCGCGTACAGGTGGCGGGCGGCGAGCGTCGACATCTTGCCGGCGCCGACGACGAGCACGTGCTTGCCGCGCAGCTCGCCGAACACGCGCTTCGCGAGCTCGACGGCGACCGACGACACGTTCGCCGCACCGCGCGCGATCGCGGTCTCCGTGCGCACGCGCTTCGCGGCGCCGAACGCGCGCTCGAGCGCGCGCGACAAGACCGGCCCGGCCGCGCCGACCTTGCCGGCGATCGCGTACGCCGCCTTGAGCTGGCCGAGGATCTGCGCCTCGCCGACGACGAGCGAGTCGAGCGCGGACGCGACGCGAAACACGTGGCGCACCGCATCGGGTCCGACGTGCGAGTACAGCGCGCCGGCGAGATCGGCCGGCTTCGCGCCGCGATTGTCGATCAGGAACGCGCGCACCGCCGCGGCGGCTTCGCCCTGCGGCGGCGCGACGCCGTAGACCTCGACGCGGTTGCACGTCGAGATCAGGATGGCCTCGGCGACCTGCAGCTTCGAGGTCATCGCCTGCAAGACGAGCGCGATCTCGTCCTCGCGAAACGCGAGCTTCTCGCGCACGGCGACCTCGGCGGTGCGCCACGACAGGCCGACGACGAACAGCCGGTTCGCTACGGTCATGGGCGCTATCCCGTCGCCCGCCGGACGAGGTACACGATCACCACCGCGAGCGCGGTCGCGAACCCCTCGAGCGCGAGCCGCGCGGCGCGCCGGCCGCGCCAGCCGTAGATCTGCCGCGCCACGAGCAGCGTCGCGTACGCGACCCACGTGACGGCGGCGAGCGCGTACTCGATGCGGCCGAGGCTCTCGCCCAGCTCGGTCGTCCAGATCGCGCCGAGCACGAGCGCGATCGTGAAGATCGGAAATCCGACCCAGATCAGGCGATGCGCGATCCGATCGAGTGCCTCGAGCGGCGCGCCGCCGCCTTCGAACGCCGCGGCGTCGAAGTGCTTGCGCTTGAGCGCGCGATCCTCCGCGAGGTAGATCGCGGACAGCACGCTCGCGAGCGCGAAGATCGCGACCCCGATCGTCGCGAGCGAGATGTGGAGGCGACCGAGCGTCGACAGGTCCTCCGGAGCGCTGCCCGCAGGCGTGAGCCGGGCGAGGAGCAGCATCACGAGCGCGATCGGCATCACGACCACGCCGCCGAGCGTGAGCCGGTAGCGCACGCTCGCGAGCAGGTAGCCGCCGGTGATGATGAACGCGAGGAAGCCGAGCGCCTCGCGCACGGATTCCGCCGGATGGACGTGCTCGGTGCCGCGCCAGCCGATGTCGGCGCCGTGCGCGAACCACGCGATCGCGACGGTGACGAGCGCGAGCGTGCGCAGCCGCGCCTGCCCGGCGAGCACGAGCAGGAGCAGCACGGCGGCGATCGCGTACGCGACGGCGGCGACCCAGAACATGGGCGACGGCGCGACCGAGAGCAGACGGTCGCCTGCGGGATTCATGGCGGCAGCGGCTCGCCGATGAACCCGTCGATCACGTCGTACGCGGTGTCGTTGTAGATCACCGAGTTCGCGAGCTGCTCCGCGCCCATCTGATCGAGCGCATCCTTGGACTTGACGAGCCCGACCAGCCCGTTCGGGTCTTGCGAGCCGCCCGTCACGCGCTCGAACACGACCGCGGGCGTCATCGAGAACGCGCGTCCGAGCTCGGTCAACACCATGCGATCGCCCTCGAGCGACGCGCGGCCTTCGGCGGTCCAGGCATCCAGCCGATCGACCGAGATGAACAGGCGTGACATTCCTGAAAATTGTACCCGCTCTTTGGTGCAGTTGCGGTATTCGGTCCGAGGAGTTACATAAGGGAACCACCGGAGGTAGCGATGGCCAGTCAGCACGTCAAAGAGCTCACCGACGCGAATTTCGAGGCAGAAGTCCTGAAGGCCGACGTGCCGACGCTCGTCGATTTCTGGGCCGTGTGGTGTGGCCCGTGCAAGCAGATCGCGCCGACCATCGACGCCCTCGCCGACGAGTACAAGGGCAAGCTCAAGGTGGCGAAGATGGACGTCGATCACCACCAGATCGTCCCGCAGCAGTACGGCGTGCGGTCGATCCCGACCCTGCTCATCTTCAAGGGCGGCCGTGTGGTCGGCCAGCTCGTGGGCGCGATGCCACGCGCCAAGCTCGAGGCCGAGATCCAGAAGCACCTCGACGCCAAGGCGTAGCGCGCGTAGTTTTCGTGCGACCGCGGGCGCGGTCGAGGCTCGTTGCTTCGGAGGTTCCGATGCAGCGTTCGATGATCATGGTGGCGGCGGCCGCGCTGGCGTTCGCCGGGTGCAGCAAGAAGCAAGACGAGGCCCCGCCGGCCAAGCCGGCGAACGGCGCGCCGGTGGCGTTCCAGGTCACGAAGGTGGTGCCGGGCGAGGCATTCAAGAGCGAGCTCGACGTCAAGGCGTACAACTTCTCCGACAAGGCGATCGCCTCGTACTGGGTGCTGGTCCGCTTCAAGGACGGCGACGGCAAGGTCGTGCACGGCGAGCCCGCGGTCGGCAGCGACCACGACTTCGATCACTGGTCGTTCAGCGGCGGCAAGTACAAGTGCGATCCGAGCTCGTGGTGCTCGCTCAAGCTCGATCCACCCGTGCCGGCCAGCGCGAAGACCGCCGAGGTCGTCGCGTACAGCCTGAGCGCGGTCGCCGACGACGGCCTGCACATCGAGCAGAAGCCCTTGTTCGAGATGCCGAAGATGGAGTGGCCCCAAACCTAGGGCGTCGCACGAAGGCGCTTGCTGCGCAGCCCGCCCACTTCGTTAGCGCTCCGCTTCCGGTCCTCACGTAAAGCACTACGCTCCGGTCCGGTTCTCGCGCCGCCTCGTGGACGGGCTTGCTCGCTCACGCGCGGGAGAACGCGAGCGCTTCAGTAACCGTGCTTGCGCAGGCTCACGTTCGCGACGAGCCCCATCGCGAGGAAGAACGTCACGAGCGAGCTGCCGCCGTAGGAGATGAACGGCAGCGTGACGCCGACGACGGGCGCGATGCCGAGCACCATCGCGACGTTGACGACGACGTGCCAGAACGTCATCGCGGCAACGCCGACGCAGATCACCGCGCCGACGCGATCGCGGGCGGACAGCGCGACGTTGAGCGTCCACACCTGCAGGAACGCGAAGATCGCGAGCAGGAACACCGAGCCGGCAAAGCCCCACTCCTCGGCCCACACCGAGTACGGGAAATCGGTCCAGTGCTCGGGCACGAAGTTGAACTGGTTCTGCGTGCCCTCGAGGAAGCCCTTGCCCCAGATCCGCCCCGAGCCGACCGCGTAGATCGACTGCGTCGTGTGCCAGCACGTCTTCGCCTTCGCGACGTTGCAGTCGATGAAGCCGAGGATGCGGTTCTGCTGGTAGGACTCGAGCCGCTCCCACAGGATCGGGATCGCGAGCAGCGTCCCCGTCATCGTGTAGACCATCGGCCACACGTTCGGCATCGCGAGGAAACCGACCGTGAACACGATCAGCGCGAGCAGGACCGCGGTGCCGAGGTCGGGCTGGATCGCGACCAGGCCGATCGGCAACAGCAGCGCGAGCCCCTGCACGGCCAGGCGCTGCCACGTGTACGCCGACGCCTCGGAGTCGGAGAACATGTGCGCGAGCGCGAGGATCACCATCAGCTTCGCGAGCTCGCTGGGCTGGATCCCGAGCCCGCCGAGGTTGAGCCAGCGATAGGTGTAGCCGTGGCTGCCGTCCGATGTCGGGTGCCCGAACAGCCGCGCCGTGATCATGAGCACGACCGCGGCGCCGAGGCCGTACCAGGCGAGCCGCACGAACGCGCGGTAGTCGACGATCGTCACCGCGACGAAGCCGATCGCGCCGACGATCATCCACTGGACCTGGGTGTCGAACTTCGCGTGGTGGCGCACGCCGCGCGTCGCCGAGTACAGGTTCAGCAGGCCGATCGTGCACAGCGCGAGCATCGTCGCGATCAGCGGCCAGTCGACCGCCGCGCGGAACCGCCGCCAGCGCGACATGCCGATCGTCGCGCGCGGTAGCATGAGGCCGGTGCCGCGCCTCATCGCGGATCCCGCTTCACCGGTGGCATGTCCTTGAACGGCACCGGATGGATCTTCGTGTAGTAGCCCTCGAGGATCTGCTTGGCGATCGGCCACGCGACCTGGCCGCCGGGGCCGCCGTGCTCGACGAGCACGACCACCGCGAGCTCGGGATCGTCGGCCGGCGCCCAGCCCGCGAACCACGCGTGCGACTCGTTCGGATTCCAGCGATCGAGGTCGCGCTCGCCGTCTTCCTTGTGGTGCTTCTTGACCTCGGCGGTGCCGGTCTTGCCGAGCACGGTGATGCCTTCGACGTGGCCGTGCTCGTACGCGGTGCCGCCGAGCTCGTTCGTGACCTTGAACATGCCGCGCCGCCACGTATCGAGCGCGAGCGCCGGCGTCTTGACCTGGCGCTCGACTTTCGGCTCGAACCCGATGATCGCCTGCCCGTCGTGGGTCTCGACGCGCTCGACCACCTGCGGCACGTACAGCGTGCCTCCATTCGCCAGCGCGGCATAGGCCATCGCCATCTGCAGCACGGTGACCTCGACGTCGCCCTGCCCGATCGCGGCGTTCGTCGCGTAGCCGGCCTTGTAGTGGCTCTTCTGGTCGTACCATTGCTTGGTCGGGATGCGCCCCGGCGCGTCGCCGTTGAGGCCGAGGTTGGTCGGCGCGCCCAGGCCGTACTCGCGCGCGACGTCCGCGATGCGATCGAGGCCGATGCGCTCGGCGAGGTGCCAGAAATAGGAGTCGCACGATTTCTGGATCGCCTGGAGCAGGTTGATCGCGCCGTGCGTGCCGTGGCAGTGGAAGTGCGTGCCGCTGAGGTCGTACTCGCCGGTGCAGAACATCGACTCGTCCTCGCTGGCCTGGCCGTCCTCGAGCGCGGCGAGCGCGGTCGCGAACTTGAAGATCGAGCCGGGCGGGTACGTCGCGCGCAGCGTCTTGTCGATGAACGGCTTGCGCGGATCGCTCATCAGCAGCGTGTACTCGGCCTTCGTGAGATGGCCGGTCATCACGTTCGGATCGAACGACGGCTTCGAGACCAGCGCGCGGATCTTGCCGGTCTTGGGCTCGACGATCGCGACCGCGGCCGCCGCGGTGTGCGCGACCGCCTTCTCGGCGATCCGCTGCAGCTCGACGTCGAGCGTGAGCACGAGGTTCGCGCCCGGCACCGGCTCGTCGACGCGCTCGCGCGGGATCAGCGACGCCGCAGTCGCGTCGTCGAGGCGATCGCCGCGCGCGTCGACCGCGAACCGCTCCTTGCCCTTCTTGCCGCGCAGGTAGTTCTCCCACGCCGACTCGAGGCCGTAGCGGCCGATCAGCTCGTTCGAGTCGTAGCCCTGCGCGCCGAGCTTGTCGGCCTCGTCGGCGGTCATCTGCGTCATGTAGCCGACGAGGTGCGCCGCGAGATCGCCCTGCGGATAGTAGCGATACGGCTCGTGCTGGACCTCGATGCCGGGCAGCTGGGCCTTCGCCTGCTCGACGAGCGCGGCGCGATCGCGGCCCTGATCCTCGAGCACGAGCACCGGGCTCTTCGGATCGCGTAGCTTGCCGATCGCGAGGCGCTCGTCGATCTTCGCGAGCTCGTCGTCGGTGAGGCCGAGCTTGCGCGCGAGCTCGGCCTTGCTGTCGGCGGTGACCTGGTTCGGCGTGATGTAGATGTTGAACGCCGGCCGGTTGTCGGCGAGCGGCACGCCGTTGCGATCGACGATCTTGCCGCGCACGCTCGGCAGGTAGCGCTCCTTGACCACGTTCGAGACCGTGCGCTCGTAGTAGCTGTCGCCGCGCATGATCTGCAGCTGGCCGAGCCGGCCGACGAGCAGCGCGAACGCGCCGAGCACCGCGATCGCGACCCAGCGCAACCGCTTGTGCAGCTCGGGCAGCGCGGGACCGTAGCCGCGCGAGCTCATCGGATGCCCTCGAGCGCGGCGTCGCGGTCGCGGTGGGTGCGCGCGTAGGCAGCGTCGATGCGGCGAAACACGCGCCACACCAGCGGGCCGACCAGCGCGGTCGCGATCGCGACGAGCGCGAGGTGGCGGAGCTCGATCGCGGCGGCCGCGCGCGGCATGCCGTACAACGTCCGCACGAACAGCGCGAGCAGCGACGACACGATCGCGACGAAGCCGGAGAACGCGATCGTCATCGTCGTGCCGCGCACGTAGATCCGCTGCTGGACGGCGCGCGCGACGAGCCCGGTCAGCCCGAGCACGAGCGCGACGAGGCCTGGCGGCGCGCCCGACACCAGATCCACGAGGTAACCGAGCGCGATCGATCCACCGACCGCCGGCGCGAGGTTGCGGCGCGCGGTCAGGCCCAGGTACGCCGCGGTCAGCGCGCCGATGTCGGGGATCGCGTCGTGGATCGCGTGCGGCAGCACGTGCCACGATGCCGCGACGATCACGCAGAGGACGTAGGCGACGAGGACGAGCGTTGCGGTCCTCATCGCGCCCTCCGGAGAATAGGGAACAGGGAAGCGGAATCTGAGTGGTGAATGCTCGATTCAGGTTCCGCTTCCCTGTTCCCTATTCTCTGCCTGCTCACAGCGCCCGCCCCCCGAACGCCGGCTCGCTCTTCTTCTTCACCTTCGCATCGGGATCCGGCGGCGGCGGCGGCGCGAGCAACACGAGCGCGGCGCGCACGCGCGACACGTCGACCGCGGGCTCGACCTCGGCGCGCTGGAACATGCCGTCGTCGTGCGCGACCTTCACGATCTTGCCGACGACGAGGCCGGGCGGGAAGCTGGCGCCGAGGCCGCTCGTCACGACGTCGTCGCCGACCTCGATCTTCGCGTTGCCCGCGGCCGCGGAGTCGCGCTCGAGCCACTCGATCGTGCACGCGTACGAGTCGGGCCGGCCGAGGCCGGTCAGCATGCCGCGGCCTCCGGTGCGCGGGATCACGACCTCGATCGACGAGCTCGGATCGCTGATCAGCGTGACGTCGGCGTAGTCGCCGTAGACCTTGTCGACGCGGCCGACCGGACCGCCGCCGGCGACGACCGGCATGCCGGGCGCGACCTCGCGCTCGCCGCGGTCGATGCGCAGGCGCAGCACGCGGAACTGCGGCGACAGCGGCGCGCCGATCACGCGCGCGCCGAGCGTGTCGGCCGGCGTCTTGCGCTTGACGGTCGCGAGATCCTCGAGCGCCTCGACGTCGAACGCGCGCCGGCTCGTCGTCGCGAGCTGCTTGCGCAGCTCGTCGTTGTCGGCGCGCAGCTCGCGGTTCTCCTTCTCGATGTCGACGAGCGCGACGTAGCGCTCCCACATCCCGCCGATGCCCTCGACCACCCACGACACGCCGGCCTCGAGCGGCGCGGTGATGCGCAGGAGCGCGCGATCGAGCGGCGACGTCGTGCCGCGCGACAGGCTCGCGCGCAGGACCAGCGCCGGCAGCACGATCAGCAGCGCGACCAGCAGCCAGTCGACGAGCCTGTGGCGCAACGTCATCGCGACGGCTCCGCAGCCCGCCTACCGCAGCGCGATCTCGCGCAAGAGCCCCAGCTCGTCGAGCACCTTGCCGGTGCCGAGCACGACCGCGGTCTGCGGGTTCTCGCAGACCATCACCGGCAGGCCGGTCTCCTCGCGCACGAGCACGTCGAGGTTCTTGAGCTGGGCGCCGCCGCCCGACAGCACGATGCCCTTGTCGACGATGTCGGCCGACAGCTCGGGCGGCGTGCGCTCGAGCACGAACCGCACCGCGTCGATGATCGCGTTGACTGGCTCCTGCAGCGCCTCGCGGATTTCATCCGAGTTGACGAGCAACGTCTTCGGCACGCCGGCGACCAGGTCGCGGCCCTTGACCTCGACGGTCATCGGCTCCTCGAGCGGATACGCCGAGCCGATTTCCTTCTTGATGATCTCGGCCGAGCGATCGCCGATGAGCAAGTTGTACTTGCGCTTGATGTACTGGACGATCGCCTCGTCCATCTTGTTGCCGGCGACGCGGATCGACTTCGACTGCACGATGCCGGCGAGCGCGATCACCGCGACCTCGGTCGTGCCGCCGCCGATGTCGACGATCATGTTGCCGGTCGGCTCGGTGATCGGCAGGCCGCCGCCGATCGCCGCCGCCATCGGCTCCTCGATCAGGTAGACCTCGCGCGCCGCCGCGGCGAGCGCCGAGTCGCGCACCGCGCGCTTCTCGACCTCGGTGATTCCCGACGGCACGCTGACGATCACGCGCGGCCGCACGAGCGTGCGGCGCTGGTGCGCCTTCTGGATGAAGTAGCGCAGCATCGCCTCGGTGACCTCGAAGTCGGCGATGACGCCGTCCTGCATCGGCCGGATCGCGACGATGTTGCCGGGCGTACGCCCGAGCATCTCTTTCGCTTCTTTTCCGACGGCGAGGACCTTCTTCGGGCCCTGCGATGACGCTTGCACCGCGACCACGCTCGGCTCGTTCGCGACGATGCCGCGACCCTTCACGAACGTCAGCGTCGTGGCCGTCCCGAGGTCGATGGCCAGGTCGTTGGAAAACATTCCGTAGACCCAATCGAAGAGCATGTTCTGTTTGTCCCGGGAGCGCGGCGCGCGTGCGTCGCGGTGGTTGAAATGGAGCGCAGCTCTCCGGCCGTACCAACCCGAAAAGCCTGGCGGAGTTATCACGCAAAAACGCCTCCGCGCAAGACAATCTTGACGCCGCCGAAGTGGGTTCAGGGCGGACGGGGTTAGCTGCCCTCCGAAAATCCCCCGGGGGTTTGCGGCTGGCCCCGCATCGGTCTAAGAACGTGCGACCCCATGCTGGAAAACATGCGGCGCCAGGGGGCGTCGATCTTCGTCTATTTGATCTTCTGCCTCCTGATCGCGATCTTCATCATCAACTTCCGCCCCGGTCAGAGTCGGCAGAACGACTCGGGCTGCAGCGGCGAGGCGAATCAGATCGTCTCCGTCGACGGCCACGACGTTTCGCAGACCGCGTATCACATCGCGTACTCGAACCCGTACAACCGCAGCAGCAGCAAGCAGCGCACCTACACCGCGCTCGAGCAGCTGATCCGGCGCGAGCTGCTCGCCCAGGAGGCGACCGCGCGCGGGTTGCTCGTCAACACGGGGCTCGTCGAGGACGAGATCAAGGAGGGCCGGTTCTACACCGGCGGCGAGCGCCGGCAGATTCCCGGCATCTTCGACGAGGACGGCCTGTGGAGCATGCGCGCGTTCAAGAACTGGTATGGCACCTTGAACGTGTCGAAGAACAGCTACGAGGTCGAGCAGCAGCGCTCGCTGCAGGCGGCGATGATGGCCGACCTGATCAAGGGCGCGGTGCAGGTGTCGCGCGACGAAGCGCTCGCGCAGTACCTGTACGACAACACGCTCGTCAAATACGACGTGGTCGAGTTCGATCCCGACGACTACCAGCTGGCGGTCAAGGCGACCGACGCGGATCTCGATCGCTACGCGGCCGAGCACGCCGACGCGGTGAAAGCCGATTACGACCAGAACAAGGCCCGCACGTACACGGTGAACAAGCAGCTGCACGTGCGCGAGATCTTCGTCGCGGGCACGAAGCCGGAGCCGGCGGGATCGGGGTCGGGCTCGGGCTCGGGCTCGGGCTCGGGCTCGGCCGCAAAGCCGGCGCCGACCGTCGACGACGCGAAGGCCGAGCTCGAGGCCGCGCGCGCCGCGATCGCGTCGGGCAAGCGCAAGTTCGCCGACGCGGCGAAGGATCTGGCGAGCGATGGCGCCGCGAAGGCCAGCGGTGGCGACAAGGGCTGGATCAGCGCCGAGCATCCGACGCTCGGCGACAAGGCGATCGACGACGCGGTCAAGACGCTCAAGCCGGGCGAGATGACGCCGGTCGTGACGACCGACAAGGGCGCGTATCTCGCGATGGTCGAGGATCAGCGCGAAGGCGCGCTCACGCTCGATCAGGTGAAGCGCGAGATCGCGGCGAAGCTGGCCCGCGAGGCGTGGGGCAAGGAAGGCGCGAAGCGCGCCGCGCTCAAGGCGCTGGCGGACACCAGAGACGGCAAGAAGAACCTCGGCGATCTGTTCGCGCGTGAACCGCAGCAGCCCTACCCGTCGCCGCCGCAGCTCAAGCAGACGATGAAGGCGATGATGGGCCTGCTCAACAGCTCGCAGCTTCCCGACGAGACCCGCCAGCAGGTCTACCAGCAGTACGTGCAGGCCGAACAGACGTTGATGATCGAGCGCGCGCAGATCCTGCCGAAGGATCCGGAGAGTGCGGCGAAGCCGGAGGCCGGAGCTGGATCCGGAAGCGGTGCCGGAGCCGGCGCGGCGGCGGGATCGGGATCGGCAGCCGGATCGGGATCGGCAGCCGGATCGGGATCGGCGGCCGGATCGGGATCGGCGACGGCAGCGGGAAGCGGTAGCGGAAACGGCAGCGGCGGCGGGACGACCCCGCCACCGCCGCCAGAGCCGCTGACCGCGACCAAAGACGTGCTGCCGTCGTTCGGCGATTTCGCGCCGAAGGTCCGGCTCGAAGGGCCGGCGCCGCGCATGACGATGATGCCGGGCATCAGCCCGACCGAACGTCGCGAGACGCCGCGCGACCGGATCGACGAGCGGGCGGCTTCCGATGCCTTGTTCGACGAGCTGGGCACGAACCAGGTCGCGAAGAGGGTCTACGAGGTGGGGGGCAAGTACCTCGTGATCGAGCTCGTCGAGAAGACGCAGCCCAAGGTCGAGGACTTCGACAAGGAAGCGGCCGCGGACCTCACCGAGCTGCGCGACGAGCGCGCCGAGGAGGCGCTCGGTGGCTGGCTCAAGGACAAGTGCGAGACGCTCGCGCGCGACGGCAAGATCAAGGTGAACCCCGACCTCCTGCGCGAGACGGATGACAAGGGCAACGTGATCGCGACCCAGTATCATCCGTGCATGAGCTTCCACTGAGAACCGATCCGAGAAATCGCAACCGAGACTTGCGATTTCGGTTGTGAGCGCCGCGCGCGCCGCGCCGGTTCTCGCCGCGCCTCGGCCACGCGTGCAGGAGACGTAGTAACTTCGAGGCGTGCCCGTCCCCGAGGGAGGCTTGCGCCGCCTGCCGTTCACGTTCAGCGCCCATGCCGGCGTCGGGCGGCTCGTGCTCGCGGACGTGATCGTCGGCTCGGTCATCGTCGAGCGGCTCGAGCTCGAGGTCACCGACCTCGGCACCGACCCCGGACCGGTCGTGCCGGCGGAGCGCTTCCAGCGCCGGCGCACGCGGCTGCGCTCGCTCGTCTTGCGCGTGCCGCCGCCCGCGCTCGAGGAGCGCGTCGAGATCGCGCGCCGGCATCTCGCCGGCCTCGGCATCACGGGCGTACACGCGCGGCTCGGCGACGGCTTCATCTCCGTACGCGCGCGCGCCACCGATGGCCTGGCGACCGCGGACCTGTCGTTTCGCGTCGTCGTCGTGTGCTCGGGCACGCACGTGCGCGCGCTCGCCAGCCACATCCGCGTGCACGGCCACTTGCCGACACCCGGGCCGGTGCTCGCCGATCGCATCCTCGGCGCACTGCTCGGCGCGACCGACACCGCGGGGCTCGTCGAACGGCCGCACGCGCGCGGGCTCGGCGACGTCGAGATCGATGGCGTCGGCGCCGTGCTGTGGTCGCTGATGCCGCCCGCCGGCTGGCGCCTGCCCGCGGTCGCCGAGCTCGAGGTCGCGCACGTGCGGGTCGGGCGCGCCGCGGTCGAGCTCGCGTTCGGGCCGGGCGGTGCACGCGAGCTCGGCGTGCGGCCGGCCGCGCTCCAGCTCGCCGCCGCGCACGACCTCATGCACTCGGTCGATCACCAGCTCCGCTCCGGTCACGTCGAGGACGCGATGCGCGGCTATCGCGCGCTGCTCGCGGCCGGCGGGCCGGACCAGCCGCACTTGCTCGAGCGCATCCTCGCGCTCGCGTCGGCGCGGCCGGCGTGGTTCTTCGACGGGCTCGAGCTCGCGCGCCAGGCGCTCGGCCGGTGGCCGCACTTCCCCGCCGCGCACGCCGCGCTCGCGTCGATCACGCTCGCGCAAGGCGATGCGCGCGAAGCGGCCGCGCAGCTCGCACAGCTGGCACAGCTCGCGAGCGCCGACGGTGACGACGATCAAGCGACGCTCGCCGCGCTCGCCGGTGCGCGCCTGCTGCGCGTGCTCGAGCCGCGCTCGGCGACCCAGCTCTACGAGCTCGCGCTCGAGCACGACCCGGGCTCCGGCGAGGCTGCCGATGCCCTGGTGGATCGGCTGGCAGACGAGCAGCGGTGGAGCGAGCTCGTGCGGCTGCTGCGCTCGCGCGCCGCCGCCGCCGGGCAAGAGCCCGGCGCCGGCGGATCGATGACACGGGGGGGCAGCGAGCCCGAGCGCGCGCTCGCGATGCGCCTCAAGCTCGCGGACGTGCTCGCGCACCAGCTCGGCGATGCCGCCGGCGCGCAGCAGGAGCTCGCCGCCGCGCGCGAGCTCGCGCCGCACGATCCGTCGGTGGCCGAGATGGCGGCCGTGATCCTCGCGAGCCGCGATCGCGACGCCGCGGCGATCGCGTGGCGCGAGGTCGCGCAGCTCGCCGAGGCGCGCGGCGATCGCCGCACGGCCGGCCGCGCGTTCGCCACGCTCGGCGAGCTGCTCGCCGACAGCGGCGCCAGCCAGGCCGACGCCGAGGCCGCGTGGCGGCGCGCGCTCGAGCTCGACGCGCTGCAGGCCGACGCGATCGCGGGCCTCGCGCTGGCGTCGGCGCGGCGCGGCGATCACGCGGCTGCCGCCGATCTCTACGAGCGCCTCCGCGGCCTGGGGCTCGCGCAGACCGTCGCGGCGCGCCACGAGCTGGCGCTCGCGCGCTCGCTCGTACAGCTCGGGCGGTCCGACGAGGCGCGCGCGGCGCTCCGCCGCGCCGTGATCGGCGGCGGCGAGCTCGCGGCCGAAGCGCACGCGATGCTCGCCGAGATCGCCGAGGCGACGCTCGATCGCGAGCACGCCGCGGCCGAGCTCGACACCGCGATCAGCTCGCTGGTCGGGCTCGCCGAGACCGCGCCCGGCGAACGGCTGTACACGCGCGCCGCCGAGCTCGCGGTCGCGCGCGCGACGCTGCTCGACAAGGCCGGCGCCGCGCAGCAAGCGAGCGCAGACTGGGAGCGCGCGCACGAGCTGGCCGGCGAGCACGCGCCCGAGATCGCGCGCGGCGCCGCACGCACGATGCTCGAGCGCGCGCCCGACGCGATGAGCGAGCGGCGCTGGGTCGATGCCGTGCTCGCGACCCGGCCGCCGCCGAGCGAACGTGCGTCGCTGCTCGTGCATCGCGCCGACGTGCGCCGGCGCGAACGCGCGCCCGATCTCGCGGCTGCCGTCGCCGACCTGCACGAGGCGCTCGAGCTGCTCGATGCTGCCGACGATGCCGACGCGACCGCGACCCGGCGCCGCGCGTACCAGCTCGAAGCCGAGCTGATGGCGAAGAGCGGCGACCAGCGCGCGCGCGCCCAGGCACTCGCCGCGCTCGCCAAGCTCGCCGAGCGCACGGCCGAGCGCATCGAGGTCGAGACCGCGGCGGCCGCGGCGTGGCTCGCCGCCGACGA